>JBDTUA010000352.1:0-5832 GCA_040007995.1 Gemmatimonadota bacterium | reverse complement strand
CAGGTCTTCCCACCCGTAGTCGAGCGACACGCGGTCCAGCATGAGGCCCAAGCCGGCCGTCAGCGGTTGCTGGGCGCGCAGCTCTGGGGTTCGGCCGCCCGCCCGCAGGCTGAACGAGACGCCTTCGATCGGGACGTACGTCAATTCGCCCCCGGCCGAGGGGAGGACTCGACCGTCTCGGCGCACCGCGAGGTTCGCCGCCCCTCCCAGGTCGAACCATTTCCCGAGCCCGTAGCCGCTGCGCCCCACACCAAGGGCAATTCTCGCGGGAAGATCGCGTCCGCTGCCGTCTCCCGACAGCGCTCGTCCGAGGTTCTGGAGCATGAGTCCCGTGGTGATGCTCCCGTTGCGGATGTCCTTCGACACGCCGACGTCGGCGGCGACTGAACCACCACGCACGAGGCTGGCACGCTCCTCGGCGTACTTCGCGGCAGCACCCCAACGCATTCCCTTCCAAGCGAAGGAGGCGGCGACCGTCGCGGCGAGACTGGAGGCGGGGAGGTCGCCGCCGTCCAGAAGGACCGGGCTCCGAAGCGGAAAGGTGGACGTGAGTGACGGCGCGTCGAGCATGGCGACACCAACGCCGATGCCGAGTGAGCCGACATTCATGGCGGTGGCGAGATGTCCCGTGGACGCGCCGCCTGGATATCGTCCGCCACTCAGCGACATGGTGTTGTTGCCGCCGACCAACGCGGGATTGCCGAAGACGGCGTCCACGTCCTGCGTGGCGGCCGTCAGCCCACCCATCGCGAGCGTGCGGGCGCTCACCGGGAGCTGCAGCACGAGCGGCGCATAGCGCTCACGCTGCGCCCAGGCCTGGCACGGCGTCACGGTCAGGACTGCCGTGAGCGCGAGCGCCATGCCGATCGCCCGCGAGCCCTGACGCCGGCGCATTTCCCTGCCGATTGCGGCAATCATCGAAAACTCCCTCATGGGGTCCTCCCGGCGGCAGGCACCGCGAAGACCGACGGCAGCCGGGCAAAGCCGATGTTGTCGAGCAGGATCGTCCCCGCCTCCGTCCGGTCGAAGCGCCAGTGGACCGACACGAAGTGCGTCGGGTCGAAGCCGGGTGTCGCCCGCGCGAAGTCGGCGAGTGGAATCGTGTAGGTCTGCAGGACGAACTCGAACGTATTGGCGAAGCGCTCCTTGTCGCGGCCGGCGCGCCGGTACACGAACGCTTCGAGCGGGCGCCGCGGGACGCCGTACGACGAGAGCGGTACGCGCGCCACTCGCCCCGCCGCATCGACCGCCTCCACGGAGAGGTCCATCGGGACGGTGTCGCGCTCGGCCTTGGCGGGTGGTTTGGGCTTCGCTTTCGGCTTGGGAGGCGTCGCCCCCCTGGCCGTCGAGTCACCAGTCTTCGTGCTGTCCTTGGCCGGCGAGCGCGGCCCCGGCTTCGCATCGGTGGGCGCCAGCGAGAAGACAAGGGAACTCGCCCCGTCGACGCGCCAGGCGTCGCGCAGCGAATCCGTCAGCGTCAAGCCGTACGACGCCGGCATCCCGCGCTTGGTCGTGTCATCGCCGGCGATGCGGTTGTTCCATCCGATCGTGACCGCGTTGTGCCCCTGATTGCTCCCGCGTCCCCGATAGGGGAGCACCGCCTCCTTCCAGGTGGCCAGCGAGTCGCCCGCGAGCGTGACGCCGTGCACGCTGCCGCTGGTGACGTCGATATCCTCCTCGTAGTCCGCCGCCGCGTGAAAGCTGCTTTCCTGGAACCGGGTGATGTACATCGTCTTTGGCAGCCAGTGACCGGCGACGCGGTGATCGCGGAACATCGGGAGGTACTCCGTCCGTCCGCGCAGCGTCGCCTCGAGGAAGGCCGTGATATAGACCTCGGCGAAGCGGCGCTGGTCGGCCTGCGAGATCAGCCCTCGAACGTCCAGCGAACGCGCGCTGCGCTTGCCGCCATCGAGGCTCCCCCACACGGTGTTCCACTGCCCGTGGTTGGCGCGGTAGACGTAGATGGCCGACTTGAACCACGACGCGTCGCCCGTGAATTTGAGCCGCTCGTACTGCGCGAGCCCGGCGAAGCTCGAGACGTCGCCGTCATGCGAGCCGTGGATCAGGAAGTAGTTGTAGTTCGTGATCGGCGTCGGCTTGTTCGCCGGCTGGTATTGCCCGTCGACCGGCGCGATGGCGACGAGCGACTTGATCTGGAAGTTGAAGTCGAACTTCAGCGAGGCATCGTCGGGATAGCGAGACAAGCGGTTGAATGCTCCGGCGACCGCCACCGCCTCGCCCCCGCGTGAGTGTCCCATCAGGGCGATGTTCGACATGTCCACCTTCCCTTGCAGCGGCGATCCGGTCGAGTCGTTGAATTGCCGCCATACCTGCAGGTGCTTGAGCAGCATCCACCCACGAGCGTCGTTCTCGCCGCGCATGAAGCCGTTGAGGAAGTTCTCATCGACCGAGGCCAGGATGAAACCGCGCGATGCCAGGAGTTCGCCGAGGTAGCGATACCCGGGATCGGAGTACTCTTCCATGTTGTGGTTGCCATGCACGATCAGCACGAGCGGGAACGGCCCGGCACCATCTGGATACCACACACGCCCATTGACCGGGAGCTTGGTGAAGTCGAAGCCCCAGTACTTCTTGCGGATCTTTCCCTGCTCGGGATTGGGGGGAGCGGCCAGCTTGCTGCCGTCGACGGTGGCGGTCTTCATCGTCACCGAATCACGAAACTCCGGTCGGCGCTTGTCCGTGCCGCTCCCGTAGTAGAGCGTGCGCACGACAAAAGTGCCATGCGTTCCAGGATCGGGCGCGGTGATGAGCTGCCGCGACAGGACGACTGGTGAGTCGTCCGGCGTCAGCTTGAGCTTCGTCGTCAGGCAGCCGGCGGTGGAGATCGCGGCGATCAGCGCCAGGATCGTCGCACGTCGATTCGAGGGGTCGGCTTTCATCCGGTCATGAATGAGTGAGGGGTCGCTCGTGGTGGTTCGACACCCGAAAAAGCCAGAAGGTGGGTTCCGAACGTTTCGCCGATCAGATCCACTCCAGCTTCGTGCGGGTCTTCTCGGTCACGACGTTGCCGGTATGCAGCGTGTCCGCCGGCTCAAAGAGGACGACGTGCACCTCCTCATCGGCGACCGGCCGATGCTCGACGCCTCGCGGCACGATGAAGAACTCGCCCGGCGCGATCAGCACCGTTCGGTCGCGCAACTCCATGCGCAGCGTCCCGCGCATCACGAGAAACAGTTCATCCTCGCCGGCGTGGAAGTGCCAGTCGAACGGTCCGAGCAGCTTCGCCACCTTCACGTGCTGTCCGTTGAGCGCTCCGACGATGCGCGGATGCCAGTAATCGTCGATTCGGGAAAACTTGTCGGCCAGGTTGACGACGGACATGGGGATGTCTGGAGGAAGGGAGGTCAGGGGACGGCCGTCGCGCGCGCGCCTCGTGTCGCGACGCGGAAGAGCGGGTAGCTGCACGCGATGAAGACCATAGCCATCGCAGCGGTGCGCGGATCGCTCGCGACGAATCCGCCGAGCAGCGCGAGCGCCGCCAGCAACGAGACGATGGTCGACGCCGGGGCGCCGAGGGCGCGATAGGGTCGGGCGAGCATCGGCTCACGCCGACGCAGCACGAGCAGGCTGACATTATTGGTCGCGTCGACGACGATGATAAGGAATGCGGTCAGGGCGAAGAGGCGCTCGAACGTTCCCGTCACGGCGAGCGCGAAGGCGATCGCCACCGTCGCAAGCGTCGCGATCGCGGGGGTCCCTCCCGCGTTCACTTCGGACGCCCGCCGCAGGAAGAGTCCGTCGCGAGCGAGCGCGAAGAGGGCCCGCGGGGCGATCATGATGATCGCATTGATGATCCCGAGCAGGAGCAGCATTGAGAGCGCGGTCACGGCCCGGTCTCCACTCCCCCCAACGAGCCGCTGCACCGCACTCGCAGCGGGAAGGGTACTCGCGACGAACTCCGGCATCGGCAGGATGCGCAGGTATGCCACGTTCATCGCGAGATACAGCGTCGTCATGACCACGACGCCGATGATGAGCGCCCGCGGGATTCCCCGCGCGGCGTCCCGTTGCTCCCCGCCGAAGAACGCCGCGGCATACCATCCGCCGTAGGCGCCGATGATCAGCTGCAGCGCACCGGCGAAGGCGATGATGCCCGGCGCCCGTGTGAAGAGGACGGGACCGGCCGAAGCGACGGGGGAAGCGGGGGCCGCCGTCAGGCACAACGCCACGAAGCCCACCAGCGCCGCCCCCTTCAGGATGGCGACCAACTCCTGCAGCGTGCTCCCGGTCCGAACGCCGTGCAGCTGCAACGCCAGCACGATCGCGAGGGCGGCGACCGCTACCGCGGATTCCCAGCCGGCCAGCGACGGGACGAGCCGGGCGGAGAAGTCGCCGAATGCCAGCGGGAGGTACGCCATCGCGACCACGAGGGAGAGCCAGTCGGCCCACCCGACGACGAAGCCACCGTACGGACCGAGCGCCCGGCGCGCAAAGACGTACGGTCCCCCGGAGTTGGGCACGGCGGTGGCGAGTTCGGCCAGGTTGTTGGCTTGCAGGAGCGCGTACGCACCGCCGAGCCCCCAGGCGAACAGGATAAGCCTCGGCTGCTGCAGCATGCCGGCGATCGCGCCCGGGGTGCGCAGGATCCCCACACCGACCGCCCCCCCGACGATGACCGCGACGCCGAACCCGACACCGAGCACGCGCTGCAGCGAGCCGTGCGAGTCGGTCATGTCGCCTGCCTGATGCCGCAACGATCCGTCTGCATCGCGAGGGAGAGCGGGGACGCCATCGAGCGCCGGCGCGTGACACGCCGGTGCGAGGACACGCGATCAGGCGAGGTCGAGCGCGCGCGTGCGGATCTGCTCCGTGACACGGGCGACGAATGCATCGATGGTCAGGATGTCCTGCTTCTTCCCCTCCCCGCGCGCGCGCACGGCGAGCGTTCCCTGCTCCGCCTCGCGTTTCCCGAGCACCGCCATGTACGGAATCTTGTGCATCTCGGCGTCGCGAATGCGATAGTTGAGCGTGTCGTTATGTGCGTCCATGGTCGCGCGGATGCCTGCGGCACGAAGCGTTGTCGTCACCGCGGCCGCCTGCGGGGCGAGGTCGTCGGTGATCGGGAGGATGCGCACCTGCTCCGGCGCCAGCCAGACCGGGAAGGCACCGGCGAAGTGCTCGATCAGGATCGCCATGAAGCGCTCGAACGACCCACTCACCGCGCGATGGATGACGACCGGACGGTGAGTCGTGTTGTCTTCCCCCGTGTAGTTCATGTCAAAGCGCTCGGGAGCGGCGTAGTCGAGCTGGATCGTCCCCAGCTGCCAGGCGCGCCCTAACGAGTCGGTGACGTCGAAGTCGATCTTGGGACCGTAGAAGGCGCCATCGCCCGGCTTGAGCGCGTACGGCATCCCCGTCGCGTCGAGCGCCGACTGCAGCGCCCCCTCGGCGCGATCCCACATGTCATCCGTACCGATCCGCGTCTCCGGTCGGGTCGCGAACTTCACCGTGGCCGTGAGGCCGAACGTCTGGTAGTAGCCGAGGATGAACTGCATCAGGCGATGCACCTCCTCGGCGATCTGCGACTCCATCAGGAAGATGTGGCAGTCGTCCTGCTGGAACTGGCGCACACGCGTCAAACCCGACAGGGCTCCCGTCAGCTCGTTGCGGTGGAGGACGTCGTACGTGTTGTAGCGCAACGGCAGTTCGCGATACGAATGCTTCTTGCTGTTGAAGAGCAGGTAGTGCGACGGGCAGTTCATCGGCTTGAGCGACATGTCGTGCTCTTCCGTTTCCGTGTTGAGCACGAGGAACATGTTCTCGCGGTACTTCCCCCAGTGCCCAGACTGCTCCCAGAGCGCCTTGTTGTAC
>JBDTUA010000351.1:0-5851 GCA_040007995.1 Gemmatimonadota bacterium | reverse complement strand
GGCCGGAGCGACGCTGCTCGACGGAGACGTGGCCCGCGTTGCACAGGCGCTTCTCTCCGACGCCCGTGTTATCCCGATCCCGACCGACGCCTTTGGCCCGTATCATCTCACGCGCGTGCTCGGCGAGGGGGGGATGGGGATCGTGTACCTCGCCGAGCGGCGCGACCTCTCGAGCGTGGCCGCGATCAAGCTCTTGCGCGACGCCTGGCTCTCGCCCGCGCGGCGCGAACGTTTCGTGCTCGAGCAGCGCACGCTGGCGCAGCTCAACCACCCCTCGATCGCCCGCCTGTTCGACGCCGGGACGCTGGACGACGGGACGCCGTGGATCGCGATGGAATACGTCGAGGGAGAATCGCTCGGCGACTACTGCCGGCGCCTCGTCCTCCCGATTCGCGACCGGTTGCAGCTCATGCGCGACGTCTGCGAGGCGGTGCTGCACGCGCACCAGCTGCTCGTGGTGCATCGCGACCTCAAGCCATCAAACGTCCTCGTGCGCGAGGACGGCACGGTCAAGCTCCTCGACTTCGGGATCGCCAAGCAGCTCGATCGTCTCGATGGACCCGCCGAGGTCACCCGCACCGGAATGCGCCTGATGACCCCGGCGTACGCCGCGCCCGAGCAAGTGCGCGGCGAGTCGGTCGGGATCCAGGCCGACGTCTACTCGCTCGGAGTGATGCTGTACGAACTGGTGGCCGATGTGCTCCCGTTCGACCTGTCGGATCGCACCCCCGGCGAGGCGGAGGCGCTGATCGTGGCCGGCGATGCGCCGCGCCCCTCCATGCGCGCCCCCCGAGCGACGGCGATACTGAGTCGCGCCGAGTGGGACGATCTCGACGTGTTGTGCCTGACGGCGATGCACGCCGACCCCGTACGGCGATATCGCTCGGTCGATGCGTTACTGCGCGATCTCGACCACTTTCTCGCCCGCGAGCCGCTCGACGCACACGCCGACACGCTGCGCTATCGCGCCACGACCTTTGTCAGGCGCAACCGACGCGCGGTGTCGGCGGCTGGCGCCGTCCTGCTCGCGGCGATGGCGCTGGTGACGTTCTACACGGTGCGGCTGGCGCAGGCGCGCGATCGCGCCTTGCTGGAGTCGGTGCGGGCGCAGCGCATCCAGCGCTTTACCACCCGCCTCTTCGAGGGAGGAGAGGAGGGGGCGGGGCCGGCGGAGTCGCTGCGCGTGGTCACGCTGCTCGCCGCGGGCGTCGCAGAGGCCCGCACGCTCGACAAGGAGCCGGCGGTGCAGGCCGATCTCTATGAGACGCTGGGCGGAATCTATCGGCAGTTAGGGGACTTCGGCCGCGCCGACTCGCTGCTCGGGATGGGGATGGCGCAGTGGCGGCGCATTGCCGGCGCGGGGAGTGTGGAGGAGGCGCGCGCCGCCGTCGCCTTGGGCGACCTGCGCACCGACCAGGCCCGCTACGATGACGCCGAGTCGCTCCTGCGCGCCGGAATCTCGGCCTTGAGTCGCTCGAACGATCAGGCGCTCGCGCTCGCCGACGCGCGGGTCGCGCTGGGGCGCTCGTTCACCGAACGCGGAGAGCACGAGCGCGCGATCGCGCAGCTCGACTCGGTCGTCGGCACGCTGCGCGCGCGCAAGGACGAGACGACCGAGCTGCTCGACGCGATCGGGGAACAGGCGAGCGCCCACTTCTACGCCGGCAACTACGACGTCGCCGATTCGCTGAATCTCGAGGTGCTGGCGATGACGCGTCGCCTCTTCGGCGACAAACATCCGCGCGTCGCCGAGGACTTGATGAACCTCGGGGCGACGGAGCAGGAACGCGGCAACTATCCCGAGGCGGAGCGCTATTTTCGCGACGCCCTCGCCCGCACGATCGCCTTTCACGGCGAGGATCACTATCGCACGGCCGGGAATCTCGTCTACCTCGGCCGCGCGCTGCTGCTGCAGAACCGCTTTCCCGAGGCGAAGGCGGCGTTCGAGCGATCGCTGGCGATCCGGTAGCGAGTCTTCGGCCCGAACCATCCCAACGTCGCCAACACGTTGAACGAGCTGGGGAGCCTGGGGGTCCGCGAGAATCGATATGACGACGCGGAGATCGCCTTCCGGCGGGTGCTCGACATCTACACGAAAGCCTATCCCGGGCGGAACTATCGCACTGGCGTCGCGACCGGAAACCTCGCCGACACATATCTGTATCGGAAGGACTATTCAAAGGCGGAGCCGCTCTATCGCGACGCGCTGGCGACCTACATCGCCACGCAGGGGCCCGAGCACCTGAACACCGGCATCGGCTACATCAAGCTGGGGCGCTGCCTGCTGCGCAGCGGGCGCTTCAAGGACGCGGTGCCGGAGACCGAGCGTGGGTACGCGATCGTGGCGAAGGTCGCCAGCCCCGACGTCAGCTTCCTGCAGGCCGCGCGCCTGGATCTCTCGATCGCCTACGACTCGTTAGGTGAGTCGGCGCGAGCGAAGCGATATCGGGAGGAGCGGGAGACGTACCTGCCGAAGCCGGCGAAGTAGCGCCGCCCGTCGAGGGTCGACGGCGCCATACGGGGCCCGGCGCGATACAGCACCGGGCCCCGCACCCCCTACTTGCCGCTCCCGATGCCGAACGTCACGCCGACGTTCAGCGTGGATGCGCCAGCGCCCGCGTCGGCATAGAGCGCCAGCCGCGGCTTGGCGAAGTAGCGCACCCCGGCGCGCCCGATGAAATAGAGCCCGCTGGAGTAGCTACCGATGGCGTCGGTGCTCACGCTGCTGTTGCCGAGGCCCAAGCCGAAGAAGGGGTCGAACTTGGGGCTGCTCTTGACCTCGAAGTGATAGTTCGCCGTCACGCCGATGTTGGTGTAGCGGAAGTCGTAGGTGCCGCCGGTGTAGGGGTTGTTGTAGCTCCAGATGTCGGCGCTGAGTTCGATCCCGAGGACGCCGTTGGCGAGGTCGGGGAGCGCCTTGATCCCTCGTTCGAAGCGCCCGCCGAAGGCAATGCCGGCGTCGCCAATCCCGCCTAGCCCGATCGTGGGGCCGATATCCATGTATCCGACCTTGAACAGCGAGGTCGTGGACCCTCCCTGCGCCTGGACGGCGAGTGCGGGGACGAGGGCGGCGAGGGCGGCGAGCATCGTCGCGCGGCGAGCTAGGCGGTTCATGACAGCTCCGGATTGAGGTACAGTGAGATGGAGTACGGGTGCACGTCACTTTGCGCAAAGCGGGCGCGAGAGCAATCATCGGAATGAGTACCATGGCGATCTCGACGGGGAAAGTGCGATGCGGTTGTGCAACACCCTCCCCCCGTCCCTGCGTAGATGAAGTAGACCCGATAGCATCCGTGGCAGTCCTCTCCCCACACCCCAGGATCTGATGACCAGATACGTCGAAGCGTCTTCCACTTCCGTTCGATGGCGGCTGTCTACGCTCGCCCTCCTGATTGCCGCGGTTCCGATGTCGTGGGCCAGCGCGCAGACCACCCGCCCGGCCGGTGTGCGGGCGACTGCGCCGCAGCCCGCGCCCACCGCCCCCATGGTGGTCGACAGCTCGCTCTTCAACGCGCTCAAGTGGCGCGATATCGGGCCGACGCGCGGCGGTCGCTCGGTGGCGGTCGCCGGTTCGGCGCAGCGCCCCCTCGAGTACTGGATGGGAACGGCGGGGGGCGGCGTCTTCAAGACCACCGACGGTGGGATGAGCTGGCTGCCCGTGACTGATCGCTATTTCGGCGGGACCGTCGGCGCCATAGCGGTGGATCCGCAGAACCCGGACGTTGTCTGGGTCGGCGGCGGCGAGACTGACATCCGCGGCAACGTCTCGAGCGGAGACGGCCTCTGGAAGACGACTGACGCTGGCAAGACCTGGAAGCTGCTCGGCTTCAAGAACGAGTACTTCTCCACGATCCGGATTCACCCGACCAATCCCGACGTCGCCTATTTCGGCGTGATGGGCGACGTCTTCAAGGCGACCGAGGCGCGCGGCGTGTACAAGACGGTCGATGGCGGCAAGACCTTCAGCAAGGTCCTCTACGTCAACGATTCGACCGGCGTGGTGGATATCGCCATGGATGTGACAAACCCCGAGGTGCTCTACGCGGCGGCCTGGCAGGCGTGGCGCGCTCCGTGGGGGATGTCGTCGGGCGGGGTCAATTCCGGCATCTTCAAGACGACCGACGGCGGGAAGAGCTGGGTCAACCTGAACAAGACGGCGAAGGGGCTCCCGCAGGGGAACATCGGCAAGATCGGGTTGGCAGTGTCGCCCGTGAAGCCGTCGATGGTTTGGGCGCTGATCGAGCACGACTCGGGCGGGGTCTACAAGTCGAATGACGCCGGCGCCACCTGGACGCTGATCAACCGCGACCGCAAGCTGCGCCAGCGCGCCTGGTACTACTCGCAGATCTACGCCGACCCGGCAGACACCAACATCGTCTACGGCCTCAACGTCGGCTTCTTCCGCTCCAACGACGGCGGGAAGACCTTCCCGACCTCGATCAATCCGCCGCATGGCGACAACCACGACTTGTGGATCGCCCCGAACGACAACCAGCGCATGGTGCAGGCCAACGACGGCGGGGCGAACGTGAGCTTCACCGGCGGGCGCGCGTGGACGGCGCAGGAATTCCCGACCGCGCAGTTCTACCACGTCACGACGACGCCGGAGTGGCCGTACAAAATCTGCGGGGCGCAGCAGGACAACTCGACGCTCTGCGGACCGTCGCGCTCCCCTGGCTCGATCGAGATCGCCGACTGGTATCAGGCCGGCGGCTGCGAATCGGGGTACATCGCCGTTCATCCGACGAAGCCGAACATCACCTTCGCCGGCTGCTACGGTGGAAACCTCGATCGGCGCGATCGCGAGACGGGCTTCACGCGCGACGTGACGGTCTACCCGCGCAATCCGATGGGGCACTCGTCGGAAGACATCAAGGTCCGCTTCAACTGGACCTTCCCGATCGTCTTCTCACGCCACAACCCCAACGTGCTCTATGCCGGTGGTTCGCAGCTCTTTCGCTCCACGAACGAAGGAGAGAGCTGGACCGCCGTCTCGCCCGAACTGGCACGCCGCGACCCGAAGACGATGGGGCCGTCCGGCGGCCCGATCACCAAGGACCAGACCGGAGTGGAGACTTACGGCGTCGTCTTCGCCTTCGACGAGTCACCGGTCACCCCGGGACTTCTCTGGGCAGGGACGGACGACGGGTTGATCTGGATCTCCCGCAACAACGCCGTCACCTGGCAGAACGTGACGCCGCCCGACATCGGCGACTTCACGCGCATCTCGATCATCGAGCCGTCGCGCTACGCGGCGGGGACCGCCTACGTCGCCGCCAATCGCTACGCGTTAGGCGACGACCAGCCGCTCCTCTACAGGACGACCGACTACGGCAAGAGCTGGACGAAGATCATCAATGGGATCAAGCCGGACCACTTCGCCCGCACGATCCGCGAAGATCCGGTGCGGCGCGGACTGCTCTTCGCCGGCACGGAACGCGGGGTCTATGTCTCGTTCGATGATGGACGGGACTGGCAGTGGCTGCAGAAGAACCTCCCGCTCGTGCCGGTGCACGACCTGACGATCCGGGACAACGACGTGATCCTCGCCACGCACGGGCGGTCGTTCTGGGTCATGGACGACATCTCGGCGCTCCGGCAGTACACGCCGGCGATCGCCGAGCAGCCGGCGCACCTGTTCAAGCCGGTCGACGCCTATCGCACGCAGTGGAGCGGCGGCTTTGGTGGAGGCGGCGGACGCGGGGGCTCGCAGGTTGGAGCCAACCCGGCGTCGGGGGCCGTGGTCTACTACAACCTCAAGACGCCTAACCAGAAGGTCACGCTCGACTTCATGGACGCCAAGGGGACGGTCATCCAGTCGTTCACGAGCGACATGGAGCCCGAGGCCGCC
>JBDTUA010000350.1:0-5900 GCA_040007995.1 Gemmatimonadota bacterium | reverse complement strand
GATGAAGGACAAGGCCATCGTCGGCAACATCGGCCACTTCGACAATGAGATCGACATGGCCGGGCTCAAGAAGCACGGGATCACGCGCATCAACATCAAGCCGCAGTTCGACGAATTTGTCTTCCCGGACGGGCACAGCGTCCTGGTGCTCGCCGAAGGGCGCCTGCTCAACCTCGGCTGCGCTACCGGACATCCGAGCTTCGTGATGTCGGCGTCGTTCTCGAACCAGGTGATCGCGCAGCTCGAGCTCTTCGGCAACACGGCTCGCTACGAGAAGAAGGTCTACGTCCTTCCGAAGCACCTCGATGAAAAGGTGGCGCGGTTGCACCTGGACAAGCTCGGCGCCAAGCTGACCGCCCTCTCGACGGAGCAGGCCGCGTACATCGGCGTGCCGGTCGAGGGGCCGTACAAGGCGGATCACTACAGATACTAGATTACAGAAGACGAGAAGACGAGAAGACGAGAAGACGGGAATACGAGAGAACTGCATGGCTCTCGTCTTCCCGTCTTCTCGTCTTCTGCGCACTTTTCCCGCATGTCCGACTCTTCGCGCCTGGATAGTCTCGAACTCGCGGTCGCTCGACTGACGAAGGAACTCGTCGCGCTTCGTTCGGAAGTTCGTTCGGAAGTTCGTTCGGAAGTTCGTTCGGAAGTTCGCTCGGAAGTTCGCTCGGAAGTTCGCTCGGACGTACGGGCGGAGCGTCCTCGAGAGGCGCGCGGATCATCCCGGGTCGACGAGGCATTCGCGTCGGCGCCGCCTCGAACAGGACTCACCGACGCGACGACACGAGTCGACGCCGTCGACGGCACCGCTTCCTCGGACTTGGCAGCCGCGACGACGTCGGCGGAGCCGGACGCACGCGCAGCGGAGGGTGGTCGCGGCGCGCCGTTCATCTCGGAGGAGCTGAGGCGTCTCGCGTCGGCGACGGCTTCGTCGAATCGCGCGAGTGGGGGAGCGTGGAGCGCTCGGCCAGGCGTGGCGCGCGCGCCTGCGCCGTCGCCCTTCCGGCGGCAGAACCTGGAAGCGCTGATCGGGCGCTACGGGACGCTCGCCCTCGCCGCCTTCACCATCCTCATGGGCGTGGGGGTGTTCATCGGGTGGGCGATCAAGAACGGGGTCATCGGTCCGGAGCTTCGGGTGGCGCTCGGGGCGCTACTGGCCGCAGCGGTCGGGACGATCGGGTGGCGCGTGCGGCGGGGCGACTCGCCCCGGTTCGGGAGCGTCCTCCTGGCCCTCGCCCTGGCCATCGTGCACGTCGTCTGCTGGGGAGCGGGCCCACTCTTGCAGCTGGTCCCCAACGTTTTGGCGTTAGGCGTCGGTGCCTCCGCGTCGGCCGCGTTGGCCCTGCTGGCGCTGCGCGACGAGGACCAGTCGCTGTTCAACGTCGGCTTCGGCGGTGCGCTGCTGGCCCCGTTCGTGACGTCGTCGGAAACCGGCGACGCGGTGATCCTCCTCCTGTACGGCGCCATCGTGCTCGGGGCGGGGATGCGCGCGATGCGCGATCGCGCCTGGAGCAAGACGCCGTTCGTGCTCGGCCTCGGGGTCCTGGCCTACACCGCGGCGGCCAGCGGACAGCTCTCGGAATCCGACGCATGGGCGCGCGCCGGCGCTCCCGGAATCTTCGCGGTGGCGGCGGCGTGGCTGTCGCTCATCCTCGTGCAGGGAAAGCCGCGCGAGCGGCTGGCGGTGACCGGGCTGCTTGCCGCAGTTGGTACGCTGGGCGCGATGCACCACCGCGACTCGGTGGACGGGATCCGCTACGCGCTGGCGGCGCTGGCGACCGTGAGCGGCTTCCTCATCGGGACGGGCGGCACGAGCGAACGCATCGTGCGCCTGGCCACGTCACTCGTCATTCCGTTCTCCGCGTTGCTGGCGGCGCTGATCACGCTCTCCGACGTCTCATCGCCGACCGGCGTGGCGATCGCCCTCCTGTGGGCGATCGGCAGCGTGATAGCGGCCGTCGCTAATCGCGATGGCGGGCGACAGTGGCACGCCTTCGCCGCTGCAGCTGTCGGCGGCTTCGCCGTCGTGCTGCATTTCGACGGTGGAGTGAACTCGGCGATTGCGCTGGCAGCGTATGGCGCGATCGCCTCGATCGTCATGCGACGGTTCGAGCTGCGCGGCGCCGGCGTGGCCGTCTTGCTCTGGCTGGCGGCGGGTGCCGTGATCGCCTTCGTCAAGCTCGATGCGCGAGCGCAGTGGCTGAACGACCCGTTCCTCACGCCGGCGTCGGCCGCCGCCGCGGCGATCTGCGCGGCGTGGCTCATCTTCTCATGGAATGCCTCGCGGCTGGGCACGACAGGTGAGGTCGTGACGACGCTGCCGCGCACCGTCGTGCGCATCCTCGGGGCCCTGCTGACTTTCCTCTGGATCCACGTCGAACTTTCGCACGCCGTTTCGTTCGACGTCTCTACCTTCCTGCTCGTCGCCTACTACGCCGTCACGGGAATCCTCGCTATCGGGATCGGACGGTGGCGTTCGATCCCGCTGCTTCGGCAGCTGGGATTGGCACTCTCCGTCTTCGCCGCGATCAAGGCGATGGTCGAGACGTCGTCGCTCTCGATCGGCTGGCGGGTGGGCGGGTACCTGCTGGCCGGCGCCTTCCTGCTGGGAGTGGCGTACTGGTACCGAGGAACGGGGGGTGGTCGAGACGCCACGGAGTCGATCGCGGCCTAAACCGCGAGGGCGTCGTCGATCGTGGCGTGCACCTTCCGGCGTCCGCAGTTGAGACGCGATCGTGCCCGCCGTTCACGCTCGCACGTGTCCCGCCCGCTTCTCGCCTCGATTCGCTGGCGATTCGTCACGCAAGACTCTCACTCGTCCCGACGCCCTCGACAGGGCGACGGTGCGGAGCAAGCATGTACGGTGCGGTCTGACGCGTCGCGCGGGGAGCAGCCGCGCGCATCAGCCGCGTCGCGCACCTCCCGCCACCTCGCCCAGTGTTACCCCATGCCCCGGACGTTCGACCGATGAGGTGCTCGCCGATGTGCCGCCCGATGTGCCGCCCGATGTGCGTCGCATGAATCGCCGGACATTCCTCGCCGCCGCTGGGGCGTCGGTCGCCGTAATCGCCAGCTGCAAAGACTCGGCCGGGGCGACCGGCGATGGCTCCGAGCACCTCAAGGCACGCGTCACGCCACCGATATCGTCGCTGGCGCCGGGACAGCATCCGCTGGGACTGGCGTCGGGGCGCGACGGGTTGCTCTACGTGCCGGTCGGCTACGACCCCGGCACGCCGCTCCCGCTCGTGGTGCTCCTGCACGGCGCTGGAGGGACCGCGTCCAACTGGTTCGGCTCCTACGGCGACCGGGCGAACGCCAACAACTTCGTCATGCTGGCCCCGGACTCGCGCGCCTCCTCGTGGGACCGCCGCTTCGGAGAGTTTGGTCCAGACGTCGCATTCCTGGACCAGGCCCTCACCTACGTCTTCTCCGTCTGCGCCATCGATCCGCAGCACATGGCACTGGCGGGCTTCTCTGACGGCGCCTCGTACGCACTCTCCCTCGGCGTCGCCAACGGCGACCTGTTCAGCCAGCTGATCGCCTACTCGCCCGGCTTCCTGACCGACTCCACCGTACGCGGGAAGCCGCAGATCTTCGAGTCGCACGGACTCCAGGACACCGTCCTCCCGATCGACGTCGCCAGCCGACCGATCGTCGCAAGGCTCAGGAACCGGGGCTATTCGGTCGACTACCAGGAGTTCACGGGAGGGCACGAGGTCCCCCCAACGACCTCCGACGCCGCCATGACGTGGCTGCAGGCGAAATACCACTCTACGTGAGCGCCGCCGCGTGAGCGCCGCCGCGTGAGCGCCGCCGCGTGAACTGCGAGCGGTGAGTTCCACCGCAATGCCCACGCGATAGAGTAACGCGCGGCCTGTCGCGCCCGCCCGCATGTGCACGTCTCCCCGCTGCCCGCCGCGCTCCCGTTAGGCGCGCGACGACCCGTCGAGCAGGGCCCGCGCCATGCGCACCGCCGCCAGCGCCGTGCCGAGTCGAGCCGGCCCGCTCCCCGAGACCGGTGCGACCCGAGCGCCGAACTCGCGAAGCCGGGCGCGGAACGCGATATGCAACTCGTGCCGCTCCGCCGGCCGGTCTCGCACGCCGTCGGCTTCCCAGGGGAGATCCGGCTCACACAGCAGATACAGGTCGCCGAGTCGTGCGCGCGCCTCTGCGAGGATCCACGGAGGACAGTGACCGTAATAGTGCTCGGCGTACACCGTGGTGCTCACGAGATCCGTGTCGAGGATCAAGGGTGGGGGCGACGCCGTCCCGTCGAAGGCGTCGTGCCAGGCGGCGATCGCCAACTCCTCAGCCGCGCGTTGCCCGCGTGCAATGGGCTCCACGTCCGCCGCCGTCAGGTCGTGTTGCGCCTGGCGGGCGTAGCCTCGCGCGAACTCGGCCACCCACTGCGTCCCGAGCGCCGCCGCCACCTCTGTGGCGAGCGTCGTCTTTCCCGTGCTTTCGCTCCCCGTGACCACCACACGGGCCATGTGAACGGGCGAGGGGGAGGACATGCGCGGTCCGGACGTGTGCGTCCGATCAGGCGGCGGCGACGGCACGACGTGCGTCACTCACGCGACTGCCGTCGCGGGTCGCATGAGGTACGAGCGCCTCCAGTCCCGAAGTCCAAGGACGGCGAGCAAGAGAAAGACGCCGTACTGGAAGGCCGTGAACGGGAGCGACTTGAGGGCCACAAACATCCAGACATACACCACGTCCAGCGCGATCCAGAGTGCCCAGTTCTCCAGGATCTTGCGCGTCATCATCCACTGGGCCACAAGCGAGAAGACCGAGAGCGTGGCGTCGAGATATGGGAGGGCCGCGTCCGTCTGCTGATGCAGGAAGGCGCCGAGCGAGACCGAGCCCGCGACACCGATCGCCCCGAGCAGCAGGGCGAGGCGCAGCGTCAGCCGGGAGACATGCAACTCGCTCTTGTTCTCTCCCCCGAACTTCCATTCGTACCATCCATAGACGGACAGGATGAGGTAGATGACCTGCAGTCCCATGTCCGCGTACAGCTTCTCGCGCTGAAACAGGACCGCATAGAGTCCTACGTTCACGATCGCCGTGGGCCAGCTGAGAATGTTTTCGCGGGTGCTCAGCCAGACGCTCACGAGCCCGAACGCGACGGCTGTCCCCTCGAGCGGTGTGAGGGAGGAGATGAGGCCACGCAGGAAGTCGCCGATCATGGCGCCAAAGCTAGGGCTCGGCGCGGGGAAAGGCACACCGTCCCGACGACGGTCGTGCGCGGCGCATCCTTCCGCATCGCCGGCGTGTACAAGATGTTGTGGCGGGCGCGATGTTCCGTGACGCGGCAGACCACCGCTGGACCCCCGCGTGCGCGCGGCGATGGTTCCTCTTCCCCGATCCGCTCCATATACCGGGTGCTCCGACCGTCCTTCCACGGCCTCGAGCCGACGTTGCGATCGCATCCGGTCGCCGCGCCCCGCATGCGGGGGACGCTCGCGATTCGCGCGAGGCGCGTGATTGGCGCGACGCGCGTGATCCGGGCAAGGCTCGCGAAGTCCGTGCGCCTCGTCGTACTCGCCCTCCTCGCCTCGGGATGCGCGGCACTCACGCCGCGCCCACGCCCCCCATCGCCGGCTGATTCGGCGCTCGCCCGCGCCGTGCTTCAGGAGACGCTTAGCGAGTTCTGGCGCGACGCGCTCATCCGTCGCTACGACCTCGCGCTCGCAAATGGTGTTCGCGTTACGTCGCTGCCAGATCTCTCGCAGGCGAGTCGGAAGGCCGACTTACGCCTCGCCCAACGCATCGGGAGCGGCCTGGACGTCATCAATGTCGGGGCTCTCACCGAGTCGGAATATCTCACGACGCTCGCGCTGCGCTGGTCGGTCGACGTCGAGGCGGAGGGGGCGGCGTTCTACCTCACCGACTTC
>JBDTUA010000349.1:0-5910 GCA_040007995.1 Gemmatimonadota bacterium | reverse complement strand
CGGCGTCGCCCTCAAGCGGATGCTCGAGGACAAGCTGGTCGAACACAAGCGATACATCAACGCGAACGGTCAGGATCTCCCGGAGATCCGCAACTGGCAGTGGGGAGAGACCTCATGAGCGCGCGAGACCTGTCCGACACAGCGGCCACGCTTGCCAGCGGCGGGAAAGGCCTGCTCGCGGCGGATGAAAGCACGCCGACCTGCAACAAGCGCTTTGCCGCGCTCGGGATTCCCCAGACCGAGGAGCTGCGCCGGCGCTATCGGGAATTGCTGATCCGCACGCCCGATCTCGCCGCGAGCATCAGCGGCGTGATCCTCTACGACGAGACGATCCGACAGCGGACGAGCGACGGCACGCCATTCGTCGAGGCGATCACCGCAGCGGGGCTCATTCCCGGAATCAAGGTGGACGCCGGCGCCAAGGCGCTGGCCGGCTTTCCAGGCGAGAAGGTCACCGAGGGGCTGGATGGGCTGCGCGATCGTCTGGTGGAGTACGCCCGCATGGGGGCGCGATTTGCCAAGTGGCGCGCGGTGTTCGCCATCGGCGACGGCATCCCCAGCCGGGGCTGCATCGAAGCCAACGCCATGACGCTGGCGCGCTACGCGGGGCTGTGCCAGGAAGCCAATCTGGTGCCGATGGTCGAGCCGGAAGTGCTGATGACCGGCGACCACTCGCTGGAGCGTTGTCGCGAGGTGACGGAAGCAGTCCTGCACGCGGTCTTTGCTCAGCTCCATGAGCAACGGGTGTCGCTCGAGGGGGCGATCCTCAAGCCCAACATGGTGCTTCCCGGAGCGAACTGCCCGGAGGAGACGTCCGTGGACGAGGTGGCCGATGCGACGGTGCAAGCGCTTCTGCGAAGCGTCCCGGCCGCACTTCCCGTGGTCGCGTTCCTGTCGGGCGGTCAGTCCGCCACGCTCGCCTCGGCACGGTTGAACGCCATGCATGTGCGATCGGGGTCGCGCCTGCCCTGGGCCTTGACCTTCTCATTTTCCCGCGCGCTGCAACAGCCGGCTCTGGATCTTTGGCGCGGGGAGGCCACCAACGTGGTCGCTGCGCAGCAAGCGCTGGCGCATCGCGCCAGGTGCAATCGCGCGGCAAATCTTGGAGAATACACTGCGGCACTCGAGGGAGACGCGGCATGAGCGTCGCCACGCGGGAGCCGCTGCGACTCTAGGTGATGCGGCACGGCGAGAGCGAATGGTCGCAGCGGTCATCTTCGTCAGATCGTCACGACCGTGGTCGACTACCCCACGGCTGAATAGCCGGACGCCCATCCGCGTTGGCCAGCCCCCAACTCACTGCGTGGAGCAGTTTCACCTTACGCGTCATCTTCTCGTAGTTGATCTTGTCCGCGTCGTCGGCGGGCGTGTGGTAGTCCGGGTGGAGTCCAGTGAGAAACCACACCGCCGGCACGTCGTTGTTGAGGAACGGCCAGTGGTCGCTTCGCCGCATCAAGTTCGACTCGTTGTTGTCATAGCGAAAGCGAAGTGTGAGCCCAAACGCCTTATTGGCGGCATCGATGTCGGCCGTCAGTTCGGGCGTATGACTGTAGCCGAGGATGTTGATCGAGTTGGTGTTGGATTCGGCGGTTTGCGACTCCAGACCGCGGAAGCGGCGCCCACCGTCGAACAGGACTGTGCGCCGCGGCCGCTTTCCTTGCTTTGCCGCGGCGGCGTACGCCTCGGCGACGGCCAGGGTGCCAACCGCTCCGGATCCGTTGTCATCGGCACCATTGAAGACGCTGGTGCTATCCGCGCCATTGGCTGAACCAGTTCATGTCGAAGTGCTGGACGTCGCCATCGTCTCCGGCCGGTGCAAGTCCCAGCGATTCGAAGCGCGCGCGGATCCAGTCACCGGCCAGGGCGTCTTCCGGTGTTCCGAGGAGGCGACCACGCATGGAATCCGCCGCAATCGCGTGCAGATCGGCAGAGAGCGCGGCTTGGGTGATGGATGAGCTTCCCGGTGCACCGGCATCGGCGCACGCCCGGAGAGCAAAGGTGAGGGCTGACAACGTCGATAGCGGGAGGAAGCGGCGCATGGTGTCGATCTCTCGAAGAAGGCAAAAGGAAGTGGGCCATCTGCGCGACGCGGTGGGAGCTCGCGATCACGCGGCCCCGAATGCGACGCGGTCCGCTTACTGAGGAAAGGTCGCGTATCCCTGTGCAGGTCCACTGAAGCCCGGGACGATTTCTTCTGGCTTCTCCGGGCCTGGCGTGACATCCCACGCGATTTTGTATTCGGCCTTTTTGTCGGCAGGGAAGCCGGGGCTTGGGATCGGGTTGCTCGCCCCGAGCTTCCGGATAAGCGACTCACCTGTCTGGGCCGTGGCCAAGGTGGGTACACTGAGCATCACGACGAATGCGAGACAAACCGTGGGACGGATCATGGTGCCTCGAGGACGGCCGATGGCACGGGACGGGGCGCACGGCGGGTGGGCCGTCTCTCAGAGAGAGCATAGGCGTGGGCCCGCACAATCGCGAGAGTCCGCTGGCGATCGACGCGGACGACGGGACGGTCACGGACTGCTGGATCGTCACGGCATTCGCACATTCCGCGTCTAGCTGATCCGAAGGATCTCGTCCGCCACCGAGCACCAGCCGGCGAGTTCGCCGGACAGGTCGAGTGCCGCCAGCCCCGCTTCGTCGATCGAAGCGGCCGGCAGCGACGACGCGCTCGTCCGCGCGCCCTCGACGAGTGCGTCGGACACATGGACGGCCACGACGACGTCGAAATCGGCGCTCCCCGCCGCCGGAAGGTCATGGTGCCGGAGCACGGCGTCAACCACCGCGAGGGGCAATCCCCAAGTACCCAGCAGATACGCGCCCACCTGCGCATGTGTCACCCCGAACTCTTCCCGCTCAACGAGCTGCAGCGGGAGCCGGTCGACGGACGCGCGCGCCAGCACGCTCGCAAAGCGCTCGGGTGCCACCAGTGCGAGGATGATCTGTCCAACGTCGTGCAACATCCCCGCCACGAAGGCTTCACTCGCCCGCTTGGGATCGCGCACGATACGGCGCGCCAGCGTGGCCACCTGCAACGCATGCATCTGGATCTCGACGAGCGAGAAGCCGGGCACGTAGACAGCGTGCTCGCCCGCTGCGAAGACCTGCATCGACATGGCCAGCGACTTGATCAGGTCGATGCCAAGGAAGCCGACCGCCTTGTCGACCGACGCGATGCGCTGGCGCGGGCCGAAGAAGGCGGAGTTGACGAGCTGCAGGATCTTCGCCGAGAGCGACGGGTCGCGCGCGACGATGCGCCCGACCTCCGCTACCCCTAACTGCGGATCGGCCAACGCTCGCGTGAGATCCCAGTAGTTGGCCGGGACCGAGGGGAGGGCATTCAGGTCGCTCACGAGACTCCGAAGGGCGTCGTCCTCGAGCACGTCCCGCATCTCGCACGCGCCGGTGATCACCGCATGCAGGGTGGCGCTGTCGCATGGCTTGCTCATGTACTGGTGCGCCACCGGGAGTGCGGCGAAGACCAGCTCCTGGTCCGCCTGGCCGGAGAGGACGATCCGGGCGGTGGCCGGATGGCGCCACTTCACCTCGGCCAGGAGCGTCGGCCCGTCCATGCCTGGCATGCGCATGTCGGACACGACGACATCGAACCGACGTCGGGCCAGTTCTTCCAACGCCGCGGTGCCGCTCGAGACGAACGCCATGTCCCATTCCCGACGATACTTCCGCAGGAGGTCGCGCAGGCCATCGAGCACGTACTGGTCGTCGTCGACAAAGAGAATGCGTTTCATCGGGTGGATGTCACCGGCGTGACGGCGACGGGAACGCGGCGCGATGCGGCGTCGAGGGATTGGATGAGGTGCAGTGTCCGGTCGTTCACCTCGTGTCCCTTGGGGAGCAGCAGGACGCCGTCGGCGCGATGCACGTCGTGCTGCATCCGCTCACGCAAGCGCACCTCACTCAGGGGGATTTTTCGACAACTGGCCGCTCCCCGCACCTGGGAGGCAGCCAGAGCGTCGACGAGGACCTTCTCCTCATCTGATGCCTGGGCGTGCAACTCGGTGAGCACCTGCTCGAGAGCCGTCCCGTTGCCGAGCCTGGCTTCGAAGTCGAGTGCAAGGCGAACTGCGCGCGCAGGAAGGGAGCCGCCCGCCGCTCCGGTGCGTGGGCGGCGTATCGCATTGCCTCCGTCGCCTTCCGGCACCGTCAGCAGCGAGTCGACTGCGCTCCAGACCGAGGCCGCGGTGTGAATGGCACGCAGCGGCGTGATGGCGTCGCGCATCGCGTGGCAGACGCGATCGTACTGGTCGCGGGAGAGCACGTCGCCCGTGCGCCACCGACGAGCGAGCGCGGGCGAGAGCTGGGCGAGGGCAACATGCACGATCGTCGTCGTCAGGTCGGCGATCCAGGCATGCTGCGGGGCGGCGGTGGCCATCATGACTGAGGACAGCGCGCGGCCGCGCGCAATCTGGAGCGCCAGCGCGGGTGCCACGGCGGGGAGCGCCGATGCAAAGAGGGCGAGCGGATACTGCAATGCCTTTTCCATCATGTGCTGCTGCCGCACACGTTCCCGATGTTCCGCCACGGCTTCGTTCAGCACCTCGATCAGATCCGGCGCCTCGATCGGCTTGAGCAGGATCCGGAAGATCGATCCGCGGTTCACTGCGGCGATCGCACTCGAGACGGTCGCCTCCCCGGTGAGGAGGATGCGGGTGGTGTCGGGGGCGACGCGACGGATCGCCGAGAGGAAGGTGACACCGTCGGCGTTAGGCATCCGCATGTCGCTTATGACGACGGCGAACGGTGACGCGAGGTCGAGGCTCGCGAGTGCGTCGGCGGCGCTCGTCGCGGTGACGACGTCGAACTTGCGGCGCAAGCGCAATTCGAGGCCGGCCAGCAGGTGCCGGTCGTCGTCGACACACAGGACGCGGGGCAGCGCACGGGCACGTGCGCCGACAGCCGGTGCGCCGACACCCAGCCTGCGCAGCACCGTGGGCGCCGTGCCGGAGGGAACGGGCCGCTCCGGGGGGATGAGCGTGCTCATGATCGACCACTCTGGGGAGGTGCCGGATCGACGATGGGGAGGCGTATGATAAAGGTCGTGCCCGCACCCTCCGTCGTCTCGAAGGTGATGCTCCCCGCGTGCTTGTCGCGCACGATCGAACGCGCGATCGCCAACCCCTGCCCGGTTCCGCGCCCGACGTCCTTGGTCGTAAAGAACGGCTCGAAGATCCGGTCGCGGACCGCCGCCGGGATCCCCGTCCCCGTGTCGGTGACCGCGACCTCGACCGAGTCGCCGGCTACGCGCGTGCGCACGGTGATCAGGCCGCGCTCGCCTGGTGCGCCGGCGATCGCGTGTGCGGCATTCACCAGCACGTTGAGGAACACCTGGTTCACGGCGCCGACGTGACAAACCACAAGCGGCAAGGCGCCGAGTTCCAGTTTTACGTCGGCGACCCGGCGAATCTCGTTGGACGCGACCAGCGCCGTGCTTTGCAGTGCGACATTGAGGTCGGCCGGGAGCTTTTCGCAGGCGTCGGGATGCGCGAAGTCCTTCATGGCGCCAACCAAGGACGCGACGCGGCGCACCCCGTCCAAGGTGCGTTCCACCGCAGCCGGGATCTGCTCCAGTGCATAGGCGATGTCGGCCTCCTGCTCGGCGTCGTCGAGCGCTTCCTGGCTCGGCGCGGCCTGTCCGGCCATGCAGGCGCACAGCGCCGTTCGGTACCAGGCGAGCAACCCCCGCACCTCACCAAACGCGTCCTTCACGAAACCCACGCTGTCACCCACGTACTGGATGGGTGTGTTGATCTCGTGCGCAATGCCCGAAGCCAGCTGACCCACCGCCTCGAGCTTGAGCGCCTGGTGCAACTCCACCTCCATGTGCTCACGCTCACGGAGCTGTTGCAGCAGGTCCCGATTGCGCTGGGTCAGCTCGTCCGACACGAC
>JBDTUA010000348.1:0-5910 GCA_040007995.1 Gemmatimonadota bacterium | reverse complement strand
CACGTCGGCTACGACATGCAGGTCCCGTACAATGTCTGCGGCGGACTGCAGGACAACAACTCATGGTGCGGTCCGAGCCAGGTGCGTCACAGCGACGGCATCAGCGACCACGACTGGTGGTCGCTCGCTGGAGGCGATGGCTTCGTGAACCTCATCGACCCGACCGACGCGCGCCTGATCTACACGTCGTCGCAGGAGGGGTACGTCTCGCGGATGGACAAGCTCACCGGGGAGCAGAAGGGGATCCGCCCCGAGGCACCGGCGAGCGAGAAGCGCTATCGCTGGAACTGGGACACCCCGTTCATTCTCTCGCCGCACAATCCGGCGACCGTCTACATCGGCGGCAACCGTCTCTTCCGTTCGACCGATCGCGGCTCGACGTGGACGCCGATCAGCCCCGACCTCACGACCGCGGTCGACCGCGATTCGTTGCAGCTGATGGGGGCGAAGCTCAAGGACGTGAAGATCGCGAAGAACGACGGTGTCGAGGATTACGCGACGCTCTTCACGATCGCCGAGTCGCGGCGCACTGCGGGGCTCATCTACACCGGTTCCGACGATGGACAGGTGCAGGTGACGCGCGATGGAGGGGCGACGTGGACGAACGTCACGCCGAAGATTCCGGGGGCGCCGAAGTGGGCGTACGTCTCTCGTGTGGAGCCGTCGCGCTTCGCCGACGGCACGGTCTACGTCACCTTCGATGCACACCGCACGGGCGACTACGGGACGTACGTATACGCCAGCACGGATTTCGGCGCCTCGTTCCGCTCCATCGGGGGCACGCTCCCCAAGGGCGAGGTCGTTCGCAGCATCACCGAGGACCAGAAGAATGCCGACGTGCTCTACCTCGGCACGGAGGCCGGGCTCTGGGTGACGCTCGATCGTGGCAAGGTGTGGACGCGCGTGCGCGCCAACCTCCCGACAGTACCGGTCTACGAGATCACCCTGCATTCGCGCGATAACGCGATGATCCTCGCCACCCACGGGCGTGGCATCTGGATCCTCGACGACCTCACGCCCTTCCAGGAGGCGGCGAAGGCACAGGTCGCCGATGCCTTCGTCTATCCGATTCCGACGACCTACCAGCAAACGCCCGCCAGCCTCCGCTACTACTTCTTCCAGGGCGACATGCAGTTCCTCGGCCCGAACCCACCGGTCGGCGCACCGATCACGTATTGGCTCAAGTCGAAGGCCGACAGCGTGCGGCTCGTCGTCAAGGACGACGCCGGCAACGTCGTGCGCGAGATGCAGGGCGCCGACGTGAAGGACGCGGGCGGACAAGGGATGAACAGCGTGATATGGGACTACCGCATCGATCCGATTCCGCAACCGAAGTGGCAGGCCGCACAAGGCGCAGCGACGTCAGGGGGCGGCGCGCCAGGCGATGGCGGGCCTGGCGACGGGCCAAACCGTGGGACGCAGGGACCGTGGGTGCTCCCCGGCTCGTTCAGCGCGACACTGATGGTAAATGGCAAGGACGTCGCGTCGCGCCCGTTCACCGTCTCGGGCGACCGCGAGATCACCATCACCGATGCCGACCGTCAGCGCCGGTTCGATCTCCTCAAGGAAGGGCAGCGGCTCCAGTCGCGACTCTCGGAAGCGGTCGCCGCGATGCGCACGGCGAAGACCCAGTTCGCTCAGCTGAAGGACATACTCGCCGACTCCACCGCTATCCCGGCTGACCTGCGGGTGACGTTCGACACGCTCAGCAAGCAGCTGGCGCCATTCACCCGTCGCTTCTACCTAAGCACGGAAGGCGAGGATGAGTCGGTGTTCGAGGGGCTGGAGTTCCGCACCGTCCTCCCCGTCAAGCTGGGCGGCCTGCTCGGCGGCATCGGCGGGGCGACGATGCCGGTGAATGCGACCGACCTGGCACAGTGGAGCGAGCTGCAACGCGAGGTGCCGGCGGCAATCGATGACGTGAACGCCTTCCTTGCGCAACTGCGGCCGTTCTATGCGCGACTGCTCGAGGCCGGGCTCTATCCGGTGGTACCGAAGCCGATCGCGAAGGAGTAGCGGCGCTGGTGCGCGCTGGTGCGCGCTGGTCAGCGCCGGTGGGCGCTGGCGAGCGCGCGGGCGCAGTCGCCGTGCGCTGCCAACTCTCGCCGAGCACTCGCACGAAGTTCGCTCCGAGGATGCCGTGGATGTCGGCATCGCTGTAACGCCGACGGATCAGACCCTCGGTGAGGTCGAACATGCGCTTCGGGTGGTCGAGTCCCTCGATGTCGATCTTGTCACGGAAGGCATAGCTCCCCTTGTAGCTCTCC
This sequence comes from Gemmatimonadota bacterium, assembly GCA_040007995.1. GTDB lineage: Bacteria > Gemmatimonadota > Gemmatimonadetes > Gemmatimonadales > Gemmatimonadaceae > SCN-70-22. Next base: position 3,643 of record JBDTUA010000348.1, on the reverse strand, counting down.
TTGAGCCGCTTGTATTCATCGGGAGGCATGTCGTCATAGCCGTCGAGATCGATGTCGCTCCCGATGCCGACGTGTTCGACGCCGATCATCTTCGCGACGTAGTCGAAGTGATTGAGCACGTCCTCGATTGTGGTTGGTTCCCGGTCCTTGACGAAGTTGCGCACCCCGGTGATGCCCATGACGCTCCCCGCCTTCCCGCAGGCGCGGATCACCTCGTCGGGCTTGCAGCGTGGATGTCCGGGGTTGAGCGCGCGCGCGTTGGAGTGGGTGATCAGCACGGGGCGCTTGGACACCTCGAAGGCATCGAGCGAGGTGCGGTCGCCGCAGTGGGAGACGTCGACGGCCATACCGAGGTCGTTCATCTTCCCGACGAGCCGGACGCCGAAGTCGCTCAGTCCTTCATCGCGTCGTTCGGTGGAGCCGTTGCCGAAAAGGTTGCGCGAATTGTAGGTCAGCTGTGATACGCGCTGTCCGAGCGCGTAGAACCGCTCGACGTCCTGCAGCGTGCGGAAGTGCTCGGAGTTCTGCACGCCGAGGATGAGGCCGATCTTGCCGTCGCGCTTCGCCCGTGCGAAGTCGTCGGCACTGTCGATACGAGTGAAGGCATCGGTATGCGCGGCGATGAAGCCGTTGAAGCCGCTGAGGAACCAGAATGTCTGCTCGTACACATTCGGACCACCGGTTCCCGAGGCCGGGTGAAAAACCGTGATTCCCGAGTCTCGAAATCGCTGGAGGTCGGCGGGGCCGAAGGTATCGGGGTCCTGCATCCACTTCTCGCCATTGGGTCCTAACGAGAGGAGCCCCAGCATGTCCACGACGATGGACTCCTGCACCAAGGTGATGCAGCGGGCACTGTAGTCGGTGTCGACGCCGGGAAAGAGCTGGTAGCGTCCGCGCCGCACGAAGGGGGCGCCGACGGCGGCCACGCCGACGGCGCGAACGAAGTCACGTCGCGAAGTCATGATACCGGGACTCTGTCAGGAGAGGGATCGTGCGCCGTCACCACTGCCCGCGTTCTCCGACGTTGGTGATCACGCTGGAGAGGCGCTCGGCGGCATTGCGCCAGTTGGTCTGCACCGCGCCCTGGGCGGCGTCGGCGTTGCCCTGCTTGATGGCGCGGATGATGTGCGCGTGCTCGGTGACCGAGGCCGTCAGGTCGCGCGAGAGCAGGCTGACGTAGATGCGCTCGTAGCGCTCGGCCTGCGGCTTGACTGCCTCGAAGAGGGCGAGGAGGCGCGGTCCAGCGGCAACCTCGACGTAACGACGGTGAAATCTCTCATCGAGCTCCCACAGGCGGTTGTGGTTCTGCTGCTTGGCGCCGGCCGCCTTGCGGAACTGCGCATTGATCGTCGTCAGCTCTGCGACAAGCTTCTCGCGCTGCGCCGGAGGACGGCCGGCGGCGACACGCGCGGCGAGCCCCTCAACTTCGCCGACGATGGAGAAGAGTTCGTGGGCGTCCTCGCGGGTGAGTGGTGCAACCGTCGGCCGCGACTGTTGCAAGGCCAGCGAATCGATGATGTACCCCTCCTGCTGCAGCCGTTGCAGCGCCCCGCGGACCGGCGTGCGACTGACTCCGAGTCGCTGGGAGACATCCGTCTCGACGATCCTCGTCCCCGGGGCGAGCTGCCCACGCACGATGAGGTCGCGCAGTTTCCGATACACGAGTTCGGGTCGCGCGGCCCGCGCTGGTACCCCCCGCTTGGTGGCTGTCGTCACCCTTCCTCCTCTCCCCGGGAAAAAGCTGCCCTTCTACATTGCGACCAATTTGTATACAATTCCGCACCACCTATCTATTTCGTCCCCGAAAGTGGCACAAGTTTATCCGTTGCGTGAGGCCCATTGGCATGACAGATCCGCTGGACGCGATCACCGTGCGCGATCTGTGCACGCTGGAGGAATATGCTGAGTGCTGCGAGATTCAGGAGGAGACGTGGGGGCGGGGGTTTTCCGAGCGCGTCCCGGGGGCGATCCTGCGGGTGTCGCAGAAGATCGGCGGGGTGACGGCGGGCGCCTTCGACGGCAATGATCGCATGGTCGGATTTGTCTTCGGCCTGACCGGGGTGAGGGGGGGCAAGCCCGTGCACTGGTCCGACATGCTCGCCGTTCGCGAGGAGGCGCGCGGGCATCACATCGGTGACCGGCTGAAGCACTTCCAGCGGCATCAGGTGCAGGGGATCCAGGTCGACACGATGCTCTGGACGTCCGACCCACTCGTGGCCCGCAACGCGCACTTCAACATCAATCGTCTCGGCGCCTTCCCGATCGAGTACGTCGAGAACATCTACGGCGCCAACACCGGGAGCACGCTGCATGGTGCGCTCCCGACCGATCGCACGGTGATCTCGTGGACGCTCTCCCGCGTGCACACGCCGGAGCCCGGGGCAGCGCGCGAACGCCCTGGCGACGCCTCGCTTCCGCTGGTGAATCCGCTCGGCGCGGACGTACTCCCGGTCTTCGAAGACCCCGGGCGCGTCGACGAAGCCCGTGTGCAGGTACCGGTGGACCTGGTCGCCGTGCAACGTATGGGCGGCGACGCCGCGATGCGCTGGCGTCTCGCCGTGCGTGACTCTTTCACGGCACTGTATGCCCAAGGATTGGTGGTCAAGCGCTTCGTCCGGGCGACCGGTCGCTCGCTCCCATACTACGTGCTCGCCCGCTGCTAGTCCTCCGTCCCCCGCCTCCCGTCTGCCCTCATGCTTCGCCTGACCAGCATTACGCTACGCGAAATCCGACTTCCGCTCCGCGAACCGTTCCAGATTTCCTCGGGGACCATGCGCGAACGGCGCGTGGGGCTCCTCGAGCTTCGCGATGCCTCCGGGGCAACCGCGTGGAGCGAGTGCGTCGCCGACGATACGCCGAACTACACCTCGGAGGCGATCGATACCGCTTGGACCGCCATCGTCAAATGGGTCGCCCCGCGTGTCATCAACACGTCGTTCGACGGCCCGGGCGACGTGCATGCCGTTCTCGAGCGTGACTTCCGCGGACACAATATGGCGAAGGCAGCGGTCGAGATGGGAATGTGGGGGGTCGAGGCCGAGCGACTGCAGATCCCGCTGGCCCGCCTGGTCGGCGGGACGCGCGATCGAATCGAGGTGGGCATCTCGTTAGGGATCCAGGCGTCACCGGAACAGCTGGTCGAAAAAGCGCGCGCCGCGCTCGCCGAGGGATACCGCAAGATCAAGATCAAGATCAAGCCCGGGAAGGATGTGGAATACGTGCGGGCGGTGCGCGAGGCCTTCCCCGACGCACCGCTCATGGCCGACGCCAACAATGCCTACACGCTGGACGACGCGAGCGCCCTCGAGGCGATGGATGACCTCGGGCTCATGATGTTCGAACAGCCACTCGACTGGGAGGACATCGTGCGCCACGGCGAGCTGCAGCGTCGGCTCAAGACGCCGATCTGCCTGGACGAGTCGATCACCTCGCTCGCGCGCGCGCAGGACATGGTGACGCTGGGTGCCGGACGGATCATCAACATCAAGCCGGGGCGTGTGGGCGGATTCGCCCCCTCGATCGCCATCCACGACTACTGCGAGGCGAACGGGATCCCCGTCTGGTGCGGCGGCATGCTCGAGAGCGGCGTCGGACGCGCGTACAACGTGGCCCTCGCGTCGTTGCCAAACTTCCAGAAGCCGGG
>JBDTUA010000347.1:0-5915 GCA_040007995.1 Gemmatimonadota bacterium | reverse complement strand
GACGAGAAGACGAGAAGACGAGAAGACGAGAAGACGAGAAGACGAGAAGACGAGGAAAGTATCGTATAAGTGATTGCTTATAAACGCAAGGGGGCGGGACGGGGAGGCAGGGCAGCGCGGGAGGGACCCCTTGCCGACGTACCCCTATGTGGCTTATGTGTAGGATCACGCCACGCGATCCGGAATCCTCACCTCCTTCGACCCATGGCCGGTTCCGACATCTACACGGGCAGTCTCGACTTGCTCATCCTCAAGTCGCTCACCTGGGGGCCGCGGCACGGGTATGCCGTGGGGCAGTGGATCCGGCTCAGCACGCGCGAAGGACTCAACGTGCAGGAAGGGGCGCTCTATCCCGCGCTGCATCGTCTGGAGCGCAAGGGATTCGTCGAGGAGGAGTGGGGGATCACCGACACCAATCGCGAGGCCAAGTTCTACAAGCTGACGCCCGAGGGGCGCCGGCAGTTGCGGGGCGAAGTGGCGCGCTGGAGGGCACACGTCGCGGTGATGTCCGCGGCGCTCACCGCTGGCAAACTTTAGGAGTTTCCCGTGAGCAAGTCGAAGAAGACCGTCCACGTGAGCCAGGGTGCGGCCGGTGCGTCGCGCGACGTCCAGCGCGAGATCGACCTTCACCTCGAGTTGCGCGCACGTGAATTCGAGGCGCAGGGCATGACACCCGACGCCGCGCGCCGTGCTGCCCTCGAGGCCTTCGGCAATCGCGCGCTTATCGAGGACGAGGTGCGCGGGCTGCGCACGACCGTGGTGCGTGAGCGGGCCCGCCGCGACTGGCGCTCTGAACTGCGCCAGGACCTCGTCGTCGCCCTGCGCGGGCTGCGGCGCGCGCCGGCCTTCACGACCATCGCGCTCCTGACACTGGCGCTCGGCATCGGCGCCAATGCGGCGATCTTCAGCGTCCTCCGCCCGGTGCTCCTGCGCCCCCTTCCCTATCCGGATGCCGACCGCCTCGTGCAGGTCTGGAGCGACCATCGGGCGCTGGGGCGGCAGGAGCCGGAGTGGCTGACGCCGCCGGACTTTGAAGAGTGGCGCGACCAGAACACGACCTTCAGCGCCATGGCCGCCTACCAGGGGTGGGGTCCCGACCTCACGGGAAGCGGCGATCCGCGCTCGCTTGCAGGCGTGGCCGTCAGCGGCAACTTCCTCTCCATGCTTGGCGCGCTGCCGGCCGCTGGTCGGCTCCTCACGCCGGCCGACGACAACGCCGGGGCCGAGCCGGTCATCGTGCTCAGTCATGCACTCTGGCAGCGGCAGTTCGGCGCCGATCCCGGCGTCATTGGACGGCCGCTGCTGCTCAACGGCGAGCCATGGCGCGTGGTCGGGGTCACCGATTCCGCATTTCGCCCGCCGGTAGCGAGCCCGCCCGACCTCTTTCGCACGATCCGGCGCTTGCCGACCGATGGATGCGGGCGCGGCTGCGTCGTCTTGCGTGCCATCGGACGACTCAAGCCCGGGGTGAGCCTCTCGCAGGCGCAGGGAGACCTCGCGCGAATCGCCGAGCGCCAGGCGCGCGACTTCCCGAAGACGAACGCGAAGGTCGGTGCGTGGCTCGTTCCGCTGCACGAACAGGTGACGGGGCAAACGAAGCCGGCGCTCCTGGCGCTGGCCGGCGCGGTGGGCTTTGTCCTGCTCATCGCCTGCGTGAACCTGGCCAGTCTCCTGCTGGTGCGGGGTGCCGGGCGCGCACGGGAGTTAGGGGTGCGCGCCGCGCTGGGCGCCGGGCGCGGGCGGATCCTCCGCCAGCTCCTCGTTGAGAGCGCGGTGCTCGCCGTGCTGGGGGGCGCTCTCGGGCTGGTCGTGGCGTATGCCGGGAGCGGCGCGCTCTCCGCGCTCGTCCCCGAGAACGTGCGGTCGCTGCAGCACATCGGGGTCGACGGCGCGGTGATCGCCTTTACCGCCGCGATCACGCTGCTCGCCGGCGCGATCTTCGGGCTCCTTCCCGCCCTGCACGCGGCGCGCACGAACCTCATGGATGCGCTCCGCAGTGGTGCGCGAGAGATCGGCGCGCGCGGCGGACGCATGCGCGCCTCGCTCGTCGTCTCGGAACTGGCGCTCGCGGTCGTGCTTCTGGTCGGTGCCGGACTGCTCATGCGCAGCTTCCTGCTGATGCAGCGCGTCGACCTCGGCTTCCGCACCGATAATGTCCTCGTGAGTCCGGTCTTCTTCCCGCGCTCCCGCTATCCCACGCTGCCCCGCGCCGCCCAAGCGATCGACGAGCTGCTCGCCCGCCTGCGCGCCAACCCGGCGATCCGAAACGCGGAGGTGAGTGATGTGACGCCGTTAGGCGGCGCCGGTGATCAGGACGTGACGGCCATCGCCATCGGCGAATCACCGCGCGCGAGCGGACCCGACGCGATCTGGTATCGCGCCGTGAGTGGCGGCTACCTGCAGGCGATGGAGATGCGGCTGGTGTCGGGACGCTACTTCACCGCCGACGATCGTGTCGGCTCAGCGCCGGTCGCGATCGTGAATGAAGAGGCAGCGCGGGCTTTCTGGGGCGGCAAGAGCCCGGTTGGTCGGGTGCTGGCGACCAGCGATGATCCGTCGGAGCCGCGGGTGACGATCGTGGGCGTGGTGCAATCGGCACGGCATGACGGCCCGAACCAGCCATACAAGACCGAGATGTTCCTCCCCATTGGTCAGTTCCCCACGCGGGCGGTGAACGTCGTCCTTGTGCCAGCCACCGGGAACGACGCGGCGATCGACGTGCTGCGCGGAGCGCTGCGCGAGGTTGATCCGCTCGTGCCGCTCAACAGCGCCACGCCGATCGCGCAGCTGGCGGGCGACGCCGTTGCGCTCCCGCGCCTCTACGCCACGCTCGTAGGACTCTTTGCCGGGGTCGCGATCCTGTTGGCGATGCTCGGCGTGTACGGCGTGATGGCGTACACCGTGACGCAGCGACGGCGGGAGATCGGGGTGCGCCTCGCGATGGGCGCATCGCCGGCTGGCATTCGCCGGTTGGTGCTCGGTGAAGGCGGACGGCTGGCGATCCTGGGGGCGGTGGGAGGACTCCTCCTCTCGCTCCTGGCAGGACGGCTGCTGAGCACGATGCTATTCGGGGTGCGGCCGTACGACCTGCCGACACTTGCCGGGGTGATCGTCGTGCTCGGCGGGATGGCGCTGCTCGCCTCGTGGCTCCCGGCGCGGCGGGCGATGCGGGTGGATCCGCTGGAGGCGATGCGCGAAACGTAGCCTAGAGCGCCCGCCACTCGGCGGCCATGCGTTCCCGGCCGCGCGCGTCGGGGAGGTGGCCGATCGCTGCCGCAAGGTTGTCCATCACGTGGACGGGATTGCTCGTCCCCGGGATGGCACACGTCACGTCCTCGTGTGACAGGATCCATTTGAGCATGAACTGCGCCCAGCTCAGGATGTCGTAGTCGGCGGCCCAGGCCGGCAGCGGCTTGCCGCGCGCCCGCGCGAAGGAGCCTCCGCCCCCGAACGGCCTGTTCGCAATGAAGGCGACGCCCCGCTCCGCGCAGACCCCCAGCATGCGCGGCGCCGCCTCGGGCTCGTCGAGCGACAGGTTCAACTGCACGAAGTCCAGCGGCTCGGCGCGCAGCACACGCTCCACTTCGGCGTGCGACGACGCGACGTAGTGCGTCACCCCGATGTAGCGCACCCGCCCCTCCGCCTTCCACGCGCGTAGCGTTCGCAGGTGGGTGCGCCAGTCGAGCAGGTTGTGCACCTGCAGCAGCTCGACGCGCGGTACACGAAGCGCCGCGAGCGACGCCTCCATCTGGCGGACGCCCTCGCGCTCCCCCGACGTCCAGACCTTGGTCGCCAGCCACAATTTGTCACGCAGCCGCGCCGCCTGCACGAGGTCACCGACCACGGCCTCGGACGTCCCGTACATGGGCGACGAATCGACGACGGTCCCGCCGCCGCCGGAGAAGGCCTGGAGCGTCTCGGCGCACTGCGCTCGCCGCGTCGCATCGCTTCCGACATCGAAGGTCTGCCAGGTCCCGAGTCCTACCGCGGGAATGCGTTCCCCGGTGGATGGAATGGCGCGGGTGAGCAGTGCGGGCATGGCGGGGGGCGGGCGTGAGTCAAGCGTCGGCCGGAGCGCAAAGCCGAGCGAGACCGCGCCAGCACCGTGGACGAAGCGACGACGTTGCATACTACTCCGACCGCAGCGCGACCATGGCGTCGACGCGCGATGCCCGCCAGGCAGGGATCATCGTCGCGAGCAACGCGACGAGGCCGAGCCCTATCGATACGACGACGATCGTGACCGGGTCGCGCGGCGAGATCCCGTAAACGAGCGGGCGAAGAGCGCTTCCCAGGAGCGTCACCCCAACCACCCCCACGCCGATCCCCACCGCGGCCAGTGTGCCGCCCTGCCGCAGGAAGTGGCCGAGGATCTGGCCACGCGTGGCGCCTAACGCCGATCGAACGCCGATCTCCCGGATGCGCTCTCCCACCATGCCGGAAAGCACGCCGAAGATCCCGACGGCCGCCAGGATCAGCGCCGAGAGGGAGAAGACCTGGAAGAGCCGCTCCGCGAAGCGTCGCTGCATCGCTGACTGCTCCACCAACGAGGAGAGCGTATTCACGTCGGCGACCGGCATGCCGGGGTCCACTCCGTGCACGACGTCTCGCAGCGTTCGCGAGAGGGTGGACGGGTCGAGGGTCGAGTGCACCACGAGTCGCATGTAGCTGTCGGCGAACGGGTTCTGTTCCATCGGCAGGTAGAACTGGCCGGACATGGGGGCATCAAGCGCTGGATGCCGTACGTTGCCGACTACGCCGACGACGGTGCGCCACGGGGAATCCGACGGACCCATCTGGAGGCGAGCGCCGATCGGACTGCGATCGCCGAACTGCTGGCGCGCCAGAAAGTCGTTGATCACGACGACCGGCTCGGTCGCCCCGCGGTCGCTCACCTCGAGGAAGCGGCCGCTGAGCAACGGGAGACCCATCGTCGCGGCGTAGTCCGACGTGACAGCGAAGCGGAAGCCGTCCTCCCCACCCGCCGCGCTCTTGTCGTCGGTCTTCTCCCAATGCACGCCCCACGAATCGAAGTCGCCGGCGAGCGGGAGTTGCGAGCTGAGGCTCGCGCTGCTCACCCCGGGAACGGCACGTATCGCCTCGTGTACAGTGCGCCACGTCTGTCGCGCCGACACGTCGTCCTGGAACCGCGCGCCCGTCCCGCTGAGTGCCAGCGTGAGACGATCGTCGGTGGCGAATCCCACATCCACGGCGAGCAGGCGGCGCACGCTCTGCACCAGGATCCCCGCCCCGCCGAGCAACAGGAGCGCCAGTGACAGCTCGACGACGACGAGGGTGCGCCGCACGACGTCTTGCGCGCCGCGCGCCACCGTGCGCGACGATGCCGCGAGACGGTCACGCAGCCCGCGCGCATGCAGGAAGATGGCGGGAACGAGACCGCTGATCGTGCCTAACGCCAAGGCGAGCGTGGCGGCGAGGAGCGTGGCCGACAGGTCGATGCGCACCTGGTCGATACGCGGCATTGAGGCGGGCGCGAGGGCGACGAGCGCCCCGATCGCGGCGTGGGCGAGCGCCAACCCGAACAGCGCGCCGAGCCCCGATACGAGCAACGCCTCGATCAGCATGCTGCGGGCGAGGCGCCAGCGATTGGCGCCCAGTGCGGCGCGAATGGTCGATTCGCCACCGCGCTGGATACCGCGCGCGACGAAGAGGTTCGTGGTGTTGGCGAGCGCGATGAGCAGGAGGAGCGCCGCGGCGCCGAGCAGCGCGTATAGCGGCCCCTTCGTATTCTCGACCAGCTCCTCGCGGAGTGGCGTCATCACGATGCCGTTCGAGCCATACACGGAGGGATAGGCCTCCCGCAGCTTCGCGAAGATCGTCTCGACGTCACGAGCGGCGGCGGCGAGCGGGACGCCGTCCTTCACACGGGCGACCGCTTGCAGGTGACGGCAGTC
>JBDTUA010000346.1:0-5972 GCA_040007995.1 Gemmatimonadota bacterium | reverse complement strand
AGTCCCAATGTGGCTGGCCATCCTCTCAGACCAGCTACCCGTCATCGCCTTGGTGAGCCGTTACCTCGCCAACAAGCTGATAGGCCGCGAGCCCCACGATTTCCCCCGGAGGTTTCCTCTCCCGGTGACTCCACCAGAAGAGCGTATGCGGTATTACCCGGCCGTTGGGCCGGCTATCCCCCAGAAATCGGTAGGTTGCTCACGTGTTACGCACCCGTTCGCCGGTTGTCCTTGCGGACCCCCGTGACTTGCATGTGTTAAGCACGCCGCCAGCGTTCGTCCTGAGCCAGGATCAAACTCTCCAAGAGAATTCAATGCTTAAGCTCGTATACTTCGTCGTCGCCACACCCGAAGGCACGACAACGGTCCGAAGAATCACTTATGTGTACATCAGTAAACTCTCACCGAAGCCCTGATGAGCCTCGGATCAACGAGTCCGCCTCGCACATTACACGCTCAACTCAATTTTCAATCAGCTTTTGTGTCGCGTTTGCGACAGCCTTGAACAGTACCACGTTGTTGCTTGTTCGTCAAGGCCTCGATTCGTCCGCCCGCACATTCGTCTCCTACCCGATTGGGCAGGGTACTTCGCGGGCAGACAGAACAAATAAACTCTTGCTCGCTATCACGCAAGCCCCGGACACCATCAAATCCCACCCAGCACTAGCCCTGCTCCTCTCCAGCCGGCTCCAATACACCGACCAAACGAAACGGGCTGCCGCTGCCGGCAGCCCGCCTCATGCGTCTGGGACAACTCATGCTCCGTGATGGACTTGAACCATCAACCTAGCGATTAAGAGTCGCTTGCTCTGCCAATTGAGCTAACGGAGCGACAAAACACCCTGCTGGTGCGCCAGGAGGGAATCGAACCCCCGACCTACAGCTTAGAAGGCTGCCGCTCTATCCACCTGAGCTACTGGCGCTTCAACCAACCGCTACGGGTCGGCGTCCCTGCGAAGTCGGGGCGGCCGGATTCGAACCGGCGACCTCCTGCTCCCAAAGCAGGCGCGATACCGGGCTACGCTACGCCCCGCTGGGAAGACCGTATTGTAGCCGAGCGTCGCCCAATGTCAACGTCTCGCGCGGAGCGCCTCGAGAATCGCCGAGACTGCCCGTGCACGATGACTCACCCGTGCCTTCTCCTCACGGGTCACCTCCGCAAACGTCGCGGCCAGCTCCGCCGACCAGAAGTACGGATCGTAGCCGAAGCCTCCCTCGCCACGTGGCGCGAGCAAGAGGCGGCCGCGCGTCTCCCCACGACATACCACCTCGTCGTCGTCATCCACGTACGCCGCCGCGCAGACGTACGCAGCCCCACGAGGGTCGCTCGGTGCGAGCGCGGCGAGCAGCATCGCGTTGTTGGCCTCGTCCAGCACATGACCGTCCAGGTCGGCACGTCCCGACCAGCGCTTGCTGTGCACGCCCGGTCGCCCGTCTAACGCGTCAATGCAGAGTCCCGAGTCGTCGGCGAGCGTTGGAATGCCGCTGATCGAGAAGAAGTGCCGCGCCTTGGCGAGCGCATTCGCCTCAAACGTCGAGTGCGACTCCATCGCCGCCTCGTGCGGCGCCTCGACGACCCCGGCCGTGGGCAGGTCGATCGCCTGCCATCCGCCTGCACTAAGCATTGGGACCAACTCGCGAAACTTGCCCGCATTCCGCGTCGCCACCAGGACCCGCGTCACCGCACCGCGCGCAAGACCGACGCCTGCAGACGATCCAACTCCTGAATGCCTGCGGTGGCGAGCGCCACCAACTGATCGAGTTCGAATCGGTCAAAGGCTGCGTGCTCCCCGGTGCCCTGCACCTCGACAAACCGCCCCTCGCTGGTCATCACCACGTTCATGTCCACGTCGGCGCGCACATCCTCGGCGTACTCAAGATCGAGTCGGGGCGCACCGCCCAGCAGGCCGACGCTCACCGCGGCGACACGACGTCGCACCGGAGTCGCTCCGGCACGCCCTGTCCGCACCATCCAGTCGAACGCCTCGATGGCGGCGACGCAGGCCCCCGTGATCGACGCCGTCCGTGTCCCGCCATCGGCGTCGAGCACGTCACAGTCCACGCGAAGCGTGAACTCTCCAAAGGAGAAGTCGTCGATCATTGCCCGCAGGCTTCGCCCGATCAGTCGCTGAATCTCCTGAGTGCGTCCCCCCAGCTGGCTTCGCTCACGCGACGAGCGCGTGTTCGTGGCTCGCGGGAGCATCGCATACTCGGCCGTCATCCATCCCTGCCCGCTTCCCTTCCGCCAGCCCGGGACGCCGTCCTCGACGGAGACGGCGCAGAGCACGCGCGTGTTGCCGAAGCTGACGAGACACGACCCTTCGGCATTGCGCACCGCGCCGCGTTCGAGCGTCACGGGGCGCAAGGCGTCGTCGGCGCGATCACTACGCGAGAATATCTCGTTGGACACGTAGGGTCTCGATGATGGAGGTGGTGGACTGACCAGGTGTCAGCGGCACAATGATGACGGAGCCGCCGCGGGCGCGTACTTCGGGCGCGCCGACGACGGTGTCTTCGGTGTAGTCGCCCCCCTTCACAATGACGTCGGGTGTGAGGCGACGTACGAGTTCAAGCGGAGTGTCCTCGTCGAATATCGTGACGGCATCGACGCAGCGTAACGCAGCGAGCACATACGCGCGGTCCGCTTCGCCACGTACCGGGCGTCCCGGCCCCTTGAGGCGATGAACCGAGGCATCGCTGTTGAGCCCCACAATGAGGGCATCGCCCGACTCGCGCGCGACCCGAAGCACGTCGACGTGTCCGGGATGGAGGAGATCGAACACCCCGTTCGTGAAAACCACACGTCCAACCTGGAGCGCGCGCCAGCGCTCTGCCTCCTGCGTCGTGAGGATGCGTGGCACCGGATCGAACGTGTGGCTCACAATCCTCCGTCGGCGCGCGGCTGGAATCGGAACGCGCGCACAAAGAGCGGCAGCTCCACGTGCTCGGAATAGTCCGCCGAGATCGTGATGCGGGAGGTCGTGCGATACACCTGTACGTGGCCGGCCTCCTCGGGAAGTCCAAGCGAGTCGGCGATGGCGACGAGGCGGTGCCGAATGGCATCATCTGTGCGCGTGGAGGCAAAACGCACCTCCTGTTGGATGGCATCGTCGAAGGCGTAGTACCGCAGATAGACCTCGCCGATGTTCACGGCAAAGTAGCCGATCGTCACAAAGAGCAGCAGGGACAACAGGCAGCCCAACTTCCCGGCGCCCCGCCGAACGACTACCACTGCGATTGTGCCCCCTCGACGATGTCGTTCACGATCCGCTGTATCGCCTGCTTTCGCCCCGACGCCTCTTCCCGCTCGGCGTAGTCTCCTTCGGCGCTTACACCGGAGCGCTCGAACAGGATGCGCCCGGTCGTCCGGTCTTCAATCGTGACGTCGACGCGAATCTGCAGTCGACGGCGCGCGGAGGTCGCGCGATTGGGATCGGCCGAGAAGGCAATGGGAACGTCGGCCTCGTAGCTGGTAATCTTTCCGTGCACCACGGCGTTGGCCTTTTCTTCGGTGGCGTCCCGCAGGCCGAGTCGATCGCCGAAGGCCTTCCGAAGCGCCTGATGCAGTTCCCCGGTCAGTTCGGGAGTCGCCGTCTCGTTCTCGAATGGGATGACCGCGACGGAGCGCACGTTGCGCGGTAGCCCCCCTCCGCCGGACAGCGAGTAGAGGCATCCGGTCAGCAGCAGGGTCGAAAGGAGCAGGCTAGCGATGCCAGATCGCTTCATCGTAGGGAGGGTCCGCGAGACGGCGAGTGAGCGTCAACGTAAGGCGACGACGCGATCCGAAATTACGATACGAGATGAGCGAGGAATCTCGTACGACGCTCTCTCGCAAGCGTCCACCGTCAATGCGCTGGAGTGAAACGAGTCCGGTCCCCGCGAATGCCACGCGCCATACCGGACCCTTCCCGATGTCTGCGCGGAGCGTATCGCCCTGCAGTCGTGCCGTCGTGTCCTGCCCAGACACCTGCAATCGGCCAAGCGCCGCCCACAGCAGCGGGACCGGGGGAAGATAGCGCATGGCGTCCTCGTTTGCCGGAGTCGAGAGTTGCTCGCCGACAAGGATTGCGAAGCCACCCCCGACACCGCCATCGGCGAAAAAGTCGAGACGGACGGAGTCCGGAGCCGCGATGCGGGCCACCCCTTCCCCCTTGGCGGAAAAGATCGGATCGCCATACTCCCAGCGGAATACGAGTCGCGTGTGCCCACTGGGAAGCGCGCTCGTCGGGAGTCGCTCGACGACTGGAAGACCGGTGAGGGGTGAGACCCGTGGCGCACAGGCGACGAGGAGCACGATGAGGCACCACAGCCCCACTGCTCGACTGTCGCGCAGGGCGCCGCGGCGCGACTCTTCACAAGCGCATCGCGTGGCGGCGGTCACACCCCCTCTGCCGCGGCGCGATCCAGGAGGGCGCGGACGTCTGGGGGGAGCGGGGCGGGTCGCCCGGCGCGGTCCAGCGAGACAAGCATGGTACGAGCCGTGACGAGTCGCAGGTCGGATTGCACGTGACGGATGAGATATTCGAAGGTGACGGCGCGCGACTTGACATGCGTGAGCGTGGTTTCCACGCGCACCAGATCATCGTAGCGTGCCGGTGCGTGAAAGCGCAGCGAGGCGTCGGCCACGGCGAGCAGCGCCCCCCGTTTCTCCATCTCACTATACGGGAGGCCAAGCGAGCGGATGTATTCCGTGCGTCCGACCTCGCACCAGACGAGGTACTCCGAGTGGTACACCACACCCATCTGATCCGTTTCGGCGTAGCGCACGCGAAATTCGACGTCGAAATGCGGGAGCGGGACCGTCATGGCGGGACGACCCCGAGCGAGCGGGCGCGGTGGCGCGCTCCCGGCGTATAGATCGCATTGGGCGGGAGCGCCGTGCCGGCTTCCACGAGCTGGCGCAACTGCTGTTCGGTAATGAGGACGCGGCGCGTGGGGGGTCGCTCGTGCCAAGCGACGATTCGCGCGATGTCACCCCGTCCGAGCGCGGCTGCTCGCGCCTCGTCCTCGTCGAGGTGAAACTCGGTCGCGTTCGCCTGACCGGCGCGCACGAGCACATCCGGCCAGGTCACGGCGCGCGCGCCCTCGCCGCACCGGATGTCGACCCGATCGCCATCCCGGACTCCCCAGCGCCGCGCGTCGTCAGGCGCAAGATGCAGGTGGCGCGCCGCGATCATCACGCCGCGTCGCAGCTCGAGGCGTCCCGCCGGCCCACAAGCGTCACGCCACCGACCGACCAGTCAAGCGCTCCGCTGCCAGCCACCGGCGCGTCGATGCCGAGGGTGTGCACGTCACTGCGGGCGAGCTCGAGTTGCGTCTCGCCGCGCGCCGGCCCAACGACGCGCAGCTTTTCCAGACGTCTCTTTATCCCGACGGTGTCCACGACGTGCTCCGCGGCGAATTGTCCGGGTTGACGGATGGTTCGATGGACGACGAGCTGCTCGGTGCCGAACAGGACGCGCAGCTGCTCCGGCGAGAGGTGCAGATGTCGGCGCGAGATGCCAACCGGTACCTGGACCGTCCCGAGCGCGCGCCGCCGAGTGGCGGCCGGATACTCCGTGGTTTCGCGCTGGCTCACGCGCGCGCCAGGCGCGCGCGCCGGGTCGAGAGAGACGCCAGGGGTCGGGTACTGCCGCGACGTCCCCCTCCCCGCCGCGGCCGCCCGCACGTCGGCCGCGCCGATTGCGGCGTCGGCACGATACGCGGACGGCGCGGGACGCCGGATGGGGGCGACGTCGCCTAACGATTCCGCCGCCCCCGTCCACGGCGGCGGATCGCTCGAACGCTCCGGCGGTGGCGGGATGGCGAGCCACGGTAGGCCAACCAGCGACGATCGTCCGGCCGGCGCGTGGTCAACCGACGCGCGATCGGCCTGCCTGAGATCGGTCTGGGTGCGCTCTTTGTGCGTGTGCTCGGGGTGCGTGCGCTCGGTGTGCGTGCGCTCGGTGTGCGTGCGCTCGGTGTGCGTGCGC
>JBDTUA010000345.1:0-5976 GCA_040007995.1 Gemmatimonadota bacterium | reverse complement strand
GGCTCCCCCTTCCCCATCGCCGTGCTCGCCCTACATCCGCCATCCGAGCAGGTTCCACATGTTGAGCGACCAGAAGAAGACCAAGGCGACGGCCACCGCCGCGGTGTGTCGCACCCGCATCCACACACTGCCATCGGCGGCGACCCACTGTCCGAGTAGCTCCCAGACGCTCCAGATGACGAACAGCGCGGCCAGCACTGGGAAGAGCAGTGCGACCTTCAGCACCGTTGGATTGTCGGAGAAGAGGACGTCGGGCTTGGACAGCATCGAGGCGATCAGGACCAGGAAGATCATGAGCATAACGCCGGCCAGCACGAGGGCTCGACGGCCTCGGGCGACATGGAGTGGCACGCTCGGCCGCCCCGGCGTTTTGCGCAGGAAGAAGCGGATGATCGCCGTCACGATGAGGGCGAGGAACATGAGCAGCCCGCCTCCAAGGATCAGCTGGTGAAGCGAGGGCGCGCGGAGCGCCGAGACCTTGTCCATGGCCATCATCGGCACGGCGTCGATGTAGCCATGGGTGATCTTCCCGCTCGCATCGGCGCTGAAGGCCACACGCGCCCCGCTGTCGACATCGCGGAAGAGGTTCGAGTCGATCGCGACCATACGCAGGCCACCGAACGGCGTCTGGATGAAGAGCGAACCGTCCTCCATCGCCTTGACTGGGATGCTGCCGGCTAACGCCGCTACCTTCTGGTAGGTGGTGTAGTTCATCCGGTTGAGGACGTACTCACCCGCGTACTTCTGCACCATCGCCTTATCGCCGGCCTTCGGTGTGAGGACGGGGACGTTCTCCGGATAGTAGTGATCCAGGAATGCCGTGAGGAATGCCTGGAAGGAGATGGTGGCGCCGGTGTTCGTGTTGGTCGACATGAACACGCCCACCTGTTCGCTCGGGATGAGGGAGAGGTCGGAATGGAACCACTGCGTGTCGCCGCCGTGACCGATCAGGCGCAAGCCATGCGAGGACTGCTCGTAGAACCCGTACGCGAATCCTGGGAGGCGCGGATCGTGCCCGCGCAGGCGCGAGTGCATCAACTCGGCCTCCTGTTCCCCGAGGATGCGTGCGTCGCCTAACGCCCCGTTGTTCAGGTGGGCGATCATGAAGTTCGCCATGTCGGTGGCAGATGCGCCGATGGAGCCGGCCGGTGCGGCGCCGGTGACGATCTCGAACTTATGCGGGACAAAGGCGCCGTCCTTCCACTCGTAGCCGATCGACATGTCGTCGCTGAACTCCGCCGGGAGCGGTTGACGGGTGGTGGTGTGCGTCATGCCCAGCGGCTGGATGACGTGTTTCTCGATGTAGTCATCCCATGTTTTCTCGCCCCCTACCCGCTCGACGATGTAACCCGCCGTCGCGGTCGCCCAGTTGGAGTACGAGGCGAAGGTCGCCGGCGGGCGGACGCGGGCCGGCATGTGCGCGGGAAGCCAGCTGCGCATCGGCGCCATGTGCTCCGGATCCTCGGTGAACAAGTCGCGCCCATCTTCCTCCAGCCCGGGGGTATGCGTGAGGACGTCGATGAGCGTGATGGGTTGCGGGTACGTCGCCGGGATCTTGAAGTCCAGGTATTCGTTGATGTCCTTGGTGAGGTCGAGCTTTCCCTGCTCGTGCAGCTGCATCACCGCCGTCCAGGTGAAGAGCTTGGAGATGGAGCCGATGCGAAAGAGCGTGCGTTCGGGATCGACCGGTTTGCGGCTGGCGACGTCAGCGTAGCCATAGCCTCGCGCCGTGAGCAGCTTTCCGTCGCGCACGACCGATACGGTGATCCCCGCGATGTGCTTGTCGCGCATGTAGGCCGCCATCAGGCCGTCGAGAAATGCATCGACCTCCACCTTGTCGCGCGGGCCACGCAATGCGGCGGGCAGGGCGGCCGCCGCGTTCGCGACCATCTGGGGGGTGGCCGCCGGGACCAGGGAATCGGGACGCTGGGCCTGCAGCGACCAGAGCGGAGTTGCAACGAGCAGCGACGCGAGGAGATAGCGGTACCGCACGGGACCTCCGATGGCAGGACGCGAATTTGTATACAAACGGGCAGATCTCCGTAGTCTGCCCCGATCCGGCCGACAACGCAATGCTTGAGCGCGCCGATGAATGCGGGCCCGAGGCTTGAATGCTAGCCTCCGCTACCAGCGTGCCCCGCGTCTCCCGTCTCCCGTCTCCCGTCTCCCGTCCGCCGTCCGCCGTCCGCCGTCCTACGGATACAACGCCACCCGCTCCGTCCGATGCAGCGTGATCCCGAACTGCGCGATCGGCGGCGTGATGGTCGCCTCGAAGACAATCCCCTGCGTCACGTAGTCCATCTCCACGACCTTGCCGAAGTTCGTGGCCCGGTTCACCGCGCCGGGCGAGAAGATCACGTGGTTCTCCGTCGACAGAAAGTCGACGTCCGAGACGATGCGCGAGTACGTCTCGGCGCCGCGCGCCTTGCCGTACGCCCAGACCTGTCGCACGGTCTTGGCAGCGGGATCGATCGCAAATTCAACGGCCCGGCTGTAGGCGGGGGAACCACCGAAGTTCCGGTTGTCGCCGTTGTCGAACAGCATCACGTGACCGTTCGGCATCACGAGCGGTGCATGCTGATACCAGTTCCACTCGAAGTCGGGATGATTCACGCTGCCGTCCAGCACATCGGCGTCCGCGATCGGCGCGCCGTTCCGGTCCAGCGGCTGCAGCAACAGGTCCCGCAAATCGGTGCCATCGCCCGCCGTCCCCCAGCCACGGTGCGCGCCCAGGATCCAGACCACGTGGTTGTCGGCATCGAGCTTCACGACTCCCTGCGTCCGCCCCGAGACGATGATCGTGTTGTCGCTGGCGTCGTAGGCGACGGCGTTGATGTGGACCCAGTCGACGGCGTCGCCGGTGAGCGTGCGCCGGCCATACTGCAGCGACGTGCGCAGGTCCCACGTCCGAACGATTGCCTTGCTGGTACGGTCGATCTCGATGACGAAGTCCTCGACCGTAGTCGCGCCCTGTTTGCTGACCGTCACCAGGAAATTGCCGTTCGGCTTCTCCTGCACCTCGTGGTGGAACTGGTAGCCGGGGAGCGGCCAGCTGTTCACGACCTGTCCGAGCCCGTCGATTTCGTAGACCCGGTTGGAGCTCCCGTCGCCGAAGTAGAAATTGCCGTTCTGCAGCCGCTCGACACCGTCGTCGTAGAACAGGTTCGCCAGCGACGGGCTCGACGCGTAATCCAGGTACCAGCGAATATCACCAAACTCGTCGAAGATAAACGGTCGCTGTGGAGAGCTCGTGTTGCCGTAGCCGAAGTAGCTGACGAGCGTCATGCCGGGCGCGAACATCCCCTCTTGCTTGCTATCGATCGTGATCTGCGGAAAGGTATTGGCCAGCAGCGGCGCCGTCGCAATGGTATAGATCCGCTGTCCCACCTCAGTGCCGCTCGCGTTCGTGAACGTCAGCTCGACGGTGTTGGTCGAGTTCGGATAGAGGCCAAGGATCGGTACGTCATGCGCCGTGTCCAGCAGGTCAAACGCCTTACGGACGTCGCTTGTGGCGCCATGCTTTCCGGCCACCCGCACGGCGACCTTTGTCCCCGTCGAACTCTCGACATGGATCCGCGCGGTGAGCGGTGCATAACCGCTCGGATTGAGCGTCACCTGCTCGGCGCTGAACGTGACGCCGGGGGCCGGCGGTCCAGCGCCGTCGGAATGACACGCGGCAAACGCCATGCAGCTGACGACGGTGGCCACGCGCCAGGCGATGTGCGACGCATGCATCGCATGCATCGCGACGGGGGATCGGCGGGAGACTGACAGAATGCTCATCTCGCAATCTACCCGCACGCTCCTGAATCGTCTCCGCATGCTGCCGGGAGCGCCAGGTCGCTGCACTCACCGGTGCGCAATGTCACGCCGATCAGATGAGGTGCATCACCCAGAGCGCGTAGACGCCGAGCATCGCGACGACGCCATTCACAAGCGTCACACCGCCGTACGAAATGAGCGCGGATCGCAGCGACATGCGCGACAGCGACATGCAGACCCAGAAGTAGCTCGAGTTCATGTACTTCACGATCATCGACCCGGCGGCTCCGGCGAGCATCGTCGCTTCGGGTGAGAGTCCAAGCGTCGGCATCATCGGGGCGCTAATCGTGGCCGAGGTGATCACCCCCACCGTCGTGGATCCGGTGACCATGTTGCCAACGACCCCAAGGACAAACGGGAGAAAGATTGACGGCAACCCGGTCGAGACCATCCCGTTCGCGATCGCGTCGACCGCCGGCGTCTGGCGGAGGATCTGGCTAAGTGCGCCGCCCAGGCCGGTCACCATGATGATCATGGAAGAGGTCGCAAGCGCATTCTCGATCCAGACGGTGCGACGTGCCTCGGCGTGCTCGGGGCGGGTATTCCGATACGCGAGCAGGACGCCGATGCACAGCGCAACGACAGGCCAGCCGAGGTAGGTCATCACCAGATTGACGATGTGATCCTTGGGGAGCGTGAAGGCACTCACCCCCTGACCCGCGATCAGGAGCAGCGGAATCAATATCGGCGCATACGAAGCCCACGTCGACGGCAGCTGTGATTCGAGTCCGCGATCGACGAACGATTGGCCGGTGAAGTCGGCCGACGGTGGCGACTCGACATGCGGCCCGACGAGTCGCGCGTACCCCCATCCAGCGACGCTGGCTACGAAGGTGACGAGGCTACCGTAGAGGATGACGCGTCCGATGTCGGCGCCGACGATGGCCACGGCCGCGAGAGGCCCAGGCGTGGGTGGCACCATCGCATGCGTCAGCTGCATCGCGCCCACCAGCCCGGTCGACATCACGCTCATGTTCAGCCCGGTGCGCAGTGCGGCGGAGTGCACGAGCGGGTTGAGGATGACGTATCCCACGTCGGAGAAGATCGCGATACCGATCACGAAGCCGCTCAGGGTAAGGGCAAGCGGCATGTGCCGCTCGCCCACCCACCGTATCATGGACATCGTGATGCGTTCCACGCCCCCGGTGTGCTTGAGCGCTTCGGCAATGATCGATCCGAGGACGATGACAACGGCGATGCTCTGGATCGTCTTTCCGAAGCCCTGCTCGAACGCCTTGATGAAGACCGCGCGATCGATCCCCGGGATGAGGGCGAACAGCAGGATCGGGACGAGCAGCGCCGGGAAGACGTGCCACTTGAGGCGCGTGATCGCGAGGAAGAGCAGCGCCACGACCCCCACGAGCCCGCCGACGGCGACAACGACGTTGTTGGTGATGCTGGCGTCCATGGGGAATCGTGTCGGGGAAGCGTTAGGCGCGCACGGCCGAGCGGACCAGGACGAGCGGGTGCACGGCGACACGGCCGGTGCCATGCTCGACCTGCTGGCGGCAGGAAACTCCGGTGGCGGCTATCACCGCGTCGGGGGCCGCTCGCACCGCCGGGAAGAGGCGCATCTCGCCGATCCGGAGCGAGAGATCGTAGTGTGCGCGCTCGAAGCCGAAGGAGCCGGCCATCCCGCAACAGCCGGCATCGAGGACGTCCACGCGCGCGCCGGGAATACACCGGAGCAGTGCCGCACTTCCGGCCGTGGCGTGCGCAGCCTTCTGGTGACAGTGCGGGTGAAAGACGATGTGCGCGAGCGAGGGGACCGGTTGCAGCTGCAAACCGCCGTCCTCGATCGCCTCGGCGACGAGGTCATCGACCAATCGTGCCTGGCGAGCGATCGCGGCCGCGCCGACCCGATCGCCCGAGAGCGCCGGCACCTCGTCCGACAGGGTGAAGACGCACGAGGGCTCCACGCCGACTATGGGGATACCGGCCCCAGCGGCCGACGCCAGCCGCGCGACGAGTGCGTCGTGCTGTACACGCGCCTGCGGCAACATCCCTTTGGAGATAAGCGCCCGTCCACAGCAGACGTCGTCCACCAGCCGTACCGTCCAACCCGCGAGTTCCAGGAGTTCGATGGCAGCGCGTCCGACGTCGGGTTCGGTGTAACTACTGAAGGAGTCGGCGAGAAAGAGGACCTCCCCGCGG
>JBDTUA010000344.1:0-5989 GCA_040007995.1 Gemmatimonadota bacterium | reverse complement strand
GCTTTATCGCGCTCGCGGCGGTTATCTTCGGCAAGTGGGAGCCGCGGCGGGTGGCGATCGCCTGTTTCCTCTTTGCCGCCGCCGAGACGCTTCAGATCCAACTTCAGGGGCTTCAGCTGATCCCGTCACAGTTTGTCGAGATGATTCCCTACGTCCTGACCATCGTGGCCGTGGCCGGCGTGGTCGGGCGCGCCGCCCCGCCGTCGGCCCTCGGCCGGGTGAGCGACTAGGCCCGTGCAACTCGACATCGCCCAGTCGTTCCAGTCGCCCGCCGTACGGGTAATCGGCGGCGTGATCGCCGTCGGGTTGCTCTTCATCCTGGCGCAGGAAGTCCGCAAGATCCCGAAGAAGCTGTTCGCCCTGATGGCGACAGCCTTCATCGACATGATCGGGCTCCTGATGATCATCCCGATCATCCCGTTCTACGCGCAGGAGCTGGCGGCGAACGGGCTCGACCTGGGACCGGTCCACTTCGGGATCGGGATGATCCAGGCGGTGCTGGTCTCGTCGTTCACCGTCGCGCAGTTGCTGAGCGCGCCGGCGTGGGGACGCTTCTCCGACAAGCACGGGCGCCGACCGGCGCTGCTCATCGCGTTAGGCGCGTCGGCGTTGGCATACCTCGTCTTCGGCTTCGCGACGTCGCTGGTCCTCCTCTTCCTGTCGCGGATCCTGCAGGGGGCGGGGGGCGGGACGGTCGGGGTGATCCAGGCCTACGTGGCCGACAGCGTCGCCCCCGAGGACCGTGCCCGATCGTTAGGGTGGCTCTCCGCGGCGACCAACCTCGGCGTGGCGCTCGGGCCGGTGCTCGGCTCGGTCGCCATCTCGATCGGCAAAGTCGATATCGCCCCTGGCGGGGGGACGTTCATGCTGGGGCGGGCGGCGCCGGGGATCGTGGCGGCGACGCTCTGCGTCATGAACATGTGGTTCGTCCAGCGTTACCTGAAGGAATCGCGCGAGCAGACTGAACTCCCCATCGGATCTTCGCCGCGGCGCACGCCACGGGAGGCGCTGTGGCGTGTCATCTCGCACTCTTCCGAACCCGCGTCGCGCCTCATCCTCATCTACGCCATCGCGATGGGCTCCTTCCAGGGGGTCACCGCGATGCTGCCGCTCTTCCTGGCCGCCAGGTGGCAGGTGGACGAGACGAGCATCGGCTACTTCTTCATGTACGTCGGGGCGATTTCGGTCTTCACGCGGGTCCTCATCCTGGGGCGAGCAGTCGATCACTTCGGGGAGGCGCGCCTGTCGCGCTTCGGACTGGCATTCCTGGCGATGGGAATCGTGGGTATGCCGCTCTCGACGCACTGGTCGATGCTGGCGCTCGCGGTCGCCCTCATCCCGCTCGGCACCGCCTTTACCTTTCCATGCGTCACCTCGCTCCTCTCCCAGGTGATCAACCCGGGCGAGCGGGGGCTCTACATGGGATTGCAGCAGACCTACGGCGGGGTGGCGCGCATCATCTTCCCGTTGTGGGCCGGCTTCGCCTTCGACACGCTTGGGACGGGGATTCCGTTCTATACCTCGGCGATCGCGGTCGCGCTGACGATCTTCCTTGGCCTCGGTCTGGACCAGTTCGCGAAGACCAAGCCTGTCATCGCGTAGGAGGGAAGAGATGGCCGATCAGACACCGCTTCCCGATCGTCAGCCCAATCGCCCCTCGGTGGTGGGGGAGCGAGAGCGCGAGCGCGTGGTTCGCGATCTGGGCGATCACTTCGCCCAGGATCATCTGTCGCTGGAAGAGTACGAGTTCCGGGTGCAGGCGGCGCTGCACGCGACCCAGTGGTTCCAACTCGTCGCAACCACCAACGATCTCCCGACGCTCGACTTCTCGCGCCCGCTCCTCGACGGCGAGTCGGCTTCCGAGGAAGGTTCGCCGGGTCGGGTGCGTACAGTACTGGCGGTCATGGCAGGGGTAGTGCGTCGCGGCAGCTGGCTGGTGCCACGGCGGATACGCGCGCTGGCATGCATGGGTGGAATCCAGCTGGACCTGCGCGACGCGACCTTCTCTGCCGCGGTCACCGAGATCTACGCACTGGCGATCATGGGGGGAGTGGAGATCACCGTACCACCGGGCGTTAGGCTGGAGGTCGACGGCCTCGCGATCATGGGGGGCTTCGAGGACCAGGCCGGCTTCCCGGCGATCGCCGGTCATGACGCGCCGATCGTGCGTGTGACGGGGCTCGCCCTGATGGGGGGCGTGGTGACGAAGATGAAACCGCGCGGCTGGAACGTTGAGGACGCCAAGGACGCATGACGCATCGCGCACCGATGCACGAGCGGGAGCCGAGTCGGAAGGGGGGACGCGGGGCCTCACACCTCTTCGCCCTGATGTCGCTCATCGCGGTGTCGGCCCAGGCGTCGGCGCAGCTGCCGACAGAATGGCGCGATTCGCTCATCTTCAACACATTCTCGATTGCGGCGATCGATCCACGAACCGGAGAGGTTGGCGTAGCGGTGACGACGCGGGTGGCCTGCGTCGGCAATGGTGTCCCATGGGTACGAGCGGGGGTGGGCGCGGTGGCAACACAGGCGAACACGCGGACCGAATACGGAGACGAACTGCTCGATGCGCTCGCGCGCGGCGCGCCGCCGCAGCAGGCGCTGACCCGCCTGCTCGTGGCGGACAGCGCGGCGGTCTCGCGCCAGGTCGGGGTGATCGGCGTGGATGGCCGGAGCGCACAGCACACCGGGACGCGCACGTCGCAGTGGGCGGGACATCGCGCGGGGACCAACTACGTGACGCAGGGGAACCTGCTCGTCGGTCCGCAGGTGGTTGCCGCGGTGGCGACGACCTTTGAAGCGAGCGAGGGGAGCGCGCGTCACCTGGCCGATCGACTCATCGAGGCGCTTGCGGCTGGCCAGGCACAGGGGGGCGATGCGCGAAAGGGGCGGCACCAATCGGCGGCGGTGATCGTGGCCGATGGGCGCCCGGGGCGAGCGCGCCGTCCCGACGGGGTGACGGCCAACATCTCAGTGTGCGAGCACCCCGAACCGGTGGGCGAGTTACGCCGCATCTACGACACCATCTCGCAGACGCTGGGCTACCGCACGCTGCAGCAGTTCAACGGAAACGACGTGTGGCAGCTCAAGGTGATGCTGCACGCGTTGGGGCTGTACCGTCCCGGGGAGGCAGCGCTGGTTGCCGGCAGCGACGCGAACCTCTACACCGCCGATGCGGTTGCCGCGGTGGACGCCTTTCGCGCCGCGGAGCAGCTGTCGGGCCCCGCGGCTGGCTCGCCCGCGGGACTGGTGGACGCCGAGACAGTCGAGCGACTATGGGCGGCGCTCGAGCGGGCGGGAAAGGCGCGCGCCGTGCGCGAGCAGCTGCTCGAGTCCACCTGGGTCCGGCGTTAGGCGAGCGATGGTATGAGTCGCCCGTATGAGACGCCGCGCATGAGACGCCACGCATGAGACGTCGCGCATGAGCACTCTCGTCGCGCGGTTCACCGCCGCCTTCGGCGCACGCTACGAAGTCGAGCGCGAGCTCGGCACGGGGGCGACGGCGACCGTCTTCCTCGCCAACGACGTGCGCTACCAGCGCCGGGTGGCGGTGAAGCTCTTTCGTCCCGAGGTCGCGGAGGTGATGGGGCACGAGCGCTTTGCGCGCGAGATCGCCCTGGTGGCCAAGCTGAACCATCCGCACATCGTCCCGCTCCTCGACTCTGGGGAGGTGGACGGGATGATGTTCTACGTGATGCCGGCGGTGGACGGGGAGACGCTGCGCGAGCGGATGACGCGGGAGTCAACGCTCCCGGTGGACGAGGCGATCCGGATCTCGCACGACGTCGCGGTGGCACTCGACTATGCGCACCTGCAGGGCGTGGTGCACCGCGACATCAAGCCGGAGAACATCCTGCTGACGGCGGGGACGGCGGTGGTCACCGACTTCGGGATTGCCAAGATGCTCAACGCCGGCACTGGCGGGACGTCGCTCACGCGCGCGGGGATGGCGGTGGGGACGGTGACGTACATGAGTCCCGAGCAGGCGAGCGCCGGGGAGGTGGACGGCCGGGCCGACGTGTATTCGTTAGGGTGTGTCTTGTTCGAGATGCTCGCCGGGCGCCCCCCGTTCGTGGGGACGACGACGCGTTCGGTGGTGGTCAGCCACTTCACCGACCCGGTCCCGAGCCTGCATCGGCTGCGCGCCGAGGTGGCGCCGTCGGTGGAGATGGCGATCTGCAAGGCGCTGGCGAAGAACCCCGTCGAGCGCTTTGCGACGGCGACAGACTTCATGCGCGAGTTGGCGAAGGCGCGGCGCGCCGCCTCACGCGAGCGCATGTGGATGCAGCTCGGGGGGACGACGCCACCGCCCAAGTCGGGGGAGTGGCACCGCAAGGACGTCCCTACGGAGTTCGCGTCTCCGTCAGCCGCAACACCGGGACGCGTGGCAGCACCAACGCCGAGCGCGGCGGCGCAGCCTCATCGACCCGTGACGCCGATGGGTGTCCCGGCGACTCCGCCCGTGGGCGACCGGGCCGACCCGGTGGCTCACGGAAGTCACACTGGTGTCGGCGCGACTACCGGGGAGGGCGCCGCGGGCGGCACCGGCTCGACGCGCTGGATCCTGGCCGCAGGGGTGGTGATCGTCGCGGGGGCGCTGGCCTGGTTCCTCCTGCGCTAGCCGTGCCGGGCGTTGCGCCTTATCTAGTCTGCGTCCCGACCTCCGACGCCCGACCGGACCGACATGAAATTTCATAACCGTGCGACACAGGCCACGATCACACCGCGCAGCGCGCTCGACTTCCTGCACGAGGGGAATGCGCGCTTCGTCAACAACCTGAACACCAACCGCGACCTGCTGCAGCAGGCCAACGCGACCCGCGACGACCAGTGGCCCTTCGCCACGATCCTCTCCTGCATGGACAGCCGCACCTCGGCGGAGCTGATCTTTGACCAGGGGCTGGGCGACATCTTCTCGATCCGGGTCGCCGGCAACATCGTCAACACCGACGTCCTGGGGAGCATGGAGTTCGCGTGCCGCCTCGCCGGGAGCCGACTGATCGTGGTGCTCGGTCACTCCAACTGCGGCGCGGTGAAGGGGGCGTGCGACCACGTCGAACTCGGGAACCTCACCGAGCTACTGAGCAAGGTGCAGCCGGCGGTCTACGAGGAGCGGAGCGTGACCGATCCCTCGGAGCGGAACTCGAAGAACCGCGCCTTCGTCGCGAGCGTCGCGCGCCTCAACGTGCACCGCTCGGTGCGATCGGTCATCGACCGCAGCTACATTCTCGAGCGGATGATCGAGGAAGAGCAGATCGGCGTGGTGGGGGGGATGCACGACCTGGACTCGGGGCGGGTGGAGTTCTATGAAGATGCGCGGGTGTTTTGCCGGCAGGATTTTGAGCGGATGACGGGGCGGTAGCTGGGGGGAGGGTGGGAGGGGAGCGCGGAGTGGGAGGGGTCGCTGCGGCGGGCGCGAAGAGCGGGCGAGCGCGAGGGTCGTTAGGCGTTATGACGAGGGCGAAGAGCTGGAGCGGTAGCCGAGGCCAGTGCATATAGGGCCGTGGACCCGGTCTGGCGAGGACGCACGCGAGGTACGCGACAGTGCGTCATCCCTCGCCTGCTATCCCGAGCTGCGAACGCTGCTGATTGGGGGCGACTGCGGGGCACTGGGCTTCCTCATCGCCACCGTGACATTGACTCGCGGAGAAATTCGACAGCGTCAACGTCGAAGTTCTGGTCGCTGGAGGAATCGAGCTCGTCGAGCCTTCCGGTCGTTTCTGCCTCTCTTCCGCATAACGCTCGGTGTCAGCGGCGGGCCGCGCCGCGTACTGGCCGCTGCAACCAGTTGTTAGCCGAGCGCGCGCCGATAGTGCATCGCGATCGCGCCGTTGCGGAGCGGCGTCGCCGAGACCAACTCGAGCCGTCGCGTGTTGGGCAGGCCACTCTGGTACAGAGTCGGGCCGTGACCGGCGATCCTGGGGTGGAGGAGGAACTTGTACTCATCGATCAGATCCAGCCGGTCCAGCTCGGTCGCGAGCGTGCCGCT
>JBDTUA010000343.1:0-6017 GCA_040007995.1 Gemmatimonadota bacterium | reverse complement strand
CCGTCCGGGTTCTGCGACGGGACGAGCATGATGATCGTGTTCTGCAGGATCGAGCGGACTTCGGGTGAATTGCCGCGCGCCAGGCGGTCGGCGAGCACGAAGGGCGTGAGGAAACCGCCGACCTCGGTGCTGTGGATACTCGACGTGATCAGGATGACGTTCTTGGCTTCGTCGAGCAGGCGCGGCAGCTCTCCCGGCGAGCGCAGCCGGGGGTCCAAGAGCTTCCGCTGGATCTGGCGGTACTTCTCGAGGTTGGCGAGCGTCGCCGGATCGGCGATGAAGGCCACGATGAAGTCGCGACCAAGCACCGTCTTGCCGAGCGTGCGTACCGAGACCCTCGGCGACGCCTTCCCGAGGGCGCGGAAATACGTCGTAACCTGCTGCCACGTGGGGAGCTTGCGGTCGGTGCCGGGCTCCCACCCCAGGATCGACGCCGGCGTGGGAATCGACGACGCCGCAGGGCGGGCCCTGGCAGTCGTTGCCTGCGTCTGGGCACGTCCGGGAAGGAGCGCGAGCCCCAACGACAGCGCAAGGCCGAGCGCAAGATGCGGGACGACGAAGGCAGGGCGTGCGAGGGCAGCGCGGACGGCACGCTGGCGGGGATGGACGGTCATGCGGGGCGGGGCGGGAGTCGGCGCGACGGCGGCGCGCGCAATGCGGCGGACCGTGCGAAGCTGGGGGGGCGGCACGGGAGCGTCAAGCAATGACACGCGCGCTACCTTTCCCCCTTCGCCCACGCCCACCCTCACGATGCGCCGTTCCTCCTCCTCCGTAGCCCGCGCCGCGCAACGCACGCTTACCGTCGTTGCCTGCTGCCTTCCGCTCGCGCTCGGCGCGCAGCGCCGTCCCGTTCCGGCCCTCGCCCCTGCCCGCCCCACCTCGACCTCGCCGTCGGGGGCGCTCTATCGGCTGGTCGCCCCGCGCTACTCCGGCGACCGCGCCAAGGAGACGGTCGCCTTCCTTGATCAGTTTGTCCGCTGGCCGGGCAATCGCGGCTTCGATGCCTCGATCGATCACGTGGCCCAACGGCTGGAGAAGGCCGGCTACGTGCGCGAGGACCGCGCCGCCCCGGGGGCGCGACTCATTTATCGGGTCGAGAAGTACCCCATGGCGAACCCGGCCTGGGAGCCCCGCGCGGCATCGGTCGAGGTGCTCGGCCAGGCGCAATCGGTGCTGCAGTTCACGACGAACCGGAACATGCTGGCGACAAACTCGTGGAGCACTCCGGACTCGGGGGTCGTGGCCGAGCTCGTGGACGGGGGCGATGGCTCGCCCGCTGCGCTCGATGCAGCGCACGTCGCCGGTCGGATCGTCTTCGCAGAGGCCGGGGTGGGGCGGTTGTTCGCCGAGGCCGTGGTGAAGCGCGGCGCCCGCGGCGTGCTGGCGTACAACCTCCCAAGCTACCTGCAGCCTGAGAAAAACACGCACTCCATCCAGTTCGGGGGGATTCCGTACGACTCGGTGACGAAGGGGTGGGGCATCGCGCTGTCGTACGATGCGCGGGCGCGGCTGCGTGCGGCGCTCGCGGCCGGCCCCGTACGGGTACGCGTGAAGAGCGCGGTGACCTGGACGCCTAACGCGATCGAGCGCACGGTGGTCGCCGAGCTGCGTGGTCGCACCCACGCAGACGAGCGCTTTGTCTTCAGCGCCCACGTGCAGGAACCGGGGGCGAACGACAACGCCTCCGGGGTGGGGGCGCAAGTGGAGATGGCGCGCGTGGCCGCGGAGTTGTTCAAGTCGAAGGCGATCGACCCGGCACGCACGCTCACCTTCCTGTGGGGGCTGGAGATCCGGTCGACGGATCGCTTCATCACGCAGGACAGCGCGCGCGCGACCGGGATCAAGTGGGGACTTTCGCTCGACATGGTCGGCGAGGACACGAAGAAGACCGGCGGCACGTTCCTGATCGAGAAGATGCCCGACCCCAGCGCCATCTGGACGCGCGGCGAAGACCAGCACACCGAGTGGGGCGGCTCACCGCTCACCAAGGAGCAGATGACGCCGCACTACTTCAACGACTACGTCCTCGGCCGGGCGCGTGAAGTGGCGGCGACAAACGGCTGGGTGGTGAAGGCGAATCCGTTCGAGGGTGGCAGCGATCACACGCCGTTTCTCAAGGCGAAGAAGCCGGGCGTGCTGTTCTGGCATTTCACGGACCAGTTCTATCACACCGATGGCGACCGACTCCCGATGGTGTCGTCCGAGGAGTTGCGGAACGTTGGAGTCAGCGCGTTGGTGAGCGGTCTGCTCCTCGCGTCGGCGGATGGTGGAGCGGCCCGCGCGATCGTGGCCGAAGTGGAGCAGGCCGCGCTCGCGCGCCTGCAGGTCGAGCGGCGCCTCAGCGAAGCGTCACTGGCC
Source organism: Gemmatimonadota bacterium (assembly GCA_040007995.1). GTDB lineage: Bacteria > Gemmatimonadota > Gemmatimonadetes > Gemmatimonadales > Gemmatimonadaceae > SCN-70-22. The sequence continues at coordinate 3,659 of JBDTUA010000343.1, read as the reverse complement.
GGCGCGGGGGGCGACCGGGCGCAGGAGCAGGACATCCTCGAGACGTGGGGCGCCTGGTACGACGGGGCGCTCGCCTCGACCGATGAGATCGAGGTCGGCGGCTCGAGCGCCGAGACGCGTCGCGCAATCGCCGAGGCGCGGGAACGTGTGCGCGCCGCGATGCGTTCGCACGTACAGGCCCTCGCTCGTTAGCGCGGGGACACGAACGGCGGACTTTCCGGATCGGTCGTGACTCGCGCGCGTCGGCGGGGTAGTTTCTGCTTTTTCCCTTTCACGCCGAGCCGCGCCGTGCGTTTTGCCATCGTCCCCGCCCTTCTCCTCGCTGCCCGGACCCTTTCGGCCCAGGTGAACTACGATACCGTGCAGGTCCGGACCGCGCCTCTCGGACATGGAGTGCACGTTCTGTTTGGGGTGGGCGGGAACATCGGGCTCTCGGTCGGCGACGACGCGGTCTTCGTGGTGGACGACCAGTTCGCCCCGCTGACGCCGAAGATCCAGGCCGCCATCCGCACCCTGACCGACAAGCCGGTCAAGTTCGTGCTGAACACGCATTGGCATGGGGACCACACCGGAGGCAACGAACTCCTGGGCGCGGCGGGGGCGCTGATCGTGGCGCAGGACAATGTGCGGAAGCGCATGTCCAGCGAGCAGTTCATGGCCGCCATGAACATGCGCGTCCCCGCATCGCCGCAGGGGGCACTTCCCGTGGTGACGTTCAACGATGCGGTGACCTTTCACCTGAATGGCGACTCGATCGTCGCCACTCACGTTGCGCCGGCACACACGGACGGCGACGCGATCGTGCACTTCGTGAAGGCGAATGTGATCCATGCGGGCGACGCCTTCAACAACAGCGGCTTCCCGTTCATCGACTTGTCGAGTGGTGGGTCGGTGCATGGGATCATTAGCGCGGCCGACCGGATCTATGCCCTCTCCAACGCCGAGACGAAGATCATCCCCGGGCATGGGGAGGTCACCGATCGTGCGCACGTCAAGCAGTGGCGTGACGCCGTCGCCTCGGTTCGCGACCGCGTGCAGCGCGAGATCAAGTCGGGGAAGAGCGTCGAGCAGGTACTCGCCCTCGCGCTCACCGCGCCGTACGAGCAGGCATGGCCGAGCGGACACGAGCGCTTCGTGCGCGCCGTCTTCGAGGAATTGTCGCGGAAGTGATCGCTCCGCGCGCTTCAACTGGTACGATCTCGCCAGCATCTGGATCGAGAGGGTTCTCCGTAATGCGCAACACCTGCCTTGTCTCCCTGCTCCTGCTCGGTGCCGGCGCCTGCGACGCCGGCAGACGCGGGAGCGCGACCGTCGACTCCGCGACCGACAGGACCGACACGACCGCCGCCGCACGGACGGTCACGCCGTTTCGTCTCGCCAACGATGGGACGTTGCGGGTCCTGACGATGAGCCCACTGACGGGCGCGCTGCGCGTCGCCGCGGATTCCTTCTCGGTGCGCGAGGCGGTGCGTGTCCTGCTCGACACGATTCCCACGCTCCAGTCGACCGTGACCGTTGAGATCCGGAGCGCCGACATTGTCGCGATCTCGAGCGAGATGCTCTCGCGGCGCCTCGTGGGAACCGAACGTGCGACCTGGTCGCTTCCGTTCGCGCGCAACCGGATCGTTCTCGCCTGGTCGGACTCTTCGCGCCGCGCTGCGCAAATCGACTCCGCGAGCTGGCGGCGGGTCCTCGCGCGTCGTGACGTCCGCGTCGGGCGCGTCGACCCCGCGCGTGCCCCACTGGGCGTACACACGCTCCTCACGATGCAGCTGGCGGAGAAGCAGCTGGGCGAGAGCGGGCTCGCGAAACAGCTCCTCGCGGCCTCGCCGGCTGCGCGCACCTATCCGTCGTCCGACTCGCTGCTCGCGGCGCTGCGCGCCCATTCTGTCGATGTCGTCTGGAGCTATGAATCGGTAGCGCGTGCGGCGGGGCTGCGGTGGCTCAACCTGGGACCCGCCGTGGATCTCGGCGAAGACGCCAAGGCTGCGACCTACGACTCCGTTTCCACGGTCGTCACTCTTCCCCTCCCCCTCCCCCGCCTCCCCCCCGCCAGCGACAGTACCGACGGAGCTGCCGGCGCTGGCGCAGTCGTACCTGCGAACGATTCAGTCATCGTGCACGGCGTCCCGCTGCGCTACGCCCTGACGATTCCCCGGGAGAGCGCCAACCTCGCGCTCGCCGAGCGGTTCGTGCGCTTCCTCTTCTCGCCGGACGGGCAACGCATCCTTCGGGACGGCCCGTTCGACGTGCTCGACGCGCTCGTCGTCGTCGGGAGTGGGGTGCCCACAGCGGTGGCCGTCATCGCGGACTCGGTGACGCCTCTCTCGATCTCGGGCGCGGGAGCGCCGCCGTCGCGCCCATGACGCAAGGACTCGTACTTGTCCTCCTCGTCGTCGGTTCGTATCTCGCGGCTCACGTCGTCTTCGACTGGCTGGCGCGGAAGCTCATCATCGTCTCCGGGGCCGAGTACCTGCTGCTCGGCATCCTGCTCGGCCCGCACGTCTCCGGGCTGATCGACACGACGTTCCTGCAGGACATCGCGCCCGCGTCGGCGCTCGCGCTCGGGTGGATGGGCGCGATCACCGGCTCTCGCTACCGGCTGCTGCAGATGGTCCGCATCCCGGTGCCGATCTATCGGGTCGCCTTCGCCGAGTCGTTCATCACGCTGGTAGTTGTGGGAGGCCTGCAGTTCTTCCTGCTGCAATGGCTCTTCGGTCTCGCTCCTGATCGCGCGCTCCCACCGGCCGTCGCCCTCGGTGCCTTCGCGACGCTCACCGGCTTCGCCGGGATCGAGATCGCCGCGCGTCGCTTCCGCGGACGTGGCACGATAGTCACGGCGCTCCGCACCACCACCGGGGCCAACGCTTTCCTCGCGATCTGTACCTTCGGCGTTCTCGTCGCCGCCGGTCATCCGCCTAACGCCGACTTGTCGCGCCCCATCACGCCGACCGAGTGGACGGTGATCACCATCGCGCTGGGGATTGTGGGAGGCGCGCTCTATCACCTCTTTCTCGGCGATGAGACGCGCATCGACCGGATCTTCATCTCGCTGGGCGGGATCCTCATCCTTGTCAGCGGCGCCGCGACATACTTGCGCCTGTCGCCGGTCATGGCGGGGATGTTCTTCGGGCTGACGCTGATCAATACCTCCAGCAACCGGAAGGCGATCAGCGCTGCACTCTTTCGGATCGAGCGCCCGCTGTACTTCGTGCTCCTGATCTTCGCCGGTGCCTCGTGGCGTCCGAGCTCGCAAGGGGTCTGGCTCCTCCCGGTCCTGCTCTTCGTGGTCGCCCGTGCCATGACCAAGTTCGGCGGGGCCCGCCTCGCGGCGCGTCTCAATGACCTGCTCCCGGCGCTTGGGCCGGATTGGGGACGCGCACTGCTCGGGCAAGGGGGGCTGATCATCGCCCTTGCCGTGAACTACCTGTACCAGGACACGTTGGCCCTTCCGAACGTCGTGTTCACGACGGCGGTGATCTCGGTTCTGCTGACCGATCTCCTCTCGGGGCGCTTCGCCGCCTCCGTCCTCGCCCCGGTCGCCCGCACGATCCGGTCGCGAGTCGAGACCGTTCTCCCAGGCGCGACGCCATCATACGCGATGCCCTCATCCGAGTCGCCGAGTGCCGCGTTGCCGAGTGCCGCGTCGCCGGGTGCCG
>JBDTUA010000342.1:0-6074 GCA_040007995.1 Gemmatimonadota bacterium | reverse complement strand
GCACATCCAGACCGTGGGATGATCGGGTGTCGGCAGGGCGTAGCCGGTCCGCGGGAGCACCTCGACGGCGGCGAGGACCATCCCCCAGACAATGAGGAGCAGCGAGAGGATATGCCCCTTGGAGCTGCGATGGCGCCAGGTCCAGATCGAGGACCAGACGCCGGAGAGCGCGACCACGCCGGTCGCGGCGAGGTAGCCGAAGAGACCCAGCCCGCATCGAGCGCTGTAGGGCCAGAAGAGCATCCCCACACCGAGTCCGACGGAGAGCAGGAGCCGCAGCGCCACGCCCAAGGTGGACGTCGAGGCCTGCTTGGACATCACCTCGGCCTTCGCCTGCGGGGTGGCCGCGGCCTTGGACGGAAGGAGGGCTTCGTCGGAGACCGACTCCAGCTGCTTGTCGATCTTTTTGAGTTCTGCGTCCCAGTTGGTCATGGCAGATGAGAGACGGGAGACGGGGGACGGGAGACGGGAGTGCCGGCGCGCGGGGCGCGCCTGCAGGTCAGGTGGCGTGACGTGGTCCAGCGCGAGACTCCGCCGCGCGCACTCCCATCCCCTGTCCCCCGTCCACGCTCACCGTTCCCGCTCCAGCGAATACCTTTCGATCTTCTTGTACAGGTTCGAGCGCGGCATGTCGAGGGCGCGCGCGGTTTCGGAGACGTTCCACTCGAAGTCGCGCAGCTTGTGCAGCAAATACGCGCGTTCCGCGGCGTCCTTGAAGGCTTCGAAGGTCGCGATGTCGAGCAGGGAGCCCAAGCTGGCGCTGTCGGCGTGTCGCGCGCCGGTGAGCCGGGTGACGTCGGCGCTGGTGATCCGCGGACCGGACGCCAGAATCAGGAGGCGTTCGATGGTGTTGCGCAGTTCGCGCACGTTGCCGGGCCACTCCATCTGCGTCAGCGCTTCGATGGCGGACGCGTCGAGCACGCGCACGGGCGCTCCTTCGCGGCGGGAGAGCTGGTCGGCGAAATACTGCGCGAGCAGGGGAATATCGTCGCGCCGTTCGCGCAGCGGCGGGACGTGGAGCGGGACGACGTTGATCCGGTAGAAGAGGTCCTCGCGAAAGCGCCCTGCGGCGATCTCCTCCTGCAAGTCCTTGTTTGTTGCGGCGAGCACGCGCACGTCGACCTGCACCCGCTTCGAGCCGCCGATGCGGGTCACCTCACCGTCCTGCAGGACGCGCAGCACCTTCGCCTGTGCCGACGGACTCATGTCGCCGATCTCATCGAGGAAGATCGTCCCCTTGTCGGCCTGCTCGAACTTGCCCGCGCGATCCTGCACCGCGCCGGTGAACGAGCCCTTCATATGGCCGAACAGCTCGCTCTCGATCAGCTCCGAGGGGATCGCGGCGCAGTTGACCTCGATGAAGGGCTTGTTGAGGCGCGGTGACAACCGATGCACAGCGCGGGCGACCAGCTCTTTCCCGGTGCCGTTTTCGCCGGTGATCAGGACGCGGGCCGGCGTCACGCCCACCTTCTCGATCTGTCCCACGAGCGTCCGGATGGCGAACGACTTGCCCACGATCTCGTAGCGCGACTCGATCGACGCGCGCAGCTGCGCGTTCTCCTCCTGCAGCGACAGGTGCTGCAGCGTGTTGCGCAGCAGTACGAGGATGCGGTCGGTGTCGAGCGGCTTCTCGAGGATGTCGTAGGCGCCGAGCTGCGTCGCCTCGACCGCCGTCTGGATCGTCGCGTGCCCCGAGATCATGACGACGGTCGCCGCCGCATCGAGGTGGCGGATGTGCCGCAACGCCTCGAGCCCGTCCATCCCGGCCATCTTCACGTCGAGGAAGACGAGCTGCGGGCGCCACTGCTCGTACTCGGCGATCCCGGCGGCGGCGTTCGACACCGCCTTCACCTCGTACCCCTCGTACTCGAGCAGCTGGCCTAACGCGGCGCGCACGCCCTGCTCGTCGTCGATGATGAGGATGCGGCGACTCATGGCACGGACTTGTACAAGGTGACATGTCCTTTGGCGACGCGGACATCGCCGATGTAGGCTGGCACGTCGAAAGCGATGGCGCGATCGGGCGTTCCCTGCGAGCGCGTACGGCGATCGATCTGGCGCACGAGGGCGGCGATGGCCGGCGAGGGAACGTCCAGATCGTTCACGTGCACCTGCTGCACGACGAAGAGGGCGTGTCCAGGGCTGGCGATCTCCAACGTGCCGGCGAGCGTGACGCGCTGGCGCGACTGCAGCATTCCGGCGACCGGCCCGAGCGCGTCGATCCCCTTGAGTTCCGCGGGATCGAGCGACGAGCGCAGCACCAACCGCTCGCCGACCACCGCCGCCTCCACCTCACCCACGAACGCCGGAAGTCTCCGCTTGGCGTCCGTCAGGACCAATGCAGACGCCTCGGCAGCGGTGAGGTTGGCGAAGACCGGACCTGTCTTCTGTCCAAGCGACGCGATGACCTCCCTCCCCCTCTCGCGACGCGCCTCGGTGACGGGGTCGTAGGCAATCGTCGGGGCCGGACGCGCGCCCGGGACGGCGGGCAGCCACCGGTCCCGCGTGATCCAGCCGCCGATCGCCAGGACGGCGAGCAGCGTGAGGCAGCCAATCGATCGCAGGCAACCGGACATCAGGGAGCTCCCAGGGGAATCGTGCGCAGAGACTCATACCGTGGACCACCGCGGGGCGGGGGACCGCGTGACAAATCGCTCCGGACCAACGCGAGTTCACGGACGTCCAGAGGCCACCCTACACGCAAGCCCGAGCGCGAGCCAGCGAACGAGTCGCCGAGCGAGTCAGCGAGCGAGTCAGCGAGCGAGTCAGCGAGCGAGTCAGCGAGCGAGTCAGCGAGTGTCGCACGTTGCGCCGGCGCGAGCACATCATACACGCGGCCGAGCGTGAGGTGCGCGACAAAGGGGCGCGATTCGATCGGATAGCCGAGTGGATGCAGCGCTCGCTCGAGGCGGGCGGCGATCGCGGCGAAGGAAGCGGCGGGATGCATACCAAGCCATACGACGCGGGGACGCGAGAAGTTTGGGAAGGCACCCGCGTCGCGCATCGTGGCCTTGAAGGGAGCGATCGTCGACAGCGCGACGCGCGCCTCGTCGGCGATGCGCGCCACGTCGTGATCGGGGCGATCACCGAGAAACTTCATCGTCAGGTGCATGCGTGCCGACGGTACCCAGCGCACTCGGTCAGCCGCCGCACGCACCGCCGCAGTCGCCCGAGCCACGTCCTCGCTCACGGCTGCCGGGAGAAGGAAGGCGAGAAAGAGCCGCACCTGTCGCGTCTCACGGCGCGCGCGAGTGAGGTCGCGCGTCGACCGCGGCGCTGTCGTCGCTCTCCGTTTCGTCGCTCCCTGGCGGGACGATCTCGACCGCCACGTGGGTGAAGCCAGACGCGAGAGCGGCACGCACGCACTCGCGTCGTGCCGCGGTGTCCAGGCCTTGGCCGTCGGGCGCAAGCACGAGGATGGCGAGCGACGCACGCGCTTCGACGCTGGCGCGCAGCCCGGACGCGCGCAGCGCATACTCAAGGCGCTGCGCGCGCGCGGCCGGGTCGTCGACGGCGCGGTCGGCCTCTCCTGACTGACCGACGATGCTGAGGTCAGGTGTCGTTCGCGGTTCCGCCGCGTCCCCTGCTGCGCCTTCGGAGCCTTCGGAGCCTTCGGAGCCTTCGGAGCCTTCGGAGCCTTCGGAGCGCGCGCCGCTGCTAACGGAAGTCACGAGGCGGTTACGCCGCTCAAGACGTTCAGCGATCCGGAGCGAAAACCGCGCAAGTCGATGGCCACCCGCGCAAAGCCGGCGTCGCGAACGACGTCGGCGATTTGTGCAGCGCGCGACGGCTCGAGCCAATGCTGCAGCCACTCCACTCCGATCTCGACGCGAGCGAGGTCGTCGTGGTATCGAACCCGAAGGTCACCCAGTATTCCGAGTTCGCGCAAAGCTGCCTCCGCCCGTTCGACACGAGCAAGTCGATCGGGGGTGACTGCGGTGCCGTACGGCAGACGAGACGAGAGACAGGGAGACGACGGTTGCGACCAGGTAGGAATGCCTCGCCGTTCAGACAGCAGACGGATCTTCGCCTTGGTGAGCCCCACCTCGGCGAGCGGTGAAGCGACACCACGTTCGCGCGCCGCTGCCGCGCCGGGGCGGTAGTCCGCGCCGTCATCAGCGTTGGTGCCGTCGACGACCACCGCCATCCCGTGCGTCACCGCGATCGGCAGCAAGCGATCCCACAGTTCCGACTTGCAGAAGTAGCAACGATTCACCGGATTAGCGGCGTAGCGCGGATCGTTCATCTCGTCGGTGTCGACCTCGAGGACCGGCACGCCGAAGCGATCGGCCACGCTGCGCGCCATCGCCCACTGGGCGGCCGGGTACGACGCCGAGCGACCGATGACCGCGAGGACACGATCGGGCCCGAGGGTCTCGACCGCGACGGCCGCCAGATACGCGGAGTCGACGCCACCACTGAAGCCGACGAGCACGGAACCCCGCGCTTTCAGCCATGCTTGCAGCTCTGTCTCGAGCGCGAGGGCCGCCTGGGAGTCCGCGTCTGCGGCGTCGTGCGTCGGAAGTGTCAGCATAAATTCAATTTACGCGACCTCCTCCCTTGCTGGCAGGTTCTCGGGTGTGCGAACGAAGAGCGCTTCCGCGATGTGGACCCGTTCGATCCCGTCGCTCAGGTCGAGATCGGCAATGGTGCGGGCCACCTTCAGCACTCGGTGGTAGCCGCGCGCCGAGAGGGCGAAGCGGTCGGCGGAGAGCGTAAGGAGGGATCGCGCCTCGGCGGCGATCGTCGTATGCGCATCGAGCCAGCGCCCTGCCACGTGCGCGTTGCAGGTCACGCGACGCAGTCGGCGATAGCGCTCGCGCTGCCGCTCACGTGCAGCGACGACGCGGCCCCGCACGGCAGCCGACGGTTCGCCTTCGGCACCCCCTCCGAGCGTCGCAATCGCGACCGCTGGGACGTGGACCGTCATGTCGAGGCGGTCGGCGAGCGGCCCCGAGATCCGGCCGCGGTGCCGACTCACGTCGACCGAGCTGCACGTGCAGTTGCGTCCGGGCTGCCCGTGCTGGCCGCAGGGACACGGATTCATCGCCCCGACGAGGGCGAACTTGGCTGGAAATGTCAGGGACTGCTGGGCACGGGAGATGACAACGCGCCCATCTTCCATCGGCTGTCGCAGCGCGTCGAGTACTGAGCGGGGGATCTCCTGGAGTTCGTCAAGAAAGAGGACGCCGTGGTGGGCGAGGCTGACTTCTCCTGGACGCGGCAGGCTTCCGCCGCCGATAAGTGCGGCGATGGATAGCGTGTGATGCGGCGCTCGGAACGGCCGTTCGCCGGCGGGTTGCGCGTTCACGCAGAGGACCCCCGCGACCGACTGAACGGCCATCACCTCCAAAGCCTCATCCTCGCTGAGTGGCGGGAGAATCCCGGGGAGCCGGCGGGCCAGCATCGTCTTGCCGCCACCGGGAGGGCCGATCAGGAGGAGCGCGTGCCCTCCGGCGGCGGCGATTTCCAATGCACGCTTGGCCGACTCCTGGCCGACGACGTCACGCAGGTCGAGACGTTCGTCGTTGAGTTCTTCGGCGCGTCGGACCGCCTCGACTGTCCGGGATGGACCCCTTGGCCCATCGGGCACCGCATTGGCGAATCGTGCCGACTCGCCAGTGGTGGCGTCTGGGACGACGGCGGCGCTGGCTGAGGCACGGGTCGACTGTTCGCGGCGATCGCTCGCATCGATCGACGGATCGCCCAGGTGCGTCTCCGCAAGCGATGCGTCGCCCGCGACGGGCGTCGCGCGGAGGATTGTCGCGCAGAGGATGCGCCGGCGCACGTCCTCCGGCTGGCGCAGTGCGTCGACGAGCGCAGCGAGTGAAACCGGCGCGGCGCAGTGGAGCCGCGAGACCATTTGCGCTTCTGCCGCGTTCCCCGGCGGGACCACGAGCAGGAAGGAGGAGCGGGGATCGGGGAGCGTCCTCGCCAGATGCAACGCGACGGGGAGGATGCCGCGCACCGGGCGCAGGGTGCCATCGAGTCCCAGCTCGCCTAACGCGGCAAGCGCACGCACCGCGTCCGGATCGAGCTGGCCGGTGGCGACAAGCACCCCAAGGGCGATCGGG
>JBDTUA010000341.1:0-6090 GCA_040007995.1 Gemmatimonadota bacterium | reverse complement strand
GTAGCTGGCGTTGGCGTCCGGCCGCGCCGTCCGCGCCCTACCTAACGAGGGCGCGGGGGGAGCAGCTGCGACGCGGTGGTCCGGTCGATGAAGACCACGCCGTCGAACTCGAGCGGCATGATCGCGCGCAGGTCGAACGAGTAGTCGAAGGCGGCGTAACCGATGCTCCGGATCGGGCGTGCGCGCCAGAGGAAGGCCCCCTCCGGGTCGCGTTCGTCGACCCGGAGGTCGGTGATGACCCCGAGGCTCGACGCCGCGTGCGGGATCATCGACAGGAGGCGCTCGACACTGCCGTCGGGTGCAACGTCGCCCTCCATCGTCGCCATCGTGTAGTCGCTGAAGCTGCGTGACGCGCTGTACTGCCCGGCACGCGTGAGCAGGCTGAAGGCGCGGTAGTCGTAGCCGTACCCGTGCTTGAGCACCGCCCCCATCTGCGCCCCCTGGTTGAACGATCGCTTCGCGTCCCCGCCGTGGCTGACATGCACGTCGTGCGCCCACACCACGGCGCGCGACGCCGGATACAGCGTCCGAAGCGCCCAGTCGAGGTTGGCCGCCATCAGGCTGTCGCGGTCCGGCGAGAACAGCGTGACGTTGAGTTGCGCCGCCTGCCGGACGAGATCCGCGTCATGTATCGCCCACTCCGCCGCCATCGTGTCGCTCCGGGAGCGGGCGCTGCGCAGCCATCGCTCCCGTCGCGCAGACACTTCGCGCCAGAGCGAATCAGTGCGTGCGTGCCACGAGCTCCGCTTCCCCTCAGCCACGCGAGGCGTCGCGTAGTTGCTCTCGCTGCGGTACTCGCCGGTCAGCGCGCGTACACGCCCCAGATACGCCGGCTCGACGCGGCGCACGAAGGCCTCGAGCGAGTCGACCGGGGTCTGGTGGTCCTGCATGTCGTACCCGATGAAGTGCAACCGCTTCGGCGGCGCTGCCGAGTTGTAGCTGCGCATCCATTGAACGATCGCGAGCATCCCCTCGGTGTTCCAGACGCGAAAGAGGACGCGCATGGCGTCGCGCGCGGTCCCCGGTGCGCCGCCGACGTAGGCGTTGAGCCGTTCGACCGCGAGCTGGTTGGCCTCGATCGCGAAGAGGTCGAAGCCGTCGTTGCGCACGAGGTGTTGGAGCAGGCGATGCTTCACCTGGAAGAACTCGCGCGTACCGTGCGTCGATTCCCCCAACGCGACGACGCGCGCGTCGCCGACGATGCGCGAGACGAGGGCGAGGTCGGGGGGAACCGGGCCACGTACGTCGTTCTCCGGCGCGACCCGCAGGAGCGGGGTGCTGCGCTTGGCGAGCCAGGCAAGCTCGGCGCGCGTGGGGGGCGGTCCCTCGGCGGTGGGCAACGACGTGACCACGGCGCCATCCACCGACAGCTGCAAGTCATCGAACCATGCCGAACCGCTCCCGGCGACGAGGCACGCGATGGAGATCGAGTGCACCGACGCGTCGGTGGGGGCGCGGATCCGGAGCGTGAAGCGTTGCCAACCGGCGCGTCCAGCGCCTCGGCGCGCCGTATCCTGAAGTGCGAGATCTCCGCGCACGACGGCGGTGTCGCCGGCCGCCACCTCCCGGTCCCTCCAGGCCTCCAACCTCACGGCGGCTCGCCCGCGCAGCCCCTGTGTTCGTATCGCGCCAGTCAGCGTGAGCGACTTGCCGCGGGCGAAGGCCGCCGATAGCTGTAGCATCATCGCTCGCTCCGCCGGTGCGACCGCGGTGTCGCTCGCCGTGATGCGGAGCGAACGCAGTCCCTGCAGGCGAACAGTCGAGTCGAGCGCGAAAGTCGCCATCGGGCCGCCGGCGAAGGCGGACCAGCCGAGCGACCACCCCCACGGGCGGTCGGCATACGCGACCGCGCGTCGCTCGAAGTCGAGGTTGAGCGGTCGCTGCGCCTGCGCGATCGCGCCGATCCCCGGGACCCGTGGAGATATCGACAGAAGCATCGCGAGCAGCGTGAGCGGGCGAACCGCTCGGGGCGTGGGGAAACGCATTTCGGCGGAGCAGGGGGAAGGCGATCCTGAGTGTGACACCATGGTCACCGGGATCGTTTCACTGCGCCGCGCCGCTGACAGGCGACCTTTCCCGGACTGGGCGTGAATCCGCCCCGCCCCGCGCGTCTGCGCATCGACCATGCGGTCGATTGGTCCCACACGACGTCTCCTCATTTGCCGAGTGGGTCGGTTCCGGTCACGACGCGAAGGGTTGCCCCGCCGCGCCCGATGGCGGCGAGGCGCTCCCCTCTGGCGTCAGGCGGTGACGTCGCGCGGCACGAGCGGGAAGGCGATCCGGAACGACGTCCCGACGCCGACCTCGCTTTCCACCGACAGCGTGAGCCCTAACAATTCGCAGAGGGAACGAGAAATCGCCAATCCGAGGCCGGTCCCGCCGAACGCGCGCGAGGTCGTGGTATTCGCCTGCTCGAAGGCGCCGAAGACCGCCTCGAGCCGGTCGGCCGGAATCCCGATCCCCGTATCCGTCACGATGATCGCCCGCGGCCGATGGTCGGCGTCCGAATCGACCTGCACCCGGACGATTCCGGACTTCGTGAACTTGAGCGCATTGCCGACGAGGTTGATCAGCACCTGACGAAGGAGCGCCTCATCGGTGTCGACGGTGGTGAGGCTGGTGGGGACATCGGCGACGAGTCGCAGCGCTGCCGGGCGCGGGTGTCCCTCCAGCATCGCCAGCGTCTCGGCCACCACGTCACGCAGGTCCGTCGGCGTGCGGTGGATCTCGACACGACCCGCCTCGATCTTCGACAGATCCAGAATGTCGTTGATCAGCGAGAGCAGCTCTGTCCCGTTCCGGAGCACCCGGTCGAGGTACTGGTGGTCCTTCGGATGCAGCGGGCCGTTCAACTCCTTGAGCACCTGACGACTGAAGCCGATGATGCTGTTCAGAGGCGTCCGCAGCTCGTGCGACATGCGCGCGAGAAAGTCGCTCTTGGCGCGGCTCGCGTCGGTGGCGGCGTCGCGCGCCTGTTCGAGCGAGTGCTGGATGCGCTTGAGTTCCGAGATGTCGGTGAAAAGTCCGACACTTCCGCCGTCGCTGGTGCGGCTGACCGAGACGCGCATGCTACCGTGGGGGCCTACCACCTCAGACATTCCGCCATTGCCCCGGTGACGCGACAGGATGCCGTCCTTCCACGGTGCGCCGTCGCGACCCGTCCCCGGGTGCTTGCCGTCGACGAGAACCGCCTCGAGGATCGAGTCCAGCGACATGCCGACGTGGAGACCGGGTACTTGTCCGACCGGCAGTTCGCGGAAGCGTTCGTTGAAGGCGACGAGTCGTTCGTCCGCGTCGAACATGGCGAATCCGGCGTCAAGCGCCCCAATCGCGTCGAGCAGCCGCTCGCGCTCCCGGCGCACCGCTGCTCCCGCCTCCAACCGGGTGGTGAGGTCATGCAAGACCACGAGCAACACCGGTCTCCCCTCGAGCGTCACGGCGGTCAGGCTTACTTCGACCGAGACGTCGGTGCCGTCCAGCCGACGATGGACCCAGTCGAAGCGGCAGTGCCCCTCCTGGAGCGCCAGCGCTATCCAGCTCCGTTCCAGCGTCTGCGACAAGCTGCCGTCCGGCTGATACTCGGGGGAGAGTTGCGCCGGATGCAAACCAACGATGGATTGCTTGTCAGCCGCTCGCAGCAGCCGCAGCGCTGCACCGTTGCAGTCGGCGATGCTATTCCCTTCGACAATGAAGTACCCGTCGGACGACTGTTCGAAGAGCACGCGAAAGCGTTCGGCCGCCGCGCGACGCTCCGATACGTCGCGAATCGTGCAGAGCGCGCCGGAGATGTCGCCGGTGACGAGGTCCCGGATCGGCGAGACCACGGACTGCACCTCCAGCTCCATCGCTGCAAACCGGTAGGTCCTCTCCTGCGAGAACGGCTTTCCGTCGGTGAGCATCTGGTCGAACCGCTGGCGACGCGCGTCGTGGTCGGCGAGCGGTACGACCGCGTCGAGGGTCTGCCCGACGACGTCGGCGCGCGCCAGCCCGGTCCAGCGCTCGAGCGCCGGATTCCAATCGGTGATGTGGAAGTCGCGGTCGACGGCAAAGATCCCGTCCGAGTTCGCCGCGACAAGCGACGTCGCGAACGCACGCTCGGCGCGGAGCGTGCGCTCGCGTTCACGCTGCATCGTGATGTCTTGCTCGATCGCGACATAGCCGCTGAGCACGCCATCGTCGTCCTTGATGGGCGTCGCCCGGATGCTGACCCAGAAGGGAGTGCCGTCGCGCCGGTAGTTCAGCATCTCCTCGCTGAATCCCGCGCCGGTGATCACCGCCCGGTTGATCCGGTCGGCCGCTGTCGGATCCGAGTCCGCACCTCGCAGGAAATCGCCGGGGAACTGTCCGACCACGTCGCCGATCGACCACCCGGTAATGCGCTCCCATGCGGGGTTAGCCCAGGTGAAGCGCCCGCTGGCGTCGGTCATGATGACGCCTTCCTCCGTCTGCTCGACGACGGCCGAAAGGCGCTCGAGTTGCAGCTGGTCGCGCAGCTCCTCCGTGACGTCGCGAAACATCCCGACCCCACCGATGACGCGTCCCCGGTCGTCGCGGAGCGGCGCATACGTCACATTGACGAGCGACTGCCGCCCTGATCGCTTCCCCACGATCGTCCGGCGATTCATCTGCACCGTCTCGCCGCTCAGCGCCGCACGATACGAGTCGTCGAGGCCAGGCACGAGCAAGCGCGGGCTTAGCTCGGCGAGCGTCCGGCCGAAGACGTCGCTCGCCTCGATCTCGTACAGCCGCTCCATTGCCGCGTTCCAGAGTGTGAAGCGCTTCTCGAGGTCGAAGGCGACGATGCCGCCTGGAGAACTCCGGACGATGGCACGGGCCAGCTCCTGCGCAGCGAGCAGTTGCTGGCTCGCGGCGCACAAAGACTTCGTATCTGGGACTGCAGCGTCACGCGACGCGACGCCACCGAGAGAGGTTCCAGCCGACATCCGGGGTACTTTCTTGTCAGGATCGTGATTCGGCCCCGACCGCGCCACGCGATTCGCAGCGCCAGCGGGGGACTCACCCTCTTGAGTATCGGTCGACGCACCGACGAAGCCGATGGCCACCCACCGTCCGCCGCGCGAGTCCAACGTCGCGAAACCGGACGAGATGAGCGCATTCCAATGGCACGTCTCCCTCGACCGAGCGAATTCGCCAATTCGTCGTTCGCACGCTGGCCGGCGAAAGAGCCGAGTGTCGAAGTCGCGCGATCGGGACGCGCTGCGACCACCGCGAGTTTCGTGAGTCCGCGGAGTCGACGTCGGACGGCTTCCGACCGGGCGGTCCATTGACTAGCGCGAAAACGGGACACACATCCGCAGTGGATGTGCATCCCGTTCAAACCACGAGCGAGTTGGCTCGCGCTCAGCGCGACTACATTACCGCCGACTGCTCACACCAACCATCAGACGTGTGTAGTTGAAGAGGTTGAGTCCCTGCAGCTCCACGTATGTGTACAGCGGCGACGCGCGCTGGCTACCGAGCGCGAGTGACGCGCCTACTGACGTGTTCACCGCCAGTACGGAGGGGGAGAAGATTCCCGCTCCGACGGTGACGTACGGCTGGATGGCATTGTTCCCGCCGAACGCGCCGAACGGGTACTGCACGTTCGCCAGCGCCAGGACCGAGGTGGACCCACTGCCGAAGCCTAACGCGAGTTCCGGCACGAAGCGGAAGCCGCTCCCCGGCGTCAACGGTCCGAGGTCGGCGCGCAGCGAAAGGATCGCCTGCGTCCCATCACCCCCGCCCACCCCGACGAAGGGTCGCAGGTCGCGAGTTGTCGTCTGGCTGAAGCGCTGGAAGACCGGGACCGTGGCGATGCGTCCCTGTGCTGACGTATCGGCGCCGACGGCGCGCGTTGGCGAGATCGCCTGGGAGGGAACGGCTGCACGGCGCTCGATCTCGAGTCGTTGCAAGGCGTCCAGCCGTCGCTGGAGTTCATCCTCCATCGCCGTGATCCGGGCGAGACGCGCTTCCTCGTTCGCATCGCGAGGCAACACGCCTAACGTCGGTGGCGTCGACTCGGTCTGCGTTCCGGTGGTGCTACGCCCGGTGGAGTCACGCTGCAGCTCCTGGCGAATCAGGCGTCGCAGC
>JBDTUA010000340.1:0-6103 GCA_040007995.1 Gemmatimonadota bacterium | reverse complement strand
GCCTCCCCCACCCCCCGCACTGCAGACACCATCCTCTCCCAGCTCGCCGCAACCATATCCGAGCGCGCCGCCGCGCTCCCACTCCCGGACGGCGTCAAGCCGAGCTACACGCAACGCCTCCTCTCCGACCGCAACCTGCGACTCAAGAAGCTCGGAGAAGAGTCGGCAGAACTCGCGGTCGCCTGCGCCGACGAGGATCGCGCGCGCGCGGCCGAAGAGGCCGGCGATCTGTTCTATCACTCCCTCGTGGCCCTCGCGGCTATCGGTGTTTCGCTCGACGACGTGACCCGGATCCTCGGCCGACGCGCCAGCTGAGCTGGGCGGCGCGCGACGATGATCACGTCGTCGTGACCCGAGCGCTCCGGCAACCCCTCAGGGTCGGCCGACGCGGCGTGCACATGAGAGTGATGGCGCGCTTTTGGTACGTGCGCTCGATGTGATCAAGAGCCCCGCACGGGGCGCCGATACGTGCCGCCTCGCCTAACGCGGCGGTCCGGTCTCGACGGGAGTGTCGCTCCGTCCTCCCCACTCCGTCCAACTCCCATCGTAGACCGACGCCGGGGGACCCCCGAGCACCTCGAGGGCGAGCGCGACTGCGCAGGCAGTCATCCCGGAGCCGCAGCTGGTGACGACCGGTCGCGCTGGATCGATCCCCGCCTCATCCATGATCGCGCGAAGCTCCTCGGCGGGGCGCAGCATCCCGTCGTCGCGCACGAGTCGGGCGTAGTGCACGTTGCGGCTCCCGGGGATGTGACCTCCGCGGACCCCGGGACGCGGCTCGGGCTCGGCAGCGGCGAAGCGGCCGGGCGAGCGCGCATCGGCCACCTGCGCGTTCGAGTCTCCGAGCTGCGACTGCATCGCGGCCGTATCGCGCAACCGACGCTCGTCCAAGCGGGCCACAAAGCGCGCGGGAGTCGGCGTCGCCTCGCCCGCCTGCAATGGGTGCGCGTCCATGACCCAGCGCCGCAACCCGCCGTCGAGCACTGCCACGCGGTCGTGACCAAACGTGCGCAGCATGAACCAGAGGCGCGGAGCGCTGAAGTTCTGCCCCGAGCCGTCGTACACGACGATGGCATCGTCGCTCCCGATCCCCAGACTTTCCACGCGCGCGCTGAACTGGACCGCGGTCGGAAAGGTGTGCGGCAGCGGCGACCGCTCGTCGTGCAGCCATTCCATGTCGGCGAAGACCGCCCCTGGAATGTGACCGGCTGCGAACTCGGCCCGGGCATCACGCGCCGCCGAGGCGAGGTAACTGCTGGCATCGACGACGACGAGTCCTGGCTCGCCGAGATGCTCGGCGAGCCAGGGCACCGACACGAGCGGAGTGGGAAGGGTGAGGGGAGCCATGTCGTTCAAGATGGGGCCCGGCAGGGCTCACGCCAGTCGTTCGCCGCTCGCGGTTACGTCGACTGCCCCACGATCCCCCGTAGCGCCTCGCGCACCGAGGCATCGTCGCTGCGTCCGAGGAGGGCAATCGCCCGTCGTCGCGCCGCCGGCTGCGTGTCCAGCTTGGCGATCGACACCAGCTTCTCGGTCGCCTCACGGGTTCCCGCCTGCGCCAGCATTTCGATGAGTTGCACGCGCACATCACCGTCCGAGACCCCGTCGTAGACGCCGATCACATCGCGCACCGGTACACCGGCGCGCTCGAGGAGTGAAGCCGCCTTGCGGCGAGGACGCGAGTCGTGCTGTTCGTCCTTCACGATCCTGAGGAGGAACTGCCGTCCGGCCACGCTGCCGATGCTGGCGATCCCGCCTAGCGCCGCCTCCTGCAGGCGATCCGCGTCGAGCGCCGGATAGAGGGCGATGAGAATCTGAGCGTCCTCCGCCGACCCGTACTCACCGGCGAGCCCGCTCATCGCGGCGATGCGCACCTCGGAGGGCGCCCCCTTGTCGCGGGCAATCTCCCGCACCGCGCGACGGGCGCGCGGATCGCCGGAGCGCGCAAGCGCCTCGGTGGCGCGACGCGCCGTCCATCCGTCGTTGGTCGAGCGACTCATCTCGACCAACGCCGGGATCCCCTCGCCACGGTCAAGGCGGCCCAGCGTACCGATCACGGATTGCCGGAAGCTGGACGGCTCGGTCTCGTTGCGCGCGAGTCCCGTCAACAGCGTCAGCAACTCGCCAGACGGCAGGGCATCGGGGGCGTCGTCCCGTCGCACGATCCAGTTGAGCGCGGAGCGCCGCGTGTCGCGCGGGCGATTGGCGTCGCGCATCAGGCTGAGGAGCACCGGGGTGACGCGCGCCGAGTCGGCCATGCCTAACGCGAGCACCGCATCGCGCGAGACGCGTCCCTCACCGGTGGTGGCGAGGGTGCCCAGGTAGCTGACCGCGTCCGCCGCGGTCACGCGCCCCAGGTCCGTGGCGTCCGGCGCCACCGCGAGTGGTCCGGCGTACGTCTCGAGTCGGATCGGCTCCGCACCGCTCTTGACCACCAGCACCCGCACCGGCCCCGCCTCGCACGCCGAACCGCGGGTCATCTCGTTCATCGTGCCATACCAACTGTCGCCATCGAGCCGTACGTAATTCCGTCCATCGCCGCAGATGCCCGAACGAGCGGCGAAGTTGAACTGGACCGCGCTGCCGGCGACGGCGGCGATCCTGCGATCGAGCGACTGCGCGCGTCCATCGACGGCGCCGAGCGTCAGCAGGAGGGCGACCCCCACGACCTGGCAGCATATGTTACGGGTCATTTGTCGATGATCTCCATGAGCAGCCGCAGGGTGCGCGGATCTTTTTTCCGGGTGAGCGCCGAGATGGCGCGGCTCCGGAGCTGCGGGTCGGTCCCGGACTTCACGATGTCGAGCAGCTTGTCGGTCGCCTCGCCCTCGGCGCGCTGCGCGAGCGTCTCGATGAGCACCTCCCGGATCGCACGCTCGGTCGATGTGTCGTAGAGTTTGGCGAGTTCGGCGATCGGGAGCCTCCGCCCGACCCGCCGTACCGCGTACCGCCGGGTGTCCGAGCTCTCATCCACGTTGCGGGCCATCGTCAGCATCCACTGGTCCACATCGTCGCCGCCGATGTTGGCGAGCGTATTCACGATACGGGCCTTCACGCGCTCGTTGTCGGTGCGCGCGTAGAGCGTGCGCATCCAGGCGATGTCGTCCGACGTCGCCCGGTCCTTGTCGAAGGCGCTGAGTGCCTCGAGGCGCAGCCGCTCCGGCGAGTCGGAGCGCTCCACGATGCTACGCACGAGTTGTCGTGCGCGCGGGCTCGTGTGGCGTACGAGGGCACGAACCGCCGCCTGCTGCACGCGCGCTTCCGACGTATCGCGCGACAGCTCCTCCAGAACGGCGAGGGCGTCGTCGCCCGGGACACGGGCGAGCCATTCCAGCGCCGAGCCGCGAACCTCGACCGACGGATCGTTGCGCGCAACCTGGGCGAGCAGTGCCACACCACCCGCATCGCGATTCTTGTTGCCGATGAGGAAGACCGCGGTGCGTCGCAGCGTGGCCGAGCAGCTGTCGCGCCGGGCCAGCGTCTTCTGCAGGATCGGCATCGCGCCGTCGGGATCGGATTGGGTCAGCGCGTTGAGCGCCTCCACCCGCACCGCTTGCTCCTCGCGGTCACAGCGCAGTGCCGAGTCGCCCGCCGCCGTGCGGATCGCCGCGGCGGCCGCCGCATCACCGCGCACGGCCAGCGCCCCGCGGATGCGGAGCGAAAGCGTGGCGTTTTCGCTCTGTAGGCGTGCGCCGGGATACTTCGCCTTCTGCAGCTCGAGCGCCTCGATCGCGCTCCGCATTTCCGTTGTCCCCCCGATGCGATAGAGCGCGAACGCCTGCCAGTAGAGCGCGTCGGGGGCGTAGCCGCTGGTCGGCATCCTGGACGACAGCTCGCGGAATGCGACCGCAGCGCGGCGATACTCTCCGCTGTTCAGGAGCTCGCGAGCGAGCCGGTAGAGCGAATCGGCGGGGTCCCCTTGCAGGTAGGGGGCACGCGGACGCATCGCGTCGCCGTCGACGGTCCACCGACTGGTCAGCGACGGAGCGAACGCTTCTCGGGTGGCGCCCAACGCGTCCAGTGCCCCCTCCGCAGACGCCAATGGCATCGCCGGCCACGCGGGACTCAGCGACGCCTGCGTCGCCAGTCTCCGCCCCGCATCCAACGCCATCTCCCGTGCCTGATCAGCCAGCCCGTCGCGCTTGAGGCGGAACTCTTCAGCGAGGTCCCGCGCGCGATCGGAGGCGATCTGCGAGGTCAACCGCCATGAGAGATCGGAGTCGAACGAGCGTGCCATCGGAGTATCGCGGTCGTCCCACCGGTCGCGGATCGCATTCTCCCGCAACTCGAGCGCGCGCCATTGCGTGTCGAGCGGGTCCCAGGCCGGGCGCGGCTCCTTGGGCAGCGGGCGCGGCGTGGTCGCTCGCGGGGGCGGGGGTGGAGGCGGCGTTTTCTGCTGGGCTGACAGCGAATCGGGGTGCACGAGCAGCTGGGCGAGCACGAGCGTCACGGTCAGCGCACGTGCGCGAACGAACGCGTGCCGCGTTGTGCGCACGAGCGCAGGCAGGGGCGTGGACACTCGCGCGGTCACCCGTGTGATCGCGGGCGGGACGGTCGGTGTGAGTGACATGCGCGACGTGGCGCGCAGCGATCGAGAGGTCACGTTGTTCTCCTAGTCGGCGCCGACATTGAGGCCGGCGGCTATGATGCGAATGCGCGGAACCAGGTCTTGTTGTGCGAGCGCCTCGGTGATGAGTTCGCGCTCGGTACGCGTCTCGCCGGCGTGCAGGCGCGCGATCTGGGCGAGCACGAGTTCGAGGTCCTCGAGCAGGACGCGGAGTGAGGAATCGTTCCGGGCCCCGCGCGAGTCGAGCAGGAGGCGGGTGGTCGCGAGGAGGTCGCCTGCCTGCTGGGCGAAGCGCCTGTCCGACGTCGGGTCGTCGCCGTTGACCGGGATGGCCGAGAGGAGTTCGGCAGTTTGTCCGAGCAGCTCGGAGGCGACGCTGTTGACCGGCGCTGGAATGCGCGACGACTGTTCGGCGATGGCCCGGGCGTCATCGACACCGGGGGCCGGTGCACTCCAGCGACCTAACGAGAACGCCACCACGACCGCCGCTGCCAGGCCAACCAGTCGCCCCCAGGTCACCACGTGCCGGGCGTGAGGCACCCAGGCGCCGCGGCGGGCGTCGATCTGCCGCCACATCGCGTCCAGGTCGGGGGGCGACGCCACGCGGTAGCGCGCACGGGCCGTGCGGATCGCGTCGTCCAGCTCTTCGTCATTCATGCGGTGTCACTCCGGTGCGAAGCGCGCGAGCAGCTGCCGAAGCCTGGCCCGGGCGTGAAAGAGTCGTCCCTTGCTCGTCCCCTCGGAGATGCCGAGGATCTCGCCGATTTCCACGTGCGTGTAGCCCTCGAGCGAGTGCATCACGAAGACCTCGCGCTGCCCCGCCGTGAGCGCTTCGATCGCTTCGGCGAGCGATTGCGCCAGGTCGGGATCCAGCGCCTGGTGCGGCGGCGCCGGTGTTGTCTCGTCCATCGGGGCGTGCCACTTGCTGCGTCGCTCCCGGCTGCGACGTGCATTGATCGTCAGATTGACCGCGATGCGATGCAGCCAGGTCCCGAAGGCGGCGTCGCCCCTGAAGGCCTCGAGCCGCTCGAAGGCCTTCACGAACGCGTCCTGTGTCACCTCGGTCGTCAGTTCGTCGTCGCCGCACAGCCGAAAGACGAGGCGGTGGATGCGCGGTGCATGCTGCTGGTACAGGGCGTACTCCGCCTCCCGGTCTCCGCGCCGCGCGCGGTCGACCAAATGGCGTTCGTGTCGGCTGTGCTCGTCGGAGCGTGCGATCGCGGGGTGGGACATGAGTCTCACCGGATTGGACACCGATGGGGCCCGAGGCGTTGGGGGGGCCGGCTTTGATACGCTCGCCTCCATCGACGAACGCGGTTTGCGGGGTATCTTCTCCCGAATGCGCGCCGCCGTGCCCTCTTCGGTCGCGCATCCTCCCCGCGCGATCGGCCGGCGGAAGGTGTCGTCACCCCTCTCCCACAATTCACTTGCCGTCCAACGATTCGTCGTCGAACGAAGCGTGGGGAAGTCGCATCGGCCTGATTCTCGCCATGGCGGGAAATGCGGTCGGGTTGGGCAACTTCCTCCGTTTCCCCC
>JBDTUA010000339.1:0-6145 GCA_040007995.1 Gemmatimonadota bacterium | reverse complement strand
CTGCACGCCCAGGGCCGCACGATCGTCATGACCACGCACTACATGGAGGAAGCGGACCAGCTGTGCGAGCGCATCGCGATCGTCGATCGCGGTCGACTGCTCGCCTGCGACACCCCCGAGCGGCTGAAGGCCAGCGCCCCTGGCGGGACGCTCGTCGACATCACGCTCGATGGTCCCGCCGAGGGGACGGTGGCTGTCGCGCGTGCCATCCCCGGCGTCACGCGCGCCGAGGCGCACGGCTCGGCGCTGCACGCCTACAGCGAGCGCGGCGGAGAGGCGATCCCCGCGCTCATCGCTGCGGCGCAGGGGGCCGGCCGGACCGTAACCAACATTCACCTCACCCAGCCGAGCCTGGAATCGCTCTTCATCTCGATGACCGGCAGGAAACTCGATTGACCACCGACGTCCTTTCCCTCGACGAGCGCCCACGGGTCTCCGCGACCGCCGTCTTCTTCGCACTCCTCCGCCGCGATGCGCGCGCCGCGCGTCGGGAGTTGCCATCGTTCCTCGTGCGGACGATCATGCAGCCGGTGCTCTTCATCATCGTCTTCGGCTACTTGCTTCCCCGCATGGGATTCATACGCGCCGGCTACACGTCAGCGCTGCTCCCCGGGATCATCGCCGTCTCGCTCACGCTGTCGTCGGTGCAGTCGGTCGCCCTCCCGATGGTGCAGGACTTCGGCTTCACACGCGAGATCGAGGATCGCCTCCTTGCGCCGATTCCGATCCACCTGATCGCGGTCGAGAAGGTCGTGTCGGGGGCGCTGCAGGGTGTCATTGCCGCCTGCGTGGTGCTCCCCATCGCCCGGTTGATCATGGGGCCGATTCCCGATTTGCACCTGCCGAATGCGGCGTTGGCACTCGGCGTGACACTGCTCGGCTCAACGGTCTTCGCGTCGTTAGGGCTGGTGATCGGGACGGCGATCTCGGCGACCCAGATCGGCCTGATGTTCTCGATCATCATTGCGCCGATGTTGATGTTCGGGTGCGCGTACTATCCGTGGCGCGGACTCGATACGGTCCCGGCCTTCAAGTACGGCGTGCTGATCAACCCGCTCGTCTACGTCGCCGAGGCAATGCGCGGCGCGCTGACGCCCTCGCTCCCGCACATGCCGCTGGGCCTCGCCTGCCTGGCGATGGTGCTGATGACCGCGCTCTTTCTCGCCATCGGATTGCGGACCTTCGCGCGGCGCGCGATGTCGTAAGGCACGACGGGCCCGGGCGCTCCTGCGCGCCCCGACCCGTCGTGGCTCCCGCCTGGTGGCGCGTGGCGTCTCCCTCAGGGTATGTAGCCCATGAAGAGCAGGCGGTTTGGCGAACCGGCGCCGGCGCCGACGACGATGCCAGGCGTCGCATTGGCGATCACGTTGTTCTGCACCGCCACCGCGCTGGCCGCCGGCGCCCACTGGCGCACGAGCGCCAGCGTGCCGGCGACGTGCGGCGACGCCATCGAGGTTCCGCTCAGCACCGCGGTGGCGACGTTGCTGCTGAACCAGTCGCTGGTGATGCTCACGCCGGGTGCAAAGAGGTCCAGGCACGGACCGAAGTTCGACCACGCCGGTCGCCCGTCGTTGCTTGCGGTCGCACCGACGATCACCGCGTTCACGGCGCTCGCGGGTGACTGCGTGCAGGCGTTGACGCCGCTGTTCCCGGCAGCCACCGCTGTCGCAACATTGCCGGCGGCGACGAGGTTGTTGACCGCAGCGTTCAGCGCGGCCGAGAAGCCACCGCCGAGGCTCAGGTTCGCCACCGCCGGCAGGACGCGATTCGCCCGTACCCAGTTCACACCGGCGATCACGCCAGCGAAGGTGCCGGAGCCGGCGCAGTCAAGCACGCGAACGGGGTGAATCCATGCCTGTTTCGCCACGCCATACGTGCGTCCCGCCGCGGTCCCTGAGACGTGCGTCCCGTGGCCGTTACAGTCGATCACCCCGCCTGGAATGACGCTGAAGCCCGGGAGCACGCGGCCGGCGAAATCGAGGTGCGTCGGACGAATGCCCGTGTCGATGATGTACACGTGCACGCCGGCGCCTGTCTTGTTATAGGTATAGTTCGGATCGTTTGGCAGGAAGCGATCGTCGATGCGGCGGAGTCCCCACGACGGGGCATTGATCTGCGTGGCCGTTGCCTGCACCGGACCGTCCTTCTCGACGAACTGCACCTCCGAACGGCGACGCAGCCGCTCGGCGGCGTCGTCGCTCATCGTGGCGACGAAGCCCTGCAGGGCGTCCTGCCACTCATCCTTGACGCGTGCGCCGACGCTCGCGGCCAGCGAGGCGCTCGTTGCGCTCACGGCGGCGCGCTCACCGTCGCGCAGGACGACGATGTAGTCGTGTCCCGCCTCGGCATTCGTTTGAACGGCTCGAGAGGACGACGCGTCAGGCGCGGTCGGAGTGTTGGGCCGGTCGGAGCAGGCGGCGACGAAGAGTGCGCCGAGCGCGACGGCCGAGCGGATGCGAGTCCGGATTTGCATGGAAGTCTCCTCCAGATCGTGACGGAGCGCCCACCGGCGGGGCACTCGGCCCCTGCTGCGGTGTCGGACGGCGCGCCGTCGTGGTGTGAGGTCGCGCGTCGCATTCGCGATGCGCGATCGTTAGGCGCCGGCCCTGGCCGATCGCCTGAACGCGTCACACGTCGCGGGGAATGAGGAGGAGGGCCCGCGGATTGCCTGGCGGGGCCGGGGAGCCCCCACCGAGCGCGTCCGGGCTGATGTATGCCCACGCCTCGTGTGACGGAGGCAAGCTGCGCACGCCCCGAAGGCCTGTCACCTCGGAGAACTACGCGAACTGCGGTCGGATTCGGTTCCGCAACGTCACGGTCGCACTGGTGTCGTCGGTGCCCGCAACGTCCTGCTATATTTGCGGGATGACGAGTACCCGCCACCCCGCCGCGACGCCTCCGGCCCCCGCACTTCCCGTCGTCCCTGTTGACACGGCGCCGCCGTGGCACATCGACGACGCCAAGGAGCTGTACAACATCGAAGGGTGGGGTGCGGGCTTCTTCGACGTGAACGACTTGGGCCACGTCATCGTGCGTCCCGATCCGGAAGCTCCCGATCGCACGCTCGACCTCTTCGAGGTCGCCGTCGACCTCGAGGCGCAGGGCGTGCCGCTCCCCGTCCTGCTCCGCTTCTCCGACATCCTCAAGCGACGCATCGAGGCGCTCAGCGAATCCTTCGCGTCGTCGATCCGCGAGTTCGGCTACACGGGCGGCTATACCACCGTCTACCCGATCAAGGTCAACCAGCAGCGACACGTCGTCGAGGAGATCGTCGCCTTCGGACGCAAGCACGGGGTTGGCCTGGAGTGCGGCTCCAAGCCGGAATTGCAGGCCGTGCTCGGACTCTCGGAGAGCACCGAGCACATCATCATCTGCAACGGCTACAAGGACGAGGAGTTCATGCGCCTCGCCCTGATGGGGCAGAAGCTCGGGCACAACGTCTTCATCGTGATGGAGCAGCTCAGCGAACTCGACGTCCTCCTGCAGGCGGCGAACGACCTCGGCGTCACGCCGCGCGCCGGTGTCCGCATCAAGCTGGCTTCAGAGGGGGCCGGGCGCTGGGCCCAGAGCGGCGGCGAGAAGAGCAAGTTCGGGCTCAACAGCGCCGAACTCATGAAGCTCATCAACCGCCTCAAGGATCTCGGACAGCTCGACATCCTGCGCCTGGTGCACTTCCACCTCGGCAGCCAGATCACCGACATCCGATTCATCAAGGCCGGATTGCAGGAGATCTCGCGGTACTATGCCGAGCTGCACAAGCTGGGCGTGAACATCACCCACGTCGACGTCGGTGGCGGGCTGGGGGTGGACTACGACGGCACCAACTCGGTCAACAACGCATCCGTCAAC
Organism: Gemmatimonadota bacterium; assembly: GCA_040007995.1. GTDB lineage: Bacteria > Gemmatimonadota > Gemmatimonadetes > Gemmatimonadales > Gemmatimonadaceae > SCN-70-22. The sequence goes on along the minus strand of JBDTUA010000339.1, from coordinate 2,296 downwards.
TACACGCTGCAGGAATACGCCAGCGACGTCATTTACGGGCTGGCCGAAACCTGCCGCGAGTCCAGCCTCCCGATGCCGCATATCGTGAGCGAATCGGGACGCGCACTCACGGCGCACCACGCGCTCCTCCTGCTGCGGGTCATTGACGTCGAGTCGCTCGTCGGGCCGCCACTCCCCGAGCTCGTGCCAGAAGACCACATCCTCCTGCACGAAATGGTCGAGGACTTCCACACGCTCGGCAAGAAGAAACTGCCGAAGCGGAAGATCGTCGAGATCTTCCACGACGCCTCGTTCGACAAGGAGCGGGCGCAGCAATTGTTCAACTCGGGGGTGCTCTCGCTGCGCGAGCGGGCGATGGCCGAGACGACCTACTTTGCGACGATCAACCGCATCGCCACCGTCATCGCCGACAATCGCGAAGCCTACGACGAAATCCTGAAAGAGGTCGACGCCACCCTCGTCGACCGCTATTTCTGCAATTTCTCGCTCTTCCAGTCGTTGCCGGACAGCTGGGCGATCAACCAGCTCTTTCCCATCATGCCGATCCACCGCCTCACCGAGCGGCCGGAGCGGCGCGGGACGTTGCAGGACGTCACCTGCGACTCCGACGGCAAGATCGATCGCTTCGTCGGTGGGCGCGATGGACGTCCGAGCCTCGAGCTCCATACCTTCCGGGACGGCGAGGACTACATCCTCGGGATCTTCCTGACGGGCGCCTATCAGGAGATCCTCGGCGACCTGCACAATCTCTTTGGCGATACCAACGCCGTGCACATCCGCCTGACCGACAGCGGATACGAGTTGACCGACCTCGTGCACGGCGACACCGTGACCGAGGTGTTGAACTATGTGCAGTTCTCGGCCGCGCACCTGTTGGCAACCTTCCGACGCAAGGTGGGGGCGGCCAAAGCGATCACTCGGCAGGAGGCGAACACCTTCATCGCCGAGTACGTGGCTGGACTGGAAGGGTATACGTATCTCGAGGGGGAGGCGGCGAGGTAAAGACGGGACAGGGGACGGGGGATGCGCTATCCGTGTAGACACGTCCTCCCCACTTGAGCCGCGCCTCCTCGAACACATGACGGCCACGCCCTCTCGGGCGTGGCCGTCATCTCATCTCAGTCGAGCGAGGGGCTTGAATCAGGCGCCGAAGCGCGAACTGACGGTGGCCCAGTTTACCACGTTCCACCAAGCGCCGAGATAGTCGGCTCGCCGATTCTGGTACTTCAGGTAGTAGGCGTGCTCCCACACATCGACACCGAGCAGGATGTCGCCGGCCGACTTGCCGTCCATGAGCGGGTTGTCCTGGTTCGGCGTCGACGAGATGGCAAGCTTTCCGCCGTCCCGGACGAGCCACGCCCACCCGGAGCCAAAGCGGCCCATGCCGGCAGCTGCAAACTGTGTCTTGAAGGTCGAGAAGTCGCCGAAGGACGACGTGATCGCCCCACCAAGCGCGCCACCGGGCTCGCCGCCTGCGCCAGGCCCCATCAGCGTCCAGAACAGCGAGTGGTTCCAGTCTCCGCCGCCATTGTTGCGGACGGCGGTGCGAATGTCGTCGGGGACGCTCGAGAGGTTCCCGAGCAGCGACTCCAGCGACTTGTCCTGAAGTCCGGCGTGCTTGTCGAGCGCCGTGTTGAGGTTGGTGACGTACGCCTGATGGTGCTTGCCATGATGGATCTGCATGGTCTGCGCGTCGATGTGCGGCTCGAGCGCGTCAAACGCATAGGGGAGCGCGGCCAGGGTGTGTGCCATGTCGATCGGTCTCCTGGAAGGTCGGATGCGGAGAGACGGTGTATCGCAGCAAGTATACGCGTGGGCCGGTGCGTGTGAAGCACCCAAAAGTGGTAGGCGCACTCGTTGGTACGCGATCAGGCCGGCTACCCTTGCCTCACGATCGGCGCGCTCACAGACTGCGGCACCATGACCGATCTTGGGCATCCGCCGCTCGTTGTGCACGTCGTCACCCACACGCATTGGGACCGCGAGTGGTACCGGTCGGCCGAGGAATTTCGACTCGGTCTCGTCGATCTGGTGGATGAAGTGCTGGACGGTTTCGCCGGGCCGCACTTTCTCCTCGACGGTCAGTCGATCGCACTGCTCGACTACTTGGCAATGCGCCCGGAGCGGGAGGGGGGCGTGCGCGCCGCGCTACGCGAGGGGCGGATCGAGGCGGGCCCATGGTTCGTCCTCGGCGACAATCTTCTGGTGGGAGGCGAGGCGCTCATCCGCAACCTGCTGGTGGGGCGCGCCGTCCTCCAGCAGTTGGACGGGCGTGCCCCCTCCGTGCTCTACTGTC
>JBDTUA010000338.1:0-6188 GCA_040007995.1 Gemmatimonadota bacterium | reverse complement strand
GTTGGGGGACGATCCGGCGCGACGGGGCGAGTACCTGCGCAGCGCTCGCTCGCAGTCATCGCCCCGTCGGACCTGCCTAAAACAAGCGTGGGCGACGCCGCAGTCCTACTGCCGTGGGACGGGAGGTGCGTGGGACGCTGTGTGGGGCGAGCCGTCAGGTCGAATCGGGACCAGCCGAACGGCGCTTCGGGGGCCTCGTCTGCGTCACCGGACATCGGCGTCGCCCGCGACTCCCGACGTTACGGTGCCGCCGCAGGCACGGGCGGGGCCACAAAACGACGCGAGCGGCGCTCATACGCGTGCGCCAGCGCCAGCAACCGCGCGTCGCTTCCCGGCAACCCGACAAACGAGATGTTGCCAGCGGGCATCCCGTCTCCCCCGATCCCCGACGGGACCGACACTTCCGGGAGCCCCATCCAGTTGCCATAGCCGAGCGTCGTGCGCACGTCCGGCCACTTGTCCACGGCGCGCGGGGCGGGAAATGGCATCGTCGGATAGATCATCGCGTCGAGCCGCTGCGCGCGAAACGTCTCGGCGAGCTGCGCGATCGCCGAGGCGCGCGACCGGGCGAACGAGACGCCGGCCGGATCCTGCTCGTACGGCTGCACGATGAGCCGAGCCATCGCCTCCCACTCCTTCGGAAGGACGTCGTAGTATTCCTGATACGATGCGAGCCCGCGCTCCACGTCGCGGCGCGGATCGCCGCCGTGCGTTTCGAAGTAGCGGAACAGCGCATTCGCGGTGGCGGCCGGCGTGTTGGGATCGGGGACGACGTCGCCGCGCGCCTTCGCCGACTCGGCGAAAAGCTCACGAACGTTCACGCGAGTCACCGCAGGCTCGCACGACTCGACGATCGCGCCCGCATTCTTGAGGTCACTGACGGCGCGATCAAAGACCGACAGCGATTCGGCGGACATCTGGTTGCGCGGCACGTGGATCTCCACGAGTCCAAGTCGCGCATTGACCAGGGCGTCGTCGCTCAAGCCGGCGAGCGCGCCGCGCGTCCACGCGCTCGTGAGAGCGAGTCCGTCCGATGGATCGGGACCGGCGATGGCGTCCAGGAGCAGGGCAGCATCGGACACGTACCGGGCGAGCGGGCCGTGGGTATCGAGATACGGCCAGGTCGGGATGACGCCGGTCCGCGGCACGAGTCCAAAGGTCGGCTTCATCCCGACCACCCCGCAGAACTGCGCCGGGATCCGGTTCGAGCCGCCGTCGTCGGTGCCGAGTGCGGCGAAGGCGATCCCGCAGGCCACCGAGACCGCCGAACCGGCGCTCGATCCACCCGGCGTCTTCACCCCGCTCGGATCGTACGGATTGCGCACCTGCCCGGAGAGCGAACTGGTCCCGTTGCCGCGATACGCGAAGTCGTCGGCGACGGTCTTGCCGAGCACGATCGCTCCGGCCGCGCGCATCCGGGTGATTTCAATCGCATCGCGGTGGAGCACGCCGGGAAAGAGCCGCGCCCACTCGGCGCTCGAGCAGGTCGTCGGCAGTCCGTCCATGTCATAAATCGCCTTCGCGAAGAGCGGGGCGCCGTCCAGCGGACCCCGCAGCGCACGGCGGCGCGCCCGGTCGTCCGATGCCTTCGCCTCGCCCATGGCGGTAGCGGAGAGTGCATCGACCGCATGCAGCGATGCATTCCACGCCTTGGCACGACGCATCGCTTCCTGCGTCACTTCGACCGCGCTCCAATCGCCACGAAGTCGCCCGGCCTGATACTCGGCGATGGTCCCGGCGAGCGGGTCGTCACGCATGTCGGGCCATCGCACGAACGGTATGGCGAAGAGGGCGCTCAACTCTCGGAGCATCTCGCGTCGGGTGCGTGCCATACGGGGGACTGGGGAGAAGTGTCAGGTGAGAAGCTTCACGACGACCTGTCAGCTCACGGCCACGGCAGCGGAATCACCGGGAAGCGCGAGCGCTGCGCCGGATCGTCCTCACCGGCGAAGTAACGCGCGATCTCCCGACGGGCGGCGCCTCGCAGCGCCTCATCGGCGGCGGTCCCGCCGTTCATCGAGCTAATGCGCGCGTCGAGCTTCGTCAGTTGCAATTCGGCCCCCGCCCGCACGTCCGGGAGCGCCTCCTTGTCGCCGGCCCGGTCGAGCAGGGTGTTCAGCACCACGCGCTGCACGGTGCGCCTGAGCGCCGCCGAGGCGAGGTCGCCGGCGGCGGGAGCGCCCCAGCTACGCTGGACCACCGACCCGAGCACCACATCGAGCGACGGCAGCGTCGCGTCGCGCGCCGAGAATTGCACCACGCGCGCGAGACGCTCCCGCTGCATGATCCCCTCCACCACCTCGGTCGCGAGACCTCCGGCGAGCGAGATCTGGTCGAACGACGTCCCACCGGCCGAGCCAAGCCACCCGCTCGCGTTATCACCCCCGAACGGCACCGGCGGGATCATCGCCATCACCCGTTCGGGGACCGCCAGCGCCCCCGGCTCGAGCGCATCCATCGCCATGCCTAACGCCTTGATCTGTAAGGCCGCCGGGAGGATGGTCGTCGGGACCTGTCCGTCGCCGCGCATCGCGTAGCGGTAGTCCATCCCGCCGATGTACTTCACCAGCCCTTCGAGCGAGTAGCGGTGGTGCAGGTAGACGTGGGCGAAGCGCATGTTGAGGAGGAACATCGGCTCCCCCGGCTTGATCGCCCGCTCGTCGAACTTGTCGATCGCGATGCGCCGGACGGCCATCGTGCGCTCGACCGCATCGAACATGGTCTTCCCCTCGACCCAGCGCGTCACCTCGGGGATCGACCCGTCGGCGCCGGCGTCCTGGTCGGCGACGAAGCGCACGTTGCGGTCGAGCATCTCCTTCACCGTCTTCGCCAACCCGGCTTTCTCCGTGACCTCGTCGGGATACCAGCGATAGCCGTAGCGGATCGCCAGCGAGTCCCAGGCGCCGGCAAACGGGGCGTAGGCCTTTGTGAGGTCGAGGTTCCCGCGTGCATCGACGGTGATCAGCGGGAAGGGATAGTCCATCACGCTCGTCCGTCCCTGCGACTGCGAGATGTAGTTGTGCGAGAGGCCAAGCGTGTGCCCGATCTCGTGCGCCGCATGCTGGCGGCGGCGGCTCATGGCGAAATCCTCAGCGCTCACGCTGAAGCCGTTGGGGCCGGCGGCGGGGAGCAGCCCAGCATAGATGTTGTAGTCGATCATCGAACGCCAGGCATCCAGCCGCACGACCGTGCGCAGGATCTCCCCGGTACGGGGATCGCTCAGCGACGGCCCCACGCTCGGGCCGGGACCGCTGCGGTGGATCCAGTAGATCATGTTGTAGCGCGCGTCCATGGCATCGGCGCCGGGCGGGAGGTCGCGCACGCTGAAGGCGTTCTTGAAGCCCGCCCCCTCGAAGACCTTCCCCCACCAGTTCCCACCGTCGCGCAGCGCGGCGCGATAGGGATCGGGAATCGCCGGGTCCAGATAGTAGATCACCGGCTTCACCGGCTCGACCAGTTCGCCGCGCATGTAGGCGACGGGATCCTTCGGCACGAGGCGCCAGCGATTGATGTAGGCGGCGTTGTACGACTCGTCGAAGGCGTTGGCGAAGTTGAAGAAGCGCGGGCCGAAGAAGCCGGCACGCGAGTCGGCGGTGCGCGGGCGCCAGCCGGCGGCCTCCGGGAGCGCAACCAGCGAGTGATGCACCTCGAAGGTTGGCGACGCGGCTTCTGGGGCAGCGCGGCGCAGCACTGCGCCGGGGTTTTCGACGTTGAAGGTCAGGACTGAATGAATCTCGGTGTTCGTCGGAAAGGCGCGGGTGCGCGCCACGTCGAACCAGCTCCGGTTGGCATCAACCCGCGCGTTGCCTCCCTGCGCTCGGCGCACCGATTCGGCGATCCCGTACGTGTCGGAGAGGAAGAGGGAGGTCGCGTCGACGGTGAGCACATTGCTGGCGTCCCCTTCAATGGGAAAGGAGGCGATGACCGAGGTGGGAAAGGCCTCGCTGGCGGCGCGCTGCCCAGCCTCGTTCGCGCCTAACGCACGCACGCTCCAGTTGTCGCGCAGCACGACCACCCGCTTCCCGCGCCGTTCGAAGCGGATCACCGCGCTCCCCCCGATCTGTCCGCGGTCGAGGCCGAGGGCGCTGACGCCGCCGCCGGTCGCCAGGACCGTCTCAAGCAGGAGATCCTTCCCCATGCGCTCGGGAGTGAGTTCGAGGAGGACTTTGTTGCGGTCCTGGTCCACGCGCACGCCGATGAAGGGGGCGGCCTGGGCCGCCAACTGGCTGACGGGGAGGGCCGAGAGCGCCATGACGGCGCTGGTGAGTACGAAGCGGTGGGAGAAGCGGTGAGCGAAAGCGCGCATGTGCTGAGGGCGGGAGAATGCGGTCGTAGTCGGCGAGTGGCGGAGCCAGCTGGAACTGGCCGATTGTTGTGCGAACGCCTGGGCGACGCCGGGGTTGCAGCAATCGTGAGGTGAACGGTCCGACGATACAAAGTGTTGTCGGCGCTCGCTTTCGGCCAGCTTTGCCCGACGTGGACGGGACCAAGTGTCGTCGCGCCTGCGGTTGTGCCATGGGCGACACCCGTCATCTTCCATAGGAAGTCTTCGTGCGGTCTTCAACCGGTCGGCTCCTATTCCGCGTTCAAGTGAACATCCGTTCCGATACGCCGAGCGTGCCCCTACGGCCGCGATAGCACCTTGGGTGCTGGCGTTGTGGTCGTTCGAGGCCGACGCGTCGCTCGGGCCGACCGCGCAGTACACCGTCTGGCCGGACGGTTGCACGTCGATCGCGCTGCTGCGACGCCCCGATTCCCCCGCATCTATTCTGTGCGTCGGGCCTCGGAAGGCGGCCATGCACCCGCCGGTGACAGCGGGCCAGCGCGTCTGGGGCTTTCGCTTCTGGCCGGATGCGCTGCAGGCGGCGACGGGGATCGAGGCCCGCGCGCTGCTCGACCACCTCGGCTTCGCCCCTCCGGCGATCCTCGAACTGTTCGGCGGGCTCCTGCGCGACATCCCCGACTCCGACGAACCTGACGTCATCTACCCAGCGCTCGACCGCTGGCTCGTTCAGCATCTGGCGGGGGCGGAGGCGCCTGACGCGCAGATCCGAGAAGCGGTGCGGTTGATCGTGACAGCGAAGGGAGTGATCCCGATGACCGAGGTGGCTCGTGGCGTCGAGATGGGACTCCGCCACCTGCAACGCCGCTTCCCCGCGGCCACCGGACTCACCCTGCGCGAGTTCGCGCGCATCCGTCGCCTGCGCGAGGCGCTGGCGCAGCACATCGAGGCCCGCCCGCTGGGGTGGTCGCGCATCGCGGCCGATACCGGCTTCGTCGATCACGCGCACCTCACGCGCGAGTTCCGCGTACTGACCGGGCTCCCGCCGACTGAGGCGTCAGAGGAGATGGCGCGCACGGAGCACGACAATGTGGCGCCGTAGTTTGGGGAGATTGTTGTCCTCTGTGTCCTCTCTGTCGTGTGTGGTTGAAAAGCGTTTTACCACAGAGGGCACAGAGGGCACAGAGGGTACGCGCCGCCGGAGTCGTCGCGGTCGCAGTACGGTGAGTGGTTGGCGTCGACTTGTGCTGCGGCGCATTGGTCAGAACGGAATTGTGGTGATTGCGCGTTGGATCTGGATTCGAGATCCGGCGTGAGGACGCGTCCTCTCCCTAACGAGATAGTGTATCGTACCTCTCGATGGTGACTCGGTGGCGATTGCTTGCGCCGCGCCCTCGGGTAGGGTAGGCTCAGAGGATTACATCGTCCTCAACTGGAGCAACTACCTTGAGCATATTCAGCAGCATCCTCAGCAAGCTTGGCATCGGCGACCACGCCGACGCCGCCCCGGCGGCCGCAGCGCCTAACGCGACGATCAACGCCCCCGCGCCGCCGGCCCCACCGATCGCCTACGAGTCAAAGGCCATCCCGGTCGTCGACGTGATGGCCAAGCTCGAGGGGATGGCCGCCAAGCACACCGAGAAGCTCAACTGGAAGACCTCGATCGTCGACCTGCTCAAGCTGCTCGGGCTCGACAGCTCGTTCACCGCTCGCAAGGAACTCGCCGTGGAACTCGGCTGCCCGACCGAGAAGCTCGCCGACTCGGCGCAGATGAACATGTGGCTGCACAAGGCCGTGCTCATCAAGGTGGCTGGCAACGGTGGCAACATCCCGCCGGACATGCTCGACTAGCGATCGATCTCTGTGTCCTCTGGGGTAAATCTTACCGAATGCTCGCGGCGTTTGC
>JBDTUA010000337.1:0-6193 GCA_040007995.1 Gemmatimonadota bacterium | reverse complement strand
GAGAGGAGTGGAGCGCGGAGCGGTCTTGGAACGAGCCATGACGGTGCGTCTGGAAGGCGGGATGCGTCGACGGTCGGGTGGCGGACGCCGGAGCCTGAACGGCGCGGTACGGCACGGGACACCGAGTTGAAGTCGACTGCGCACTGCGGCAGCCGGCGAAGGCGAAGCGCTGGACACCTCCGAATTCCGCCGCGGCGGCGCGCTCTGCCGGAGAAATCTATCGGCGGGGCACCATCTCGGGAGCGCGTGACACCGGTCGGTGCTGCGGGGAAACGCGCGAGGGTGCACATTGCGCGCGTAGCTCTCTCCGACGGTCGCGACGCGAGGTCGAACGCGCTCCGCCGGAGATTCCGCACCCACTTGGTCACCCGAACTCCGTCGCATGATGCAGCTTGTACGACGCAGCGTCACACTCGTCCTGCTCGTCAGCGTAGGCGGGGCAGGGGGGGCGCCGCTGGGGGCGCAGAAGGTCTCGCCGGTGCGCCCTGGGGCTCGGGCGCCCCGCGTTGCCCTGCGCGCCTCGCAGGATGCGCCCCTGACTCCCGGGGAGCGCAGAGCGCTCCTGCGCGTGGTCTCCGTCGAGGATGCCCGTGCCTCGGGACCAGGAGAGGCGACGCCGCTCGTGGAGGCCCTCGCGAATGCGTCACCACGCGTGCGACGGGCCGCGGTGCGCGCGCTTGGTCGGCTGCAAAATCCCGACGCGCTCCCTGACATTAGCGGGGCGCTCAACGACGACGACGCGGACGTTCGCCTCGAGGGGGCCAATGCGGTGGGGCAGTCATTGCAGGGACTCCGAGCAGGCGGGGGAACCGTCGAGTCGCGTCGACGGACGCTCGACGAGGCGGTCGACGCCCTGGTGCAGGCGGCCGAGCGTCATCCCGAGCCCGATCTCCTCGCGGTGATCGCGGGAACGCTGGGGCGGCTGCCATACGCGGACAGCATCGTTCCGCGCGAGGTGGAGCGCGTGATCGTGCAGATGGGGGGGCGTGCCGGGGCGGCAGGGCGCCCGCTGGTCCGCAGCGACGCCGAGGTGGCGCTCGGCGTCATGCACGGGCTCTACGATCTGGCCCGGGCGGCGCGGTCCACGGGAGCTCCCTCGTCCACCGCGCTCTCCGCAATGCGTTCGGCGACGACCTTCGGGCTCGAGGCAACGCCGGCTGTCGCGCGCGGACGGGCCGGACGCTCGGGCGCCGCGTCGACCGCTCGGTCGACCGCTTCGTCGACGACCGAGGACGAGGCCTCGGCCCGCGTACGGCGCATGGCATACCTCGCGCTCGGCGCGGCGCGCGATACGTCGAGCGAGTTGGTCCGCCGCGCGCTGCGCGACCGCGATGAGCAGGTGCGTCGACTGGCGGTCGTGTCGGCCGTCATCCTCACTGACACCGTCGTGCGTCGCGCCGTCGTGGACGGGGCGTTGCGTGACCCGTCGTTCCTGGTGCGCTTCGAGGCCATGCGGAACTATCGCGCCCTTGCGTCGCCGCGCTCGTGCGCTTCTCTCGTGCAGGCAAGCACCGACGCCAATGCGCACGTCCGGCTCGCGGCGATCGATGCGTTAGGCGGCGGCTGCGACGATCGTGACGGCGCGGCGGATGCGCTCCTCCGGGTGATTGCCACCCATCCGGCGGAGTCGGTGTCGCACGCGCGCGGTGGTACGAGCTGGCATGAGCAGGCGCACGCGCTCCTCGCGCTTGCGCGAGTGGCACCGGCGCGGGCGATTCCCCTTCTGCGTCGCGGCGCCATGCATCCCACGTGGCAGGTGCGGCTGTACGTGGCCCGGGCAGCGCTCGTTGCGCACGATACGCTCACCCTCTCGTCACTCGCATTCGACGGCAGCGGCAACGTCCGGGAGGCGGCGTTGGGAGGCATCTCGGCGACGCTCGGCCATCTCGCCGACCGGGTCTTCGCCAACGCCCTCGCGTCCCTGGACTATCAGGTGGTGCTGCAGGCTGCGCAGGCGCTCAAGGGGGCTCCGTTCCCGGACTCGGTGGTTCCGGAGCTCTTCACCGCCCTCGAGCGAATCACCGCCGAGCGGCGCGAGAACTCACGCGATCCACGTCTGGCCATCCTGGAGCGAATCGGCGAACTGGGAGATGCCAAGCTGGCGCCGCGCCTCGCCCCGTTCACCACCGACTTCGACTCCACGCTTGCGGCACGCGCGGCGACGCTCATGGAGCGCTGGACGCTGCGGCGGTCTGTGGCGGCACCCCAGCGCCTTCCTCTCGCGGACGACCGTGTTGCCGAGGTGCTCGGCTCCGACCTGCGTCTTCTGGTGAAAATGGCGCCCGGGAGTGGCGGGGGGGTCTTCGTCGTGCGGCTCCTCGCCGACGAGGCGCCGCTCACGGTCGCCCGCGTGGTGAAGCTCGCGCGTGCCGGTTACTACGCCGGACTGACCTTCCATCGTGTGGAACCTGGCTTCGTGATCCAGGGCGGAAGTCCGGCTGCGTCGGAGTTCGTAGGCGACGGCCCGTTCATGCGCGACGAGGTCGGGATTCCGAGTCACCGGCGCGGGACGTTGGGGATTTCGACGCGCGGCCGCGACACCGGCGACGCGCAGCTCTTCGTCAACCTCACCGACAATTACCGGCTCGACCACGACTACACGGTCTTCGGCGAGATCATGCAGGGGCGCGACATCGCGGAGGGGGTGATCGAGGGAGACGTGATCGAGCGGGTGGACGTGGTGCGCGTGCGGTGAGGGCGAGTAGGTTGCGGTGCCGCGGCGACCGTCGCCGCGGATGACGGCGGGACCAGGAACGGCGGGGCCAAACGCGATGTCGGAAATGTCCGAGGGGTCGATTCTGCACACGGTGTCGGCGGGGGTGATGCGCATCACCCTGAATCGTCCCGACGTGCTGAACTCGTTCGATCTGGAGATGGGGCGGCAGCTGCAGGTGGCGCTCGACGCAGCCGCTGCCGACCGGGCGGTCCGTGCGGTGCTGCTGACCGGCGCCGGCCGCGCCTTCTGCGCCGGGCAGGACCTGGGATCCGTGTCCCTCGATGATCCCGCCGGCCTTCCGGATCTGGGCGACTTGGTCGCGGCGCTGTGGAACCCGATCATCCGGCGCATTCGCCAGCTGGAGAAGCCGGTCGTCGCGGCGGTGAACGGCGTTGCGGCCGGCGCTGGGGCAAACATCGCCCTCGCCTGCGACATCGTGCTTGCCTCTCGTTCCGCCACCTTTCTCCAGGCGTTCAGCAAGCTTGGCATCATCCCCGACAGTGGTGGAACCTTCTTCCTGCCGCGGCTCGTGGGGACGGCCCGAGCGACCGCGCTGATGTTCCTGGCGGAGAAAGTGCCCGCGTCGCAGGCGGCCGAGTGGGGGATGATCTGGCGCGTCTGCGAACCCGAATCGCTCATGGCAGAGGCCGAAGCGCTGGCCCTGCAGCTGGCGGGACAACCTACGCGCGGCTTCGCGCTCACCAAGCAGGCAATCAACGCTTCCATGACCAACGACATCGTGGCACAACTCGACGAGGAGGAGCGGCTGCAACGCATCGCCGGCCGCACACACGACTTTGTCGAGGGAGTGCGATCGTTTCTCGAGAAGCGCACGCCGGAGTTTCGCGGTGAGTAGCGCCGAGAGCGCCGCGGCGCGCAGCGCGCCCGAGGAGACGATCGTCGGCGTGATCGGCGCCGGCGCCATGGGGACCGGGATCGCCCAGGTGGCGCTCAAGCGTGGGCATCGCGTGTTGCTGACCGACGCGCTGATTCCGGCGGTGCGCAAGGCAGAAGCGACGATCGCGGCCGGCCTGCAGCGCGACGTCGACAAGGGGCGCCTCACGCAGGACGCGATGACGGCCGCGCTGGGCTGCTTGCAGCTGGTCGATCCCGAACACGGCGTCGGCCCGTTCCGCGACTGCCACCTGGTCATCGAGGCGATCGTCGAGCGGCTCGAGGTGAAGCAGGCGACGTTCCAGGCGCTCGAGCAGGTGGTCGCGCCCGATTGCGCGCTGGCGACGAACACCTCCTCGCTCTCAATCGCCGCGATCGGCTCCGCCTGCGAGCGCCCCCAACGCGTACTGGGCGTTCACTTCTTCAACCCTGCGACCGTCCTCCCCCTGGTTGAGATCGTGGCTGGGGTACGGACTGACTCCGAGGTCGCCGATCGCGTCGCGGCGATCGTGAACGGATGGGGCAAAGTCACGGTGCGTGCCGCCGACACACCGGGCTTCATCGTCAATCGTATCGCCCGACCCTTCTACGGCGAGGCGCTGCGCATGGTCGAGGAAGGGGTGGCCGACATGGCCACCATCGACTGGGCCATGAAGGTGATCGGCGGATTCCGCATGGGTCCCTTCGAGCTGATGGACTTCATCGGTCACGACGTCAACTACGTCGTCACCGAGGGTGTCTGGACCGCCATGTATTTCGACCCGCGCTACCGCCCTTCGCTCCTGCAGAAGCGCCTGGTCGAGGCCGGGCTGCTCGGTCGCAAGAGCGGCCGCGGATTCTATGACTACGCCGAGGGGGCGATGCCGCCGGTGCCGGTCGAGGACACGACGCTGGGAGGGATCATCGTGCGGCGCATCCTCGCAATGCTGGTGAACGAAGCGGCCGATGCGCTACACCTACGCATCGCCAGCGCCGTCGACATCGACCTCGCGATGACGAAGGGCGTGAACTACCCGAAGGGACTCCTGGCGTGGGGCAACGAGATCGGGCTCGGCCGGTTGCTCGATCACCTCGAGGCGCTCCAGGCGGAGACGGGCGAGGATCGGTACCGTCCGTCGCCACTGCTTCGACGGATGGTCCGGAACGCGGAGCGATTCCCGGTATGAGCGAGCGCGCCGCCGCCGGCGCGTCGCTGGCACAAGACTCCAACGATGAGCAGCGGCTCGCCGAGCGCGTCACCGGACGCATGCTCGCCGCCGACGCCTTCAGTCGCTGGCTGGGGGTCGAAGTTACGACGATCGCCCCACGTGCCGCGACCTGTCGCATGACGGTTCGCGACGAGATGGTCAACGGCTTCGGCGTCGCGCACGGGGGTATCGTCTACGCCTTCGCCGATTCCGCCTTCGCTTTTGCGTGCAACACCCACGGAACCGTATCGGTTGCGGTGGACAACGCCATCACCTACCCGACGGCGATCCATCCCGGCGACGTCCTCACCGCCACGGCCGCCGAAGAGACGCGGTCCAACCGGCTCGGGTACTATCGTGTGCTCGTCACCAACCAGCAGGGTGAGCTGGTGGCGATCTTCAAGGGGACGGCATACCGGACCTCGCGTCCCCACTTTCCCGGTGAGCCCCAACATGCGTGATGCCTATATCGTCGACGGCGTTCGTACTCCGATCGGTTCCTTTGCCGGCGCCCTGAGCGGCGTGCGTCCCGACGACCTCGCCGCCCTCACCATTCGTGCGCTTCTGGAGCGCGTGGATCGGGTGGAGCCGGAGCAGATCGTCGATGTCATCCTCGGCTGCGCCAACCAGGCGGGCGAAGACAATCGCAACGTCGCGCGCATGGCGGCGCTGCTCGGAGGACTCCCGGTTACGGTTCCGGGGGAGACGGTCAACCGCCTGTGTGCATCCGGGCTCAGTGCGCTCGCCCACGCGGGGCGGGCGGTGAAGCTTTCGGAGGGCGACTTCTACATTGCCGGTGGCGTGGAGAGCATGTCGCGCGCGCCGTACGTGATGTCGAAGGGGGCGGCCCCCTTTGCACGGGATGCGCAGTTGTTCGATACGTCGATCGGGTGGCGCTTCGTCAATCCGGCCATGCGCGACCAGTACGGCGTGGAGTCCATGGGGGAGACGGCCGAAAACGTCGCGGAGCAGTGGAAGGTGTCGCGCGACGACCAGGATGCCTTCGCCCTGCGCTCGCAGCAGAAGGCGGCGGCGGCGCGCGCGGCCGGTCGCCTGGCCGAGGAGATTGTGCCGGTGCAGGCGCCCGGCGCGAAGCGTGGCGCGACGGTGACGGTGGTCGATGACGAGTTCCTGCGACCCGACTCATCGCTTGCGGGGCTGGGCAAACTCCGCCCTGCCTTCCGGACTGACGGGAAGGGGTCGGTGACCGCCGGCAACTCGTCGGGGATCAACGACGGCGCCTGCGCCCTGTTGGTCGCCTCGGAGCCGGCCCTCAAGCAGGAGGGGCTGTCTGCGGTGGCGCGCATCGTCGCCAGCGCGGCGGCGGGGGTCGAGCCGCGCATCATGGGCATCGGGCCGGTCCCCGCGACGCGCCTCGTGATGCAGCGGGCGGGGC
>JBDTUA010000336.1:0-6203 GCA_040007995.1 Gemmatimonadota bacterium | reverse complement strand
CTTGGTCGGCATATCCCTCCTCCCACCGGAAACACACCCGGTATTGGTCATTGATTCGGATGCTGTGCTGGCCGGCGCGGTCTCCGCGCAGTCGCTCCAGTCGATTCCCCGGAGGCACCCGCAACTCTGCGAGGTCGCGGACCCGGTTGAGCTGTGTCAGTTTGCGCCGAGCGACCGGCCAGAGCGCCACTGGACAGGCCTGTCGTGCCCGACGGGAGCTGATGCCGTTGAACAGGTCCTCCGTGGCGTCATCCGCGAAAGAGCGTATCACGGAATGTATTATAACGGCTAGTGTTACAGTGCACCAGTCGGCCCAGCGTTGTCCCTCCTTGCAATACCGTCACAAGTTGTTTGCCCCGCGTGTTGTCGTAGGCGTACCTGCGACGTCGCGCTCCGTCCTGGCCACCTTTCCCCCCCTCCCTGCACATGCGATCATCCGGGACGCAGCCTGACTTCCTCCCCGCACCTCCGTTTCCCGTCGAGTCGCTCCCGTGGCCGAACCCTTCAAGAAGCTGATCAATCCCGCACTGGTTCGCGTCGCCGCAGGACACCTCTCCCGGTCCTGGGGCGACTTCGACGTGCCGCGCTTCGAGTCGCTCGCCACGCACGGACTTGAGGCGCTTGAGCTCAAGGCGCGGGCGATGCAGGTCGCCGATGCGTTGGAGGCCACCTTGCCTAACGACTTCGACCGGGCCGCCTCCGTGCTCGAGGGCGCCCTCGCGCCGGCAGAAACGGGCGACAACATGGCAGGCCTCGCCCTCGCCGACGAAGGACTTCGCGGGTGGATCCTCTGGTCGGCAGGCGAGTTCGTGGCGCGCCGGGGGATCGCCGATCCCACGCGGGCACTGCAGACCCTGCACGCCTTCACGCAGCGCTTCACCGCCGAGTTCGCGATCCGCCCGCTGATCGTCGCCCACCCCGCGCTGGTCTTCACCACCCTGACGAAGTGGACCGCCGATCCGAGTGCGCACGTGCGGCGAAGCGTGGCCAATCATCTCAACGACATCGCCAAGGATCATCCGGCGCTCGTGGCCGACTGGCTGGAGACGCACCTTCCCGAAGCAACGGCTGCGCGACGCGCGCTGCTTCGTCACGCCAGCCGCACGCTCATCAAGAAGGGCGATCGTCGGGTGCTGACAGCGTGGGGGCTGGGCGCGCGTTTCGCGGGGTCGGCGGCGCTCTCGCGCACCCCCAGGCGAGTCGCTGTCGGCGATTCCCTCTCGATGACGCTCACCCTCCGCTCCACGTCGCGCCGCACGCAGAAGCTGGCGATCGATTACGTGGTGCACCACGTGCGGAGCGACGGAACTACATCGTCCAAGGTCTTCAAGGGATGGACGGTCGACTTGAAACCGCAGGCTGAGCTGCAGCTGACGAAGCGCCACTCGCTACGGCGCGTCACGACTCGGCGGTACCATGCGGGACGTCATGTGATCGAAGTGAACGTCAACGGCGGGACGGTCGCCAGCGCCGCCTTCACTCTGTCCCTCTGATTGCTGCACGGGTCGGCGCACATCCCCGATTGCGCGCATGTCGGGGACTCATACGAGCGCTTGCGTCATCGCACTAGTTTCATCAGGCCCAGAGAGATGCGAAAGCCGTCCCTCTCCAATCCTGCTGGTCAGACTGACCTCCGAATCCTACTGGTACTGGTGCCTCAATAGTGTAGCAGATCGCCGTCGCTACTGCTCTCCTTGTTTGTACTCGCGTCGCGCGGCCTCAGTCGCTCGCCGCCGCCATCGGAGCGTTCGCGTCCCCGCTATCCGGAACGGCCCCAGCCAAGGGGGCGTGCGACCTCGACCCTTTCCTCAAGGCGGCGCACAGCGCGAGAATTATCGGCCTCGGTGAGCCGACGCACGGGACGGCCGAAGTATTCCGCCTCAAACATTGCGCAGTTCAGCGCCTTGTGAAAGGCGGCGGCGTCCAGCACCTCGTCTTTGAGATGTCGGTCGGCGACGGGGCCGACCTCGACGACTTTGTCGCCGGTCGTCGGGGCGACCTCGATGCGATCCTTCGCGGACTGCCGCTGTGGAAGCGGCACCGAGCGCAGAATGTGTCTGCTTGGTGGAGCAAGCGCACGCGACGCCGAGCGCGAGCGCAGCTCAGCCAAGTACGCGATTGCACGAGCGACATCAGTACCTCACAACCGTACGCGCTCATCTGCGCCTAACGAATCAGTTCGACACATCGCGAATCCTGACCGACTGTCATTCCAAGGGATACGCAGCGCACTTTCGAATGCCGATCGTCGATCCTGAAGCGATCGTGGAGGACAGTTCTCCTGTGCAGCGCTAGTCCGACGAACGCATGCGGGCCCCTCGGTGAAGCATAGGGGAACCTGCACCCTTACGCGTCGCCTCGCGAACACGCGGCGTCAAACCGGTCGAGTCAGGCATCAGCGGCGCGGGTGCGAGCGTCGCGGGTGCCGCCGCTGGTGAATAACAGCCTCCGCAATGCAGCACCCGAACCCGGTCTGGTGAACGTTCGCCATACGTTGCGGCGCGCCAGATTCCAGTTGATTTCGCCTTGCTGGACGTGGCGACACCCGAGTACGACGATATCGTCGGCGGCGAACAGTTCGTACACCGGGGAATGCGGACACCGGTGAAGAAGCGCCCGACGCACAGCGCCACCGCGCGGCCCACCGGGCTACGGGATCGCGACTTCAGCGTAGTGGACCGTCGCGGCCTGATCCACCGCCTCGACTACGCGGGCAGTCACTTGCCGGATGCGCGGCCAGCTCGTCGACGTTAGGACGACGACCGCAATCCGACGCGCGGGCAGGTTCTGCTGGTACTGCAGATTCGTATCGGTGGTAACCAACACCTCGAACCCCGCTGCTTCGGCGGCGCTCAACAACTCCCCATTCCGCAACGTCGCCCAGCCGCGCTCGTAGGCCGTCTCGACCGTGTGATGGGGCATGGCCCGACGGAGGGGCGCTGGTGTGCCCTGGTCAAAGACCACGCGCATCTACGCGGTGGTCAACGCGCTGCGCGCCGCATGCTCCAACACCGCTCTTACCTGGTCGCGGGTCACACCCGGAAACCATTCGAGAAAGTCATGGACCGGCGCATCACCTTCGAGATTCTCAAACAGCGCGGCGACCGGCACGCGCGTGCCGCGGAACAGC
Organism: Gemmatimonadota bacterium; assembly: GCA_040007995.1. GTDB lineage: Bacteria > Gemmatimonadota > Gemmatimonadetes > Gemmatimonadales > Gemmatimonadaceae > SCN-70-22. The sequence continues at coordinate 3,073 of JBDTUA010000336.1, read as the reverse complement.
CACGCGCCGCTGTACCGTTCCGGGTCTCGCTCGACCGCCGGGCAGGAGGACCAGTCTATCATGGCTGAAAGTTAACACACCCCACGTCGGATCGCCGCCCAACGTCTGCGCTGACCTGCGGCCGAAGGCGATACAGCGAGCGCAGCGAGCATACCATCCCTCGGCCCTCTGCTCCGACGCGAGTCAGGCATCATCGTCGCGCTAGTCAGCGTCGCGGGTGTCGCCGCTCGTGAATGACGGCGAGCACCGAGATGCCATCCGGGAATACGACGAAGTACACAACGCAGGGGAAGCGCGGCAGCGGCGCCTTGCGCAGGTGATCAAGCGCGCACGGAAACACCTGCGGGCGTCGGAGGTCGCTACCCGGTGCGTAGCGTGAAGTCCACCCGGACCGCCTCGAATGGAAACACGATACCGCCGCTCTCATGCCGATCCAATATGCCGACGTTGAGGAGCGCCGTGACATCGCCGTGCACGGTCTTCACATCGCGACCCACGCGCCGCGCCGCCTCGCGAATGGAGACGGGGCCGGCGCCACAGAGCGTCTTGAGCAGCTGCCAACGCTTAGCCGAGATGGCCTGCCACAGCAGTTCGGGCGTCTCGAAAACGATGCGTGCGGAGGTGTCGGCCTTCCCGCACTTCCACGTCTGCACGAAGCCGGTCATCGCGTCGCGGGCCGTGCGCACGTCAAGCGTGACGGTTTTCACTCTTCCACCTCTCGATATCAGCCTGAATGTCGGCGATCATCTTCTCTGGCGTTGTGAAGTGATACGCCCGTTCGGCGTTACCGCGATGCGGATGATCACCCTTTCCCGCTTCGTTGTCGTAGCGCAGCACGCAAAGCTGATCCACCACATACGCCAGCCGGTTCCCACTCTGCGTCGAAGCGGTGCGCCTGACGGAATGACTCCAGTGTGTCTTCCGGTACCGTTTTGCGACTCGCGGGGAGGCCTTCATGCGCACGGTCACCGTGATCTCGAGGTGGGCGAGCATCTCGACGAGGGCGCCGATGCTGAAGACGTGTAACACGTAGATGCCTTCTGCGAACGTTAGTGCGTACAGCAAATGGATACGCGCCCGCGACTCGCACTCGAACTTCCACGACGCCCGCGCCAACGGAGGTCCTTGGCTTGCTTCCAGGCGTGCGGCCGCACGCGCGATTGCACGCGTCGCAAGTCGGTGCCGAGTGCTAGTCGGACCTGCTAGCCGCCTGCTGCCCCGAGAGTCATTCGCCGCCGGGAATCTCAGCGGGATCCCAGTCGCGTCGCCAATGTCGGATGGTAAGGATGACGATCTTAGACTTGTCGACGCGGTACACGACGCGATAGGGCGCGTGCATGATCTGGCGATAGTCGGGACGGCCGATCTCGGGCACGATGCGCCCACGGCGAGCGAAGCGGTCGAGCTGCCCTACTCGCTCGATGAGCGCTTCGAGCCAGGCTACGGCGGCGAGAGGGCGATCCTGGGCGATGTAGTCGACGGCTTCCAGCGCGCGCTGTTCGGCGAGCGGCGACCAGACGATCTTCACCGAGCGAGACGTGCCCGCAGCCGCTTGGCGACCGCCGCATGCGTCGCTCCCTTGCCGGCGGCGACCTGTTGCTCCGCTTTGCGCACGTCGCGAAGCAGTGCCAACTCATCGAGCATCGCTTCGTAGGTTGCCACATCCAGCAAGACAGCTGCGCTGCGACCATGCTGGGTAAGAATGACTGGCACGCTGGTCGCCTGAACCTGCTCGATGAACTGTGCGGCATTGGCCCGGAATTCGGTCACCGGCTGAATGTCGCGGCTGGGCTTGAGCTTCGGCACAGGGGCCTCCGGTGAATTGCGGGTAAGTACGGAATAACGTACTGAACGTGCCACCCCGTCGGCAAGCATGGGTAGGGTGCGTAGCGCCCGAGCTCACGTGCGTCGCCGCGCTGGACGATGTCACGCGGTTCCCGCATGCCCACCAGGTCCAGGGGTACCTCGGCCTGGTGCCGAGCGAATGCAGCGCCGGCGATCGGCGCATGCGGGGTCGCATCACGAAGCGCGCGAACGTGCGGCTCCGACTTCCCATGGCGCACCCACCCGCGCCCGCGAGTTCGCTCGCGATCACTGAGCGCGGACACATGTCGAGATCGCGGTCCTCGTCGCCGAGGGGGGATTCGCTGAGCTTGCGACAGCGGAGGGCGGGGCAGTACGGCGCGAGGACACGTCGGTCGCCACGCAGCCGGCCTCCTATGGAGCGCCGGCTTCCACCGCTTAGCCAAAGCCGACCTCGTGGCCATCGGGATCGCGAATTGCGAATTCCTTCATCCCGTAGGGCTGAAGAGTCGGCCCGTACGCGAAGACGGCCTTGTGGGCCCGAAACTCGTCGTATAGGGGATCGATCGCGGAGACCCAGTAGAAGGCGTCCCAGGTCCCGCCTTGGGCTTCCATCGGCCGAATGCGGCTCGCATCCGGGATCCGGCGCAGCATCAGGGCGCACCCATCCCTGCTGAGAATTGCGAACTCAGCGAGATTGCCGCCCGGGTACTCGAGCGCAAAGCCGAGAACCTGACGATAGTACTGCTCCGTCGCCGACAGGTCAGCCACCGGCAAATAGGGTGTGCCGCGAAGGACGGTGGAACGGGGCTGATGAGAAGGCAGGGGAGTCCCCAGCAGTGATTAGGTCGCGGGCAAGGGAGACGGGTGGAGTCGGAGGAAGGCAAGCGTGGCATCAAGCTCGGCGATGAACGCCCGACCGAGGCCCGCGAGGGGCTTCAAGTCTCGCGTCGCACCGGAGCAGGCTCGACGCACGTCGATGCAGCCAGCTATGTCTGCCCGTTCCGAGCGATCCTGATGGCGTCGACGCAGCCGGCGGTCACGTCACCACTGCGACCGCCGTGGTCACACGGATGAGCGCACTCCTCGTCGCCAGCCCCACTCTGCGCATCTGCGCGGCGCGCGGCCGCGGTCAGCGGCAGCTCATCCAGCGCTGGCAACGATCGCGAGCCCCACCATGCTGACGTGCTCCCGAATCGCTCCTCCCCGTTTGGCTCGGCGGCTGCCCGCAGGTGCCGTCGCCCAGCCGGGCTGCAGCCGCCGCGGGCGA
>JBDTUA010000335.1:0-6221 GCA_040007995.1 Gemmatimonadota bacterium | reverse complement strand
GAGGTCCCGCTCGGGCTCAGCAACTCCGATCGCGGATTCGAGGTCCCGGGGTATACCCCGACAAAGGACGAGAATATGTCGATCCGCTACACGGTCGCGACGCCCGGATACTTCGAGGCGCTGCGGATTCCGCTCATTGCAGGGCGCGCCTTCACCGTGCGCGATGACAGCGCCGCCGCCGGTGTGGTCATCGTCAACCAGCGCTTCGTGGAGCGCTTCTGGCCCGACGGGAACGCGGTCGGGCGCACGGTACACTCCGGCGGAATGGATCGCACGGTGATCGGAGTCGTCCCGACGGGGAAGTACAGCCGTCTCGGGGAAGACCCCACGGCCTTTGCCTACTTCCCGCAGGCGCAGATGTGGCGCACCGAGATGGTGATACACGTGCGCTCGTCGGGCGACCCGGCGGCGCTGATTCCTCAGGTGCGCGCCGAGGTGGCGGCGCTCGACCAGGACATGCCCGTAGCGGACATGCAGACGATGACCTCGCACCTCGGACTGGCCCTCCTCCCCGCCCGCCTGGCGGGAACGGTGCTCGGGATCTTTGGCGTGTTAGGTCTCCTGCTGGCCGCGGTCGGCATGTACGGGGTGATGTCGTACGCCGTCTCGCAGCGCACGCGCGAAATCGGGATCCGCATGGCGATCGGGGCCGCGCGCGGTGAGGTCGTGGGGATGGTCATGCGACAGGGACTCGCGCTCGTGGCCATCGGCGGAGCCGTGGGCCTGGCGGCGGCCTTCGGGGTCGCTCGCCTCATTCGGAGCGTGCTGTATGGTTCGGGAGCGATGGATCCCTTGACCTTCGTGGCCGTGCCGCTGGTACTCGTCGGCGTCGCGGCGCTGGCGATCTGGATCCCCGCGCGGCGCGCGGCGAGCATCGACCCGGTGCTCGCCATGCGCGCCGACTAAACACAAGGAAAGCTGGCGAGATGCTGAGGTCAGCAGTCGTCAGGCAGCGGGGGAGCGGCGCCACGGCGTCGCTCCCCCGCGCTCCGCGCCCGCCTAGCGCTTCTCGCGCTTCAGGATCGCAATCACGTCGCGGGTGCGACCACGCATCATGTTCGTGTCGAACACCGAGACGAGCTCCCATCCCGCGGCGCCGAGCTCGTTCAGCTTCGCATTGAACGCATCCCCATCGAGATCGCCGCCCGCAAACCATCCGGTGGCGGCGACCTTGAGCGTGAGGTACTCGAATCGCATGCTGCCCTCCGTAGAAGTGAGTCGGTGCCTCGCGATCAGCGGGAGCGACCACCTCGAGTGCCTCCTCCTCCCCCCCCGCTCGAGCCGCCGCTCCCACTCGTGCCGGCCTGTCCTCCACGCCCCCCGCCGCTGCGGGCGCCCCCGCTACGCGCCGAGCCCCCGCCGCGCGAGGGCGCCGACGTCGCTCCGCTGTGGCCAGCCCCCGACGGGCGCGAGCCGCTTCCGGAGGATCCACCGCCGGACGCCCCTGCCGGGCGCGGGCCGCGAGCCGACCGAGTATCCTGGCGACCACGGGTGTCGGATTCGGCCTGCAGGCGACGATCCGCCTTGGCCTTCGCATTCGCGCGCTCCTTCGCCTTCTGCTCCCGCCACTTGGCGGTTCGCTCGGCCTGCGAGACCTCGAGCTTCTCCGACGCGCGCGCCGTGTAGTCGAAATCGGGGAGCGTCACCCGTTGCAGCCGGCGGCCGAGCTTCTTCTCGATGTCGTGGAGGTCCTGCTCCTCGTCGGGGGAGACGAAGGTGAACGCGTCGCCCGTCGCCTCGGCGCGGCCGGTGCGGCCGACACGGTGGATGTAGTCCTCCGGCGCCATCGGGACGTCGAAGTTGACGACATGGCCGAGTTCCTCGACGTCGATGCCACGCGCCGCGATGTCGGTGGCGACGAGCACGCGATACTTCCCGCTCTTGAAGCCGGCCAGCGCCTCGGTGCGCTGCGGCTGTGACCGGTTACCGTGGATGCGCTCGGCGGCTATCCCCTGTTTGGCCAGAAACTTCTGCAGGCGGTCGGCGCGATGCTTGGTGCGCGTGAAGACGAGCACTTCCTGCATCTCGCCGCGGGCCAGCAGCTCGAGGAGCAGGAGTGACTTGACTTCCTGCGCCACCGGATAGATCGCCTGCGTGATCCCGATGGCTGGGGCCGACTTCCGCTGGAGGTTGATAGTCGCCGGGTTGCGCAGCATCTCGTGCGCGAGCTGCCCGATGGGTCCGGGCATCGTGGCGCTGAAGAAGAGCGTCTGTCGCTTGGTCGGGAGCTGCTTGAGGATCCGCCGAATGTCGGGGAGGAACCCCATGTCCAGCATGCGGTCGGCCTCGTCGAGCACGAGGTGCTCAATACCGCCGAGGTTGGCGTAGGAGTGCCGCAGGTGATCGAGCAGACGACCAGGGGTGGCGATGACGACGTCGACGCCAGTGCGCAGGGCGTGTTCCTGCGGTCCCATCCCCATGCCGCCGAAGATCGCGGCCGAGGTGATGGGAGTATGCACCGCGAGGTCGTTCAAGTCCTCGTGGATCTGGGCGGCGAGCTCGCGGGTGGGGGTGAGCACGAGGGCGCGCGTGGTGCCGCGCGGACGCGTCAGCAGCTGGTGCAGGATGGGGAGGAGGAAGGCCGCGGTCTTGCCGCTACCGGTGACCGCACAGGCGAGCAAGTCGCGTCCGGCGAGCGCGTGCGGAATTGCGTCTGACTGAATGGGCGTGGGGCGGGCGAAGCCGAGTTCCTTCAGCCCCTTGAGGAGACTGGCGTCGAGTTCGAGCGAGGTAAACGTCACGGATGTCCTGAGAGGTCCTGAGATGTCATGGCAGCAAACGCGCCTCTCATGAGGCGCGGCGCGCCACGAATCCGGCGCGCGATATTGGAAGCTCGCGGGTCGGGCCCCGGATTGCCATGGCCGGATGCAAACGCAGGAGTGGCGCGCGCCGGGGTCTCGACGTAGGGTAAGAGCGGCGCGCGGCGCGCCCGACCCGCCTTCCAACATCTTCGCCCATGAAGAATCCGTCCGAGTACGAGACGATGGCCAAGGTCGAGGTCCTCGAAGACCTCGCGCACGACGTCACCATCCTGATGGAGGCGCACGAGTCGAAGCGGCTGCTCTGGTTTCCGAGCGACCTGCTCTCGCCTGAGCCGGACACTGATCCGGACGAGTTCGTTAGGCAGCTCCGGCGTCGCGCCGAGGGCATCACCCTCCCGGCGCGTGTCGCACTGTGCCTCAACACGCTGACGGAGGAGGGGCTCCCGCACTTCCACCGCCTGCTGTCGCAGTACCTGGGACCCGACTCGATCTGGGCCAAGTGGAATAACCTGTGGACCGCCGAGGAGGACCGGCACGGCGCCATCCTGCACGACTACACACGCGATTCGCGCATCCTCGACAATCCGGTCATGGAGCGCATGCAGTTCGAGTACCTGCGCGCCGGCTTCGAGCCGACCTGGGACAAGGATCCCTATCGGGTCTTCGTGTACACATCGCTGCAGGAACGGGCGACGCAGGTGAGCCATGCCAATACCGGGCGCGTCGCGAGCGAGCACGAGCCCCTGATCGGCGAGGTGCTGTCGAACGTGGCGAAGGAGGAGGCGCGGCACTACGTGTTCTATCGCGCGATCTTCGAGCGTGTGCTGGCGCGCGACCCGAATCGTGCGCTGGAGTCCGCCGCGCACATCATGCCCTCGATCGACATGCCTGGCATCAGCATGCCGCACTTCCGCGAGATGGCGGACGTGATCCGGCGGGCGGGGATCTATGGCCCCCGCGACTACATGCGCATCGTGCAGGACGTGATCAAGTACTGGGCGATCGACGCCATCACCGGGCTGAACGAGGCAGGGAAGAAGGCACAGGAGAAGATCCTCGCGATCCCGGCGCGCCTGGAAAGGGTGGCCGACATGATGGAAGCGCGCAATCGCGCGAAGACCTTCTCCTTCGCGGTGGCGTTCGCCAAGGAATTCGACATGGCCTGACGTTGCAGCTAACGGTCAACGGCTGGTCAACTGCTGGTTAGCTGCCGGTGGCGCCGTCCCAGTACGCGCCGGGCACGTAGGTGCCGAATGTCCAGCTCGTTCCTTCGGGGTCGCGCGCCGTGTAGTCGCGGGAGCCGTAGTGCGTCTCCTGGAGCGGGAAGATCACTTCGGCGCCGGCCGCGACGGCACGCGCGTGGTGCGCGTCGGGATCGCTCACCGCCACGCAAACACCGGCGGACGCTCCCCCTAACTCGGCGACGCTCTTCCACCCGCGGTCGGGACGCGAGGAGCAGACCATGATCACGACGGAGCCGAGCGACAGCTCCGAGTGTCGAATCGTGCCGTTGTCGCCGGGGACGATGAGGCGGCTCCGAAAGCCGAAGGCGCGTTCGAGCCAGGCGATCATCGCCGGAGCATCGCGGTAGAACAGGGTCGGAGAAATGGCGGACGCCGTGTCGGCAGGATCGGCAGGATCGGCAGCGTCGCGGGCGGTCGATGCGGACAGGGACGACGGGGTCGAATCGGACATGATGGAGCTCCTGACTGGACAAAGGATGACGAAGGATGCCGAAGGATAGGGCCAAGATCTCGCCCCTCTTGCGCGAGGTCTTGTACAAATGGGACGCGGAAGGTGCTATGCCCCCGTCCCCCGTCCCCCGTCCCTCTCAGTCCCCAACGAGGATGGAACCGAACGTGGGATGACGCGTGACGAAGTACTCCGAAGGCGTGAGTCCCGAGAACTCGCGGAAGTCGCGGTCGAAGTGCGCGTGGTCGTAGTAGCCGCAGTCGTGCGCGACCTCGGAGAGACGCCGACCCTCGGTCGCCACGAGCCGCTCGACGACGCGGTGGAACCGCAGGATGCGGGCGAGAAGCTTTGGCGGGAGTCCGATCTGTTCCCGGAACTGGGCTGTCAACCGCCGGCGGCTCATCCCGAGTTCATCGGCAATTTCTGCGACGCCGACGTTCCCGTCCATGCTTGACAGCATCCGCCATGCGTCCTGAACGGATGCGGGCCCGGCGATCGACGCCGAGAGTCGTCGCAGCCAGGTCCGCTCCAACACGGCAAAACGACCTTCCCAGCTCGGTGACTCGAACATCTCGCTGGCGACGTCATCGGCGAGCGACCCGAGCAGCGTCTCCATCGGCACCGAGCGATTGGTGATCGGCTCCATCGGCATCCCCAGCAACCGCGCGGCGCCGAGCGGAGTCAGGTTGCACTGCACACACTGCGACACGCCGCGGGCTTCGACGTGCACATAGGAGTCGTAGAGGCCGGCGACGAAGCTCCCCAACCAGGGTGCGGCCTCGCGCCGGCGCGGGTCGGTCACGCGGTACGGATCGCCGAAGTTGAAGATGCAGACGATCCCCGGATGCGGGAGCTCCAGCCGCGTGAGCGTCCCCGCGATGCGCTCGACCGAGCCGGCGTAACGTCCCTGCACAAACGGGCGCAGCGCCGGCGAGGGCTCGCCCAGGGCGAGCTCCCATTCGCCTAACGGCGACGACAAGCGATGCACGCGAATGGCTGGGAGCACGAGCGAAGGCGGCGGGGTGAGCGGTAGTGTTGGGCGCTAGAGGTGGGGGAGTGTCGGCATGACGCGCGACCTGCTCATCCAACCTGCACGTGTGGCGCCCAGCCTGACAATCGACGGAAAGAGAGGAGTACGGCGAAGCCACTGATAGTCGCCGGCCCTGACCGACTCAACCTCCCGTCCCCCGTCCCCCGTCCCCCGTCCCTACCCCTCCCTCGCCTGCTCCGCCGCCCGATGCTTCGCCGTCGAGAGAAAGCCAGGCTCGAGCTCGAGCAAGTTGGAGATCTTCCGCGTCAGGTAGTGCTCGTGCTCGTCCACCGTCCCGTCGGCGAGCACGAGTCCCCACATGACTTCGGCCAGCACCATCTTCTGGCCGACGTCGAAGTTCTGCCGCAGCACGTGCGTGTACTGGAAGTGATCGATCGCGCGCGAGCGCTCGATCTCGGCGGCGTCGATCAGCGCACGCACACTCTCGATCGGTAGGGCGAAGTGCCGCCCCATGGTCGTCTCGAGATGGCTGCGCTCGTCGTCGGTGAACGTCCCGTCCGCGTACGCCACGTCGAGCAGGAGGACACACGCCGCCAGGTGCACAGGGTCGACGACGTCCGCACCTCCCTCGGCGGAGGAGTCGTCGCCCGAGCCGGACGCGGCGGGCGCGTCGCTCGCGCGGTCACCATGACCGCCGAGGAGCGACTTGATGGCGTCGAAGAGCATGATGGACGGGGTCGGTGGTTACTTCTGTGGTCGCGCGTGCCAGAGCGCGA
>JBDTUA010000334.1:0-6244 GCA_040007995.1 Gemmatimonadota bacterium | reverse complement strand
GCGAAATGTTCGTGGGGGTGACGGAGATTCAGGGCAGCACTACACGGCTCGTCGCTGCACTCAAGGGAGTCACCGGCATTGGACCCGTAGGGGGCAACGACATATTCGCGCTGACGGGAGAGGCGTTCGATCCCTCGCAGGCGCCGACCGAGAAAAGACTGTTCCGCATCGCACGGGGCAACGTCCGGCAGATCGCCGACCTTGGCGCGTACGAGGACGCAGTGAACCCGGACCAAATCTGGAACAATCTTCCCCCGGAATCCAATCCCTTCAACCTGGCACGGTTGAACGGCAGCAGCTCACTCGTGGCAGACGCAGCCGGCAACGACATCCTGATGGTCGGGGGTGAAGGAGCGATCGACTGGGTGGCGGTGCTGACGCCGCAACTCGTCTCGACGGCGCACTTCAAGGAAATGATCGGCTGTCCGCGCAGCGGCGCTCCGGAGTGCTCGCTCCCTCCGGCGATTCCTGCCCAACCGGTGGCGACGTCGATCGCCGTGGGGCCCGATGGCGCGTATTACGCGAGTGAACTGACCGGTTTCCCATCGGCGCCAAAGATGTCGCGCATCTGGCGCATCGCCGCCGGGAGCCGTCACGTGCTGTGCCCCAGCGCGGCGTGCACGCTGGTGGCGTCGGGACTGACCTCGGTCGTCGATCTCGAGTTCGGCCCGAACGGGATGCTGTATGTGGCCGAATTCGACGCTGCCACCTGGTTGGCGGTCGAAACGAAGGCGGCGGGCGGCCCGCTGGCGCCGGTCGCTGGGGGGCGGGTGAAGGCGTGCGACGTGGCGACCGGGATCTGCACGATCATGGCGAGCGGACTCTCACTTCCGAGCGCGCTGGCGGTGGACGCAACGGGCGGCGTGTGGGTCGCCGAGAACGCGTCGATTCCCGGCGTCGCAACAGTGCGCAAGTTGAACTGAGGCATCGCAGGCGAGGCAAGCGCCCGCGCCGTCTCGTAAACGGCGCGGGCGCTTCAACGCGCGCGCATGCGGTTTCCGCGCGGGTTGTGCTCAACCTCGGCGAGTCCCAGCGCTTCCATGAGCGGGGGCACGTACATGCCGAAGCGTCCGCGTAGCCCCTTCTTGCGTCCGTACCATCCGCCTAACGGGTTCTCGGGCGATCGCCCCCACGCCTCGACTGTCCCCTCCTTGGCCGGCTTCTGCTCATCGGTCGAGCCAAGCTCCATCCAGTCACCATGCGCCTTGAGCATCGCATGGAGATCGACGAGGCACCGGTACTCGTACCAGAGGACGGTCTTTCCCACAGTACAGACGAGCATCTCGATCCCATCGATCGTGTCGCGGTGCATCGTGAAGTCCGACGACCCCGGCGGGGTCTTGAGCTTCCACGGATCAGCGGGGGCTCCCTTGGCCTTGGCCATCGCGCGCTCCATTCGTATAGGCGGTTACCCGGTGACGGATCCGTGGCACGCCCGGTAGCCGGTGCTACCGATGTTACCGGTGAAGTTGCCGGATGGAGGCCGTGGCCGATAGTCGTCGGCGCCGACGATGGCGTCGGCCTCCGGTGGCGCATCCTCGATAGCCCGACGGAACGACGGGCGGAGACGCGCCATCGCTGCGCAATGTTGGTCCGCCATGTCGATGCCGCGCGTCGCTATCCGTTCCGCGCTTCGACCGGTAGAATAGGCCGTTCCGTACAACGGCTCACCCTCGCCGCGGAGCGCCCACTGCCCGCCGATCCTCCGCGCCCTTCGTCCGACCCGACGGACTCGACCCCCGGCAGCTATCACCGCCGTCTCGCATCGGGACTGCTCATCGCCAGCACGCGGAGCGAGCACGCCGACGCCCTGGAATCGCTCCAGCACGACGTCTTCCCTACACTCGATGACGCCCAGCGGTTCAAGGCGGAACACTACCGGAGACACCTGACGCTCTTTCCCGAAGGGCAATTCGTCGCGCTCGATGGGACGCGCGTGGTCGGGGCCACGAGCACGATCCGGCGTCATTTCGACTTCGACCATGCGTCGCACACCTTCGACGACATCATCCAGGGCGGCTGGCTGACCTCGCATGAGCCCGATGGGGAGTGGCTCTACGGGGCAGACCTCGGAGTCTCCCCAAGCTACCGTGGGCGTGGCGTTGCCCGGGCGCTCTACGCCGCGAGACAGGAACTCGTATGGGTGCTCGGCCTCCTCGGGCAGATGGCCGCCGGGATGATGAGCGGCTTCGGCGAGCGCAAGCATGAGATGACGGCGCAGGCCTATTTCGACGGTCTCCGCTCCGGCGAGATCAACGATCCTACGCTCTCGATGCAGCTCAGGGTCGGATTCGAGGCGCGCGTGCTGCTGCCGGGACATGTACACGATCCGGTCTGCGACGACTACAGCGTCCTGATCGTGCTCGACGCCGCGCGAGCGGTTGCGGGCGCCGTGCGACCGGAAGAGACGATCAATACTCACTTTCGAGGATGACGATGGGAGACATCGCGCTCAAGACCGAAGTGCCCGGTCCACGTAGTCGCGCACTGATTGCCCGCCGCGCCGCCGCGGTCGCCTCCGGCCTCGGCAAGGCCACGGACGTCGTCGTCGACCGCGCCGAGGGGGCGCTCGTGCATGATGTGGACGGCAACACCTTCATCGACTTGGTGGGAGGGATCGGGATGCTGGCGGTGGGACATTCCCCTACACCGGTGGTGCAGGCCATCGCCGAGCAGGCAGCGCGGTTCATCCACCCGTGTGCGCTGGTGGCGACGTACGAACCCTACGTGCGGCTTTGCGAGCTGCTCAACGAGATCACACCGGGGGACTTTCCCAAGAAATCGCTGCTGGCGAACAGCGGCGCGGAGAGCGTCGAGAACGCGGTGAACCTGGCGCGTCGATTCACTGGCCGTCCCGCGGTAGTCTGTTTCGAGGGAGCCTATCACGGGCGCACGCTGCTCACGCTCAGCCTGACGAGCAAGTACGGCTTGTTCAAGCAGGGACTCGGCCCGTTTGCCCCCGAGATCGTGCGCATTCCGATGCCCAATCTCTACCGCACGCCCGATAGCATGACGGAAGAGCAGTACCTCGACTGGAGCATCCAGCAACTCGACCTCGCCTTCATCGCCCAAGTCGATCCGTCGGCCACCGCAGCAATCATCGTTGAGCCCGTGCAAGGCGAGGGGGGCTTTCTCCCGGTCCCGCAGCGTTTCCTCCGGCGTATCCGCGAGCTGTGCGACGCGCACGGCATTGTGATGATCGCCGATGAAATCCAGTGCGGCTTTGGTCGGACGGGGAAGCTCTTCGCTGTCGAGCATACCGGCGTCGTCCCCGATCTCGTCGTGAGCGCCAAGTCCCTCGGCGCGGGGATGCCGATCAGCGCGGTCACCGGTCGCGCGGAGATCCTCGATTCGTCGCACGTGGGCGGGATCGGCGGTACGTACGGTGGCAGCCCGGTGGCATGCGCCGCCGCCATCCAGGTGATCGAGATCATCCGTCGTCCCGAGTTCCTGGCGCACGTTCAGCACCTCGGCGACGTGATGCGCGAGGCGATGGGTCGCTGGCAGGCCCTGTATCCTCTCGTGGGGGACGTGCGCGGCCTCGGGGCAATGATGCTGGCCGAGTTCGTCCGGGATCGCGCGACGAAGGAGCCGGCGCCGCAGGAGACGCTGGCGATCATCAAGCGCACGGTGCAGGGCGGGGTACTCGCCATGCGGGCCGGGTTGTTCAGCAACGGCATCCGCCTCCTCCCGCCGTTGGTGATCACCGAGGAGCAACTGCGCGAAGGGTTGGCAGTGCTGGGAGATGCAATCAGTGTGGTGGAGGCCGGCCGCTCGACACCGGCGCTCACGGCCTGAGCGCGGAGCCGGGCGCCGTGGTCGACCTCATCCTCGAGGGGGGCGTGATCCTGACGCAGTCCGCGACGATGCCGCGGGCCGAGTCCGTTGCGGTGTCGGCCGGGAAGATCGTGGCGGTGGGAAGCGATACTGAGATCGGCGCACTCGGTAGCGCCGGGACCAAACGGGAAACGCTGAGAGGTGCCACGGTTGTCCCCGGCTTGATCGACGCCCATGCCCATATCTGGAAGATCGGCCACCTGCTCACGACGATGGTGGACTTGCGGGGCGTGCGGAGTCTGGCAGAGCTGACCGCCACGATCCGCGTCGCGGCGGGACGACTGGGGCCGGGCGCGTGGCTCCTCGCGCGTGGTTACAACGAGGCGAACCTGCGCGAACGTCGCGCCCCCGACCGCGCCGACCTCGATGGCGCGGTCGCCGACCAGCCGGTGGTACTCACGCGCACTTGCGGCCACATCTACGCGGTGAACAGCGAGACGTTGCGGCGCTGCGGCATCACCCGCGACACCAAGGATCCCTCTGGGGGCGTGGTAGCACGTGATGCGTCCGGCGAGCCGACCGGGCAGCTGCATGAGACGGCGATGGGTCTGGTGAACGCGCGGCTCCCCCAACCGTCGCGTGACGACTATGCCGCGATGATCGACGCCGCACTCCGGCACCAGCTGTCGCTGGGAATCACCAGCACCAACGACGCGGGCGTCGCGCCGGTCCTGCTCGACACCTATCGATGGATGGACGGTGAGTCGCGCCTGGCGAGTCGCGTGAACGTGATGGCGCTGCGCACAGTGGACGGCGTCGGTGTCGTTCCGCTTGGTGTGCAGTCGGTCACCGATCAACTGCGCATCGACACCGTCAAGTTTCTGGCCGACGGGGGGCTGAGCGGCGCGACGGCCGCGCTTAGCGTTCCGTACCAGCACACCAGCGCCACGGGAGTGCTCCGATTTCCCGATGACGAGCTCCTCGCGCTCGCCCGTGAAGCGTTCGACAGCGGGTGGCGGATCGCGACGCATGCGATCGGCGACGTCGCCATCGACCAGGTCCTGCGCGTGTACGAAGCGTTAGGCACCGGCGGCAAGCGTCAGCGCATAGAACACCTCGGCCTGCCGAGCGCCGAGCAGTTGACCCGCGCCGCAGCGCTCGGGGTCATCGCCGTCCCGCAGAGCGTCTTTCTCCATGCGCTCGGGCGGAATTTTCGCAGCGCCCTTCCGGACGCGTTCCTCGCGCGCGCCTATCCGCTGCGCGATATGCTCGCTGCCGGCCTGACCGTGGCGCTGTCGTCAGACGCGCCGGTGGTCGAGGACGACGGCATCTTCCGCGGCATTCAAGCCGCGGTCGACCGGTGCGACGACGAGGGGGTGCCGATCGCCCTCGGCCAGTCGATCGGCGTGGCCGAGGCGCTCTACGCGTACACGATGGGCGGCGCCATTGCATCGGGCGACGAGTCCAATCGCGGTAGTATCGAGCCGGGGAAGTGGGCCGACTTCGCGGTCCTTTCCGGCAACCCGCTCACCACGGATCCCCAGTCGCTCAGCGAGATTCGGGTCGCGCAGACCTGGCTCGCGGGGCGACGCGTCTTCGAGAGCTGACATCGTGACCGAACACCCTTCTGCAGGACACTTCCAGCAGCTCATCGACGGACAGTGGACCGATGCCGCGAACGGTGGCACGTGGGACGTGATCAATCCGGCGACCGAGGAGGTGATTCGCTCGGTTCCGTTCGGTGATCGCACCGACTGTCACGCGGCGATCGACGCGGCGGCACGCGCGTTCGCTGAGTGGTCGCGACGAACGCCGTACGATCGTGGGGCGATCCTCGCACGAGCGGCGCAACTGCTGCGCGAACGGGCGGACGCAATCGGCCGCCTCACGGTCATGGAAAGCGGGAAGCCGATGGTGCAAGGGAAGGGGGAATGCCTCGTCGCGGCCGACCTCTTCGAATGGTTCGCCGAGGAAGGGAAACGCGCGTACGGTCGCACGATCCCGTCGCGGGTGCCGACGAAGCGCATGACCGTCATTCGGCAGCCGCTGGGCGTCGTTGGCGTCATCACCGCCTGGAACTTCCCCGCCTACAATCCGTCGCGTGCGTGGGCGGCGGCGCTTGCCGCCGGCTGCACCGTGGTCGGGCGCCCCTCCGAGTACACGCCACTCACCGCGATGTCGATCGCCGAGGCGCTCGTGGACGCGGGGATTCCGGGCGGGGTCTTCAACCTGGTGAATGGCGACCCCGAAGGGATGGGACAGGAGATGCTCGACCATCCCGCGTGCCGGAAGATCAGCTTCACCGGCAGTGTGCGTGTCGGAAAGCTCCTGATGGACGGCGCGTCGCGCACGGTGACCCGGCTCTCGCTCGAACTGGGTGGCAACGCGCCGGTGCTGATCCTCCCGGATGTCGATATCGCATCCGTCGCAGCGGGGTCGGTTGCCACGAAGTTCCGCAACAACGGAC
>JBDTUA010000333.1:0-6244 GCA_040007995.1 Gemmatimonadota bacterium | reverse complement strand
ATCAGTCAGCCGTCAGGCCTAGCACCCGTCGCTCGGCGACAACGCGCTGCAAGGCGGCGTAGACCTCCGGATCGAGCAACCCGCCGACGTGCGCAGCCAGGTAGTCGACCGTGTCCTCCAGCGACATAGCCGGTCGATACGAGCGGCGGGAGGTCAGGGCGATGAAAGAATCGGCGCAGCAGAGAATCCGCCCACCTAACGAAATCTGCTCGCCCAACAGCCCTTGGGGATAACCGGACCCGTCCCAGTGCTCGTGATGATCGCGTACGAAAGAAATCGCGTCGTGCAACGGCGTGAGCGGGGCGAGGATCTCGAGCCCGATGCGCACGTGATCCTTCACGTGCTCAAGTTCGTCCGGACTCAGCGCCCCCGGCTTGTTCATGACCGAATCGCGCAGGGCGATCTTTCCCACGTCGTGCAGCCGTCCGGCGATCACGACCTGCTCCACCACGGCGCTCTCGAGCGACATCACCTCCGCCATGGCGCGCGCCAGCGCCGTCACGCGCAAGCTGGTGCCGTTGCGAAACGGGTCTTTCGCCTCGTGCATCGACACCAGGTGCGCGATGGAGTCCACCGCGGAGGAGAGTATGCGCGCCTTCTCGCGTTCGAGCTCGGCGGTTCGCTGCTCGACCTCACTGACGATGAGACGCTCCACGTTCCGCTGCTCGACCCTCAGGTCGCGGCGATGCGCGACGCGCTCGATCGCGGCGAGCAGGTCGAGCAGGTCGACGGGCTTCGTGAGGTACTCCATGGCCCCGACCGAGATCGATTCGGTCGCCGTCGGCACGTCGTTCACCGCGCTGAGCATGATGACCGCGAGATCGGGGTGCAACTCGCGCGCCTTGGGGACGAGATCCAGTCCCGTCATCCCCGGCATGCGGATATCGCACAGCATGATCGAATACGGCTCGCGCTCGAGCATCGTAAGCGCTGCCGCCGCCGACTCGGTCGTCTCGGTATCGAAGCCGCGAGAGCGCAGGAACTTCGACAGCGCCAGCCGGATCGTCTCCTCGTCGTCGACCACCAGGACCCGCTTCGTCTCGGGTCCGCCGATCACCCGATTGCTGAGGGCGCTGCTTCGTGCCGATTCAGTCATGGCGAGGGGTTAGTTGCTGCAGAGGCCCCGGAAGCGGGGACGAAGATGTGGAAGACGGAGCCGGATCCAACCTGACTCTCGACTGCAATATTCCCGCCGTGCGCCTGCACGATGCCGTACGACACGCTCAACCCCAGCCCCGTTCCCTGCCCGGCCGGTTTGGTCGTGAAAAACGGTTCGAAGACGCGCTGCCGCGTTTCCTCGCTCATCCCGGCACCGGTGTCGGAGATGCTGAGCTGCACTCCCTCTCCCAACAGCTGCGTACGGATGCTCAGCTGCTTCACGCGCGCGCGCTGCATCGCATACTCGGCATTCACGATCAGGTTGAGCAGCACCTGCTGCAGGCGCTGGTCATCGCCGCGGATGCGCGGGATGTCCCGCGCGAGGTCTAGCGAGACCTCGATGTCGGCGCTGCGCAACGAGTAGCTGCGCAGGCGAAGCGTGAGCTCGATGATCTCGTTCAAGTCGACCGGTGCATTCGACGGACCGGCCTTCCGGGAGAAGATGAGCAGGTCGCGAATGACGCCGACCGCCCGGTCAGCCTCGCGCTTGATGAGGCGGACCGACTCGCGCTGCTCGTCGATCAGCGGTTCCTCCAGCAGCAACTGGGCGAAGGCGGAGATTCCGGCCAGCGGATTGTTCAGCTCGTGCGCCACGCCGGCCACCAGCTCGCCTAACGCTGCCAGCTTTTCGCTCTGCCGCAGCTGCTCCTCCAACCGCCGCTCCTCGGTCAGGTTGCGGACGTTCATCACCTGCCCCACCGGGGCGCCGGCGTCGTCCCGGATGTAGCTCAGCATCACCGAGGCCGGAAACTGCGAGGCGTCGCGACGCCGGTGCACGTGTTCCGCCATCCAGACGCTCGAGGCCGCCGCCGCCGCGGCCGGACCGATCCCGACACGACGCGCGGGAACCGCAGTGGCGACGAGCGAGTCGAAGGTCAGCGCCCCGAGCTCCTCGGTCGAATATCCGTATTCGCGTGTGGCGGCCGCGTTCGCATACCAAACACGACGATCGAGCCCGAGGATGAAGACGGGCTGGTCCATCGTGGCGAGGGCGGTGGCGAGCATGCGCTCCCGCTCCCGGCGCTTGAGCTCTTCCTCCCCGAGGAGCAGCACGTCGGTGGCCAGGGCGACGTGCGCCGCGAGGCGGCCTAACGATTCGGCGTCCCGCCGTCGCGAGCGCGACCGGGCCACCGGCATCGACCAGAGCACGCCGACCAGCTGGTCCTTGGCCACCAGCGGAACGACGACGGCGCCGCGCTGAACGATGTCGCGTTCCTCGATCTCGTCGAGCGCAGCTTGTGTCGGGGTCAGCACGGTGCCGCGCGCCCCCACCAGGCGCGCCGCACTCGTCGCACCCGCATAGGCGCGCCCCTCCAGCGTCGAGAGCACTCCCGAGGCCGCCACGTACGTGATCGTCTCGCCGTTGTCCCCCATCACCCCGAGCGCCTTGCCGGCGGACGGGACGATCGTGTCGACCGCCGCCAGGATATCGCGCCCCGTTTCGGAGACGGAACCCGACCCGAGCGCGGCGCTGGCGATCGTCGCCGCGGCCTCGGCGATGGCGCGCGCCTGGCGCTCGGCCTCGAACAGACGGGCGTTCTCGATCGCGCTCCCCGCCTGACGCGCGATGAGGGCGAGGACGGCGGCATCCTCTTCGTCGAAGGCGAGCGGATCGTCCCCTTGCACCACGAGGACGCCGAGCCGCTCGTCTCCGTGGAGAATCGGGACGGCGATCTCGTTCTGGACCGGGTGCCGCCCGGCGCGGCCGGCCACGTGATCCGACCAGGCGCGCACCGGCGCATCGCTCATGTACGTGCCGCCATCACGCAGGGCGCGCGACGCGCCACACTCCGTGATCTCGACACTCGAGAGCGCCGATGCCTTCGTCCCCACCCCATCGACGACGATGAGCTGCGGGAGAAAGAACGTCTGATCGCCGTTCGCGAGCAGCAGGGCGAAGATGGCGGTGCGCGGAATGGACGACAGCACCGCCCGATGTACCTCGCCGTAGACCTCGCCGAGTTCGGTGCGCGAGATGGCCTGTTGCACCTGTGCCACCGCGGCGAGTCGCGCGGCGCGTCGCTCCAGATCATCCAGGAGTTCGGCGTTACGCAGCGCGATGGCGACGTGCGTGGCGAAGTCGCGGAGCAAATCGTACTCGGCGTCGTCCAGGGAGCGCGCGACGTACCAGCGCATGACCAGCAATCCGCGCACCGTTTCGTCCACCACCAGCGGGAGGAAGGCGATCGACTGCACGCCAGCCGCGCGCAGCCCGCGCAGGGGCTCGGAGAGCTCATCGATGCCCAGAAGGCGGAGGTCCGGGAGGATCACGTTCTCCGCGTTCTGCACGGCCCACCCGGGACGACCGATCCACAGCGACGGCGCAATCGTCGACACCTGTTCAGTGCCCAGTCCACGCGAATGCTGCACGACGGCCGTGCGGCGGACCACGTCGACGGAATACACGGTGAATCCGTCAGCCCCGAGTTGCTGCGTGGCCACGCGCTCGATGCCGTCGAAGACCGTCTCCGACGAGACAACCGACGCCAGCGTTCGTCCGGTCGCGGCGAGGATCTCGGCGTGTCGCGTCGTGCGGGCGGCGGCGCGATAGAGGCGCGCGTTCTCCACCGCCACGGCCGCGTGCGAGGCGAGCGCCTGCAGCAGCTCTTCCTCGTGGGCGCTGAAGTCGCGCCGCGCCTTTCCGTACACGAGCACGGTGCCGATGGCGCGGTCGCCGACGAGCAGGGGGGCCGCTACCGCATTGGGTGACACATCGCCGAACAAATCGGTGGCGTGTTCCCAGCGCGCAAAGAGTCGCAGGTCGGCGGTACGCACCGGGCGGCGGAGTCGCAGCGCTTCGCCGCTGAAGACCCCTTCCAGCGGGAGCACGCCGGCGAAGCGCCCGATCGCGTGGCCAGCCGCGCCGACGACGCGCAGTTCGCCGCCATCCATCATCGTCACCGTCGCGCCGGCGCCCTGCAGCAGGTCGGCGGCGTGCTCGGCGATGAGGGTGAAGACCCGTTCGACCTCGAGCGACTGATTGAGGTGCTTGACGATCTCGGCGAGCGCGCGAGCCTCGCGGGCACTCTGTCGTTCGCGCTCGAGGAGTCGCGCGTTGCGTACGGCGGGAGCGCCAAGATCGGCGATGCGTTGCAGCAGCAATGCGTCGTCCTCGGTGAATCCTCCCCGCGCGCTGTTCACCGCCAGCAGGACACCGAACGCCGTGCCGCCCGCAACCAACGGCGCCGACACGACCTGCCTCACGCCGATCTCGCGCAGGAACTGGACGTCCGAGAGCGTCTGTTCGCCGATATCGTTGACGATGATGACCCGCCCTTCGCGCAACGTCTGCACGGCCAGCGACTCGCCTTCGCGGTTTGTCTGGTGCTGCAGGTGCGACAGTCGCCCGCTGGCCGCATCCACATGGAAGAATCCGTCGTCGAGCGACGAGACCAGACACCCTTCGGCGTTGAGCAGCGACATGATGCACTCGGCCAGGATCGAGGCAGCCGCGTCGCTGTCCTCCGCCGCTCCCGCCAGACGGCGTGCGACCGTCAGGAGCTCGGCGGCGTGCTCGGAGGATGCGCCGGAGTCAAGGTCGAGAGGTGTGGACACGCGCGCCGATCACTTCAGTGCGCGCGCTTCGGCGATCGCGGCATCGATGTCGCCCTTGTGACGCGTGTACTCCTCAATGCTCTTGGCTTGCTCGACCTGTTCGACAGCAAGGAGCCGCTTGTACAGCCTGGCTCGCGTTGCGTTGTCATTGGTGAGCTGGGCAACCTGCGCACCCAGAATCAGTCCGAGCAGGTGGTCAGGATTGCTGGCGAGAATGGCGTCGGCCTGCTTCTTCGCTTCCGGCAGGTTGCCGGCCATCTCCGACATGCGGCCGAAGTCGTACTTGAGATCGTTGTCGAGCGGACCGACCATTTCGTACGCCTGCGCGGCCATGGTGGCGAAGAACGAAGCGCTGTCGCCCTTTCCCTCCGACGCGAGGCGCATCACGCGGTCATAGAGCCGGTCGGCGCGCTCGCGCGGCGACATCGACGAAATATCGGGGGCGCGAATGGCGCCGCCTGCGCCACCTGCGAACGGTGCCGCGGGTCCGCTGCCATCGAGCGGAATGTTCGCCCCCATGCCCGGTACATCGGACGAGCCGCCACTCTGCTGCACGGCCACGGCGATGACGAGCGCCAGCATGGCGACAATGCCGATCGCCCAGGGGACGACGCTGCGCGGCGCTGGCACCGAGGCGCGGGCGGTCGCGGGCTGCGCGGGTGCTCGCGATGCGCCCCCGCCCGCGGGCGCCCCGCACCCGTGGCAGAAGCGTGCACCGGGCGTAAGCGGGGACTGGCAGGCCGCGCAGGTCACGCCAAGCAGGGCGGCACCACATTCCGAACAGAACTTCCCGGTCGACTGGGCGCCGCACGACGGGCAGGTGACGCCGGGGTTCGAGGCTTTCGACATGCGCGGAAGATACGTGCAGTGGAAGGGGAGAGGCGAGAGCGGCTGTGTGTTGAGTGCACGATGGCGACGCCCTAAGCTTCCCCGATGCCAAATCCCCTCGCTGGCGCTACGGCGCAGGACATCCTGAAGCTCGCCGCCAGCCAGGACGTGCGGTTCCTGCGTCTGCAGTTCACCGACATCCTCGGCGTGAACAAGAACGTCGAGATCCCGAGGTCGCAGTTCGAGAAGGCGCTGGCCGGCGACATCCTCTTCGACGGTTCGTCGATCGAAGGGTTCGTGCGCATCGAGGAGTCGGACATGCTCCTCGTTCCTGACCTCGAAACCTTCCTCGTCTTCCCGTGGGGGGGGGGCGACTCCAAGGTCGCGCGGCTGATCTGCGACATCCACATGCCCGATGGGACGCCGTTCGCCGGTGACCCGCGCGCCGTCCTGAAGCGGCAGATCGCTCGTGCGGCCGACATGGGGTTCACGATGAATGCGGGGATGGAGGCGGAGTTCTTCATGTTCAAGCCGGGGCAGGAGGGGACACCGGCCACCGTCACCCACGACGTCGGGAGCTACTTCGACATGGCCCCCGCCGACCTTGGCGAGGATGCGCGTCGCGCGATCGTCTCGACGCTGGAGCAGATGGGCTTCGAGGTCGAGGCGGCCCATCATGAGGTGGCGCACGGACAGCACGAGA
>JBDTUA010000332.1:0-6260 GCA_040007995.1 Gemmatimonadota bacterium | reverse complement strand
TTCGCGACGTCGACCGCCGAACTTCCCTCAGCCCCGAGCGACGCGAGCGAGTACCGCACCACCGTCTTGTGTTTCGCGATGATGCGCACGACCTCCTCGACCTTGAGCCGGGTGTAATCCAGGTTCGACCCCGGTGGTGTCTCCACCTTGACGTTGAACTCGGCGTTGTCGTCGACCGGGAAGAACTGCACGCCAACCAGCGTCCGGTTGCCGACCTTGATGATCGGCATCGCAAGCGCGAAGACGAAGGTCCCGATCGCGATCCCGACGACGGCCAGACGATGGTCGAGCGCCCAGGCGATGACGTGCCGGTACGTGTGGGACAGGCGGTTGAACCAGTCGTTGAAGCGATCAAGCGCCTTCGTGATGAAGCTCTTGTCCTTCTCTTCCACGTGCGGATCGGCCCAGTACGCCGAAAGCATCGGGTCGAGGGAGAACGACACGAAGAGCGAGACCAGCACTGAGCAGGCAATCGTCAGGGCGAACGGCTTGAACCACTGCCCGCCGACGCCGGGCATGAAGGCGATCGGTACGAAGACCGCGAGGATCGAGAACGTCGTCGCCGCGACGGCGAGGCCGATCTCGTCAGTCCCTTCGCGCGCCGCCGTGTAATGATCTTTCCCCATCTCCACGTGTCGCACGATGTTCTCGCGTACCACGATGGCATCGTCGATCAATATCCCGATCGCCAGTGAGAGACCGAGCAGCGACATCGTCTCCAGCTTGAAGCCGAGCACCCAGACGGCGATGAACGACGCCATCACCGAGACCGGGAGTGCCAGGCCGGTGATCACGGTCGAGCGCCACGAGTTCAGGAAGAGGAACACGACGAGCACCGTCAGCAGCGCGCCTTCCACCAGCGTCTCCTGCACGTTGGTGACCGAGTGCTCGACCTTCACCCCCGAGTTCTTGACGACGTCGATCGTCGTCCCCGCGGGAAGTCGCTTGCGGATCTCCTCGACCCGCTCGAGGATCTGCGACGCCACCGCAGTCGTGCTGTAGCTCTTTGATTTCTTGATGTTGATGCCGACCGCCTCACGTATGCGGCCGGCGCTGTCGGCGTAGAGTGCGAGGGTGCGCTGCTCTGCGGTCCCGTCCTTCACCTGCGCGACCTGGCTGAGCCGGATCAGCTGCCCGTTGCGCTCGGCGACCACGATATTGCCGAATTCCTCCGGGGTGGCGAGGCGCCCATTGAGGCGGATGGAACGTTCATCGAGCGCGCCCTTCAAGTTCCCCACCGGTGCGGCGAGGTTTTGCATCTGCAACGCCTGCAGCACCAGCGAGACGCCGACTCCCGCCGCCTGCAACGCATCAGGGCGCAGCTCCACCGTCAGCTCGCGTTCCAGCTTTCCCGGGATCGTCACCTCGGCGACCCCGGCGATCGACCGGAACTCCCGCGAGATCCCCGGGTCGGCGAGGCGCGTCAGTTCGGCCGGCGAGAGCGTCGACGAGTTGAGCGCCAGCGACACGATCGGAAGGTCCGTGTCGTTGAACTTCTTGATGATCGGTTCCTCCAGCTCCGTCGGAAGATCCTGACGGATGCTGGAGATAGCGTCGCGGATGTCCTGCGTGGCTTCCGCCAGCGGCTTATCGAAGAGGAACTCGACCGTGACAAAGCCGAAGCCGTCCTCGGCGCGCCCGTTCACATGCTTCACGCCGGCAATCGAGGAGATCGCCTCCTCGATCGGGTCGAGCAGCTCGCGCTCCACGCCGTCAGGCGACGCGCCGGGATAGATGAGTCCCACCGTCACGATCGGCGGCGTCACGTCGGGGAACTCGTCCGTCTGCAACTTCAACAGCGCCACCAGGCCGAAGACCACGAGCGCCAGCATGGAGACAACGGTGATCAGCGGTCGCTTGATCGCGAAATCCGAGATGAACATGGCTCTCCCCGCCTAATTCTTGGTAACGGGCCGGTCGTCCGGCGCGCCAACACGCACCGGCGTTCCCGGGGTGATGCCCTGTGCGGCGCCCACCAGGAGGGTGTCGCCCGCGGCGACTCCCTTCACGATTTCATACTTCTCCGATGCTTCATCCTTCAGCCCGATTTCGACTTCCACCTTCTCGGCGCGTCCCCCCTTGAGGCGGAGCACCCACGGACGGACACCACGCAGGTCCACCGCGTTCGCGGAGACCACCGGCGCATCGCGCGAGTCCGACTGTGCCCGCCCCTCAGCGAAGAGCCCTGCTACCAGCGCGCTTTTCTCGTTCGGGATCGACGCCATGATGCGCACCTGACCGGTTGCAGGATCGGCGGCGGGACTGATACGGGTAATCTTCCCGGTGAAGACCTTTCCGGGGTATCCGGACACTGAGAACGAGACCGGGACGCCGACTTTGACGGCAGACAATTGCGCCGCCGGGACGCTGGCCTCAAGTCGCATGCTGCGCGGATCGATGACGGTGAAGAGAGCGGCGCCTGGCTGCACCACGTCGCCGGCGGAGATGGACCGCTCGCTGACCACGCCGCTGAAGGGGGCGCGCACCTGCGCGTCGTCGAGCTGCTTCTGCGCGAGCGAGAGCCGCGCCTTCGAGTCGTCGAGCTGTGACTGCGCTGCGCTGTTGCTGCGCCGCGCGACTTCGAGGTCTCGTTCGGCGATCGCTCCCGCTTCTGCGAGCTTCTCGTTGCGCGACAGTTCGCGCGCCGCGATGTCGGCCGACGTCTGCGCGTTCGTCAGGCCGGAGCGTGCGCCGAGGAACTGGTCGCGGATCGTCCGGTCGTCGATGCGCGCAAGCAGTGCCCCCGCGGACACTCGGCTCCCCTGCTCCGCGCTGGTGGAGAGGACCGCTCCGGAGATCTGGGCGCGCACGGTCGCCTCGCGCTCAGCACTGAGCGACCCGGAGATCGCTGGTCCCGAGGAAATGCGCTGTACGACCACGATCTCGATGTTCTCGGTGCTGACCGAGGTCGCGGCGGGAGGATCCGCGTCTCCCTTGGCCTTGGCATCGGCCTCGGTCCCCCCGCACGCGGCGGACAACAGGAGTGCTGCGACGGCGCTCGAGCGCAGCATCGAACGGATTGGCATGACGGACATTGGAGGAAAAGGCTCCGCTATTGGGGGATCTGTGAATTCGAGGCCTGCTGCGTGGTGCTGCGCGTGCCGGTCGATGGAGCGCCGGCGCCGGTGGGACTCGGCGATGCCCCGGCGGTGGCGCCGCTGAACGCGTTGAATCCGCCTAACGGCAGGTCCTTGAGGAGGGCCAACCGGATGCGCGCCACCTGAAGGTTGCGGGCGGCCATTGCCCGGTTCGTGCGCGCCTGCTCGAGGTTGAGGCGTGATTCAGAAAGTTCGATCTGCGTGGAGATTCCCTCGGAGTAGCGCACGTTGGCGATCGAGAAGGCGCGGGCGGCCTGCTCGGTCGTCCCGGCACTGGCGGCGAGCGCCGACTCTGCCTGGCGCAGCTGGGCGATGGATTGCTCCGCGTCGAGGGCCGCCAGCTCGCGCGTCTGGTCAAGGCGCGCACGCGACTCGTCGAGGTCGGCCTGCGCCACCATCTGCTCGCCGCGAATCCGCCCGCCGGTGAAGAGCGGGAAGCTCGCGCCGAGTGCCACCGTCCAGTTGTTGAGCCAGTTGCCCCAGTTGGGGATCCCGCCCGCGCCGAAGGCAACGCGACTGTAGGCCGAGGAGACGCTGATCGTCGGGAACCAGCCGCTGTGCGCGATCGCCAGCTGCGCCTCCTGCGCCTTGAGCGCCTCGTCCAGTTGCCGCACCGGGGCGCGACTCGCCACGCTCGTGTCCATCTCCGTCGAAACGCTCGAGGGCAGTGTGTTGGCCGCCGTGCGGAAGTCGCGCGACTCCGCCGGTTCGTTGATGTCGCTCGTCAGGCGCACCGGTTCCTGATAGGGCAGGTTCAGGAGCTGCTTGAGGCGCAGGTACGCGAGGTCACGATCGGTGCGCCGTTGCAGGAGCACCGGAACCTGGTTGTCGCGTGTCACGCGCGAGCGCAGGAGCTCGAACTCGGACTGGTTGCCGACCTGCCGCGCCAGCGTCGTCTGCTTGAGCGTGCCTTCGGTCCAGGCGAGCGATGACTCGGCGATCGCCACCAGGCGATCGGAGAGGACCGCATCGTAGTAGGACGACGTCACGTCGAGCGCGAGCTGCGCGCGCTGCGAAGCGAGCTCGATCTCCGACACACGACGTCCGGCAGTCGCGACGCGGTTCTGTGCCTGCACGCGCCCGCCGGACCAGAGCGTCAGGGAGCCACTCGCGCCCAGCTGGTACTGGTTCTTGGCGCCGAAGCCGACGCGTGAGAAGTCGAGGCCACCACCACTGGAGGCGCAGCGCGAGTAGAGCTCGAGTCCTTGCAGCCGGTCGCTTTCCGTCGCCCCGTTAGGCGCGAGATACCGCGTACACGGCTGGAAGTAGGTCGCGGTGTCGGTCGGTGGGACCGGCGGCGTCGTCGACGGCGCTTGCGGCGCCGGCCCGGACGAGAACGCCGAGAACTGCGTGGCCAGGGTACGGGTGTAGCCCGCCGAACCGTTCAATTGGGGCAGGTACTGCGACCGGGCCTGCATTTGCTGCCCGCGTGAACGCATGACGCCGGCCTGCGCGATGCGCAGCGCCTCGCTCTGCGCCTGCGACATGCGCAGCGCGTCCTCAAGCGAGATGGCGTGCGCATCCTGCGCTGCGACGCCGCGCGCGCTGCCCGCCATCGCAACGCAGACGCCCAGCATCAGTGTGAAGGACTTCAGTCTGAAGGACTTCATGGGAAATGGAAGAAGGGATTCGAGATGCATGTCAGGCCGGCTTCGGTGTCGGGGCTGCCGCGGTCTCCGCGCCAGCGGTCGAGTCGTTAGCTGCGGGTACGCCGAGCGCGCGAAGAAAGACGCGGACGTAACGCGCCGTCGCCTCGTGCTCGGGTTGGGGATACACGTTGGGGACGATGTCGCGGCCCATCGCATCGCCGAAGAGGGCGCTGAAGAGCATCGAGCAAGTGGTCTCGACGTCGACGCCGTCGGCTTCGGGGTGCGGCGCGACAAGCCTGGTTGCATAGCTGACGAGTTCATTGAAGTGCCGCGTCTGTCCGCGGCAGAGGTGCGGCCCCATGTCGGGATGTTCGACGAGGTCGGCCATCGTCTTTCGGATCATGGCCCGCATTTCACGAAGGGCGACGGCGTGTCCTTCGCACCAGACGTGCAGCTCGGTCCACGGATCGACCGGCTCGAGCGGAAGCGAGACGGTTCCCATCGGATCCTGGCAGTTGATCGCCTCGGCGAGGAGGTGACCCTTGGAGCCGAAGAGGCGGAAGAGGGTGACTTCGTTGACCCCCGCCTCTTCGGCGATACGCCGGGTCGTGGCCCCACGGAATCCAACCTCCGCGTAGATCCGTCCTGCGGCGTGCAACAGTTTTTCGCGATTGTCCATCATGCATGTGAATCTGGTCGACAGGATGCGCCTCGCAAGCAAGCACTTGCATCGAACGCACAGCGAAGAGCTGGAGTTTCATGAATCTGAAAGATTCCTTCGGGGAGTCTGTCGCCCAGTGGGAGCCGGCGCGCGGGTTGGATGACCCAGATGTTCGTGCGGCGAGGCTCGACTACCTGCTTCGCGCTCTCGACGGGCATTCTGAGGCGGCGGCGGGCTCTCAGTGGGATAAGCGCCGAGCACGCCGCACGGAGGCCGCCGCTGGCACGGGACCGCGAATCGTAGCGCCCGTCCGACAGCCGCGTGACGATTTGAGCCCGTGGTTGAGCGCAATCAGCCGCGCAACTCGGCTCGAGCGTCGCTCAGCGCTCCCGAAGGTTCCGACGGACGAGCAGGTCGCCCCGACCCATGACTTCGAGATTTCAGCTCCGTCGTGCCGATCAGGCAAAGCTAAGATCTACAATAGCTTAGCACTAGAGCGTCGATGACTGATCGCTAAGTGACGCTGCGTCGATTCCAATCAGTCGCCACTCATTTCCCGACGGATGAGGCC
Organism: Gemmatimonadota bacterium; assembly: GCA_040007995.1. Classification (GTDB taxonomy): domain Bacteria; phylum Gemmatimonadota; class Gemmatimonadetes; order Gemmatimonadales; family Gemmatimonadaceae; genus SCN-70-22. Next base: position 341 of record JBDTUA010000332.1, on the reverse strand, counting down.
GATACTTTGTGGGCCGCGTCACACTGGCACCTGTCGTGCTTTTTCAGCGATCATGCTCGACAGCTGTGCCCCCGAATCGGAGACTTCGATGTCACGTTCCAGAACTGGCTTCACATTCGTCGAAGTGCTCGTCGCCATGGCGGTCTTTGGAGTCCTCTCCGCCATCGCCGTTCCGAAGTACCGCCTGATGCGCGAAAAGGCGTGGACCGCTTCCATGAAAGCGGACCTCGGGGGGCTTCGCATCGCCGAAGAGTCGTTCTGGGCGGAAAATCAGATCTATTCCCCGGATAGCACCCGGATCGACTGGAGCTCCACCTCGGACATAACCGTTCAAATCAGCT
>JBDTUA010000331.1:0-6260 GCA_040007995.1 Gemmatimonadota bacterium | reverse complement strand
TCTCGTCTTCTCGTCTTCTATCTCCTGTAGTCCAACGCCGGCTTCTCCCGGTCCAAGCGGGTCCTGTACACGAAGTCCTTCCCGCGTCGCTGGTCGAACTCGGCACGCGCCTTGGTCAGGAGCGACGGATCGGTGAACAGGTCCATCGTCGTGAGCGACATCGTCTTCGCCGCGACCATCATCCCCTTTGCCCCGATCGCGGTCCCGCCCGCCGCGACGGCCTGCCACGAATGTGCGGGTGTTCCCGGGACCCAGGTGGCCGCAGTCATGGCGACGGTCGGCACGGCCCACGACACGTCGCCCATGTCGGTCGAGGCGGCGTCGACTGCCCCTCCCTCGAACGGCATCACCCGCGCGGCGTCGTCGATCGGCGGCACCGGTCCCTGCAGCGACGTCTGCAGCTGCTGGGCGAAGGCGCGATCCTCCGCCGTGTACGTCACGCCGCCGACCCGTTCGAGGTTGCGCTGCTGCACGCGGGCCAGCACTTCGTTAGGCAGGATGTTGTAGACGGCGCCGATCGTCTCGTGGTCCACCGTCGTCCCGGTCCCCAGCGCGCCACCCTGCGCCGCCGCGAGGATGCGCTCCCAGATCTCGTCCAGCACGCGCATGTCGCTCTGGCGCGCGTACAGGAAGACTTCGGCAAAATCGGGGACGACGTTCGGGGCGCGACCGCCGTTGGTGATCACGTAGTGGATGCGCGTGTCCTGCGGTACGTGCTCGCGCATCATGTTCACCATGTGCGTCATCGCCTCGACGCCGTCGAGCGCCGAGCGCCCCTTCTCCGGCGCCATGGCGGCGTGCGCCGAGACCCCGTGAAAGCGAAACTTGGCCGAGATGTTGGCGAGGGTGCTGTTCGCGTCGGCGATGTTGCGGTCGCCGGGGTGCCAGGAGACCACCGCGTCGACATCGCTGAACAGGCCGGCGCGCACCATGAAAACCTTGCCAGATCCCCCCTCCTCCGCCGGAGTTCCATAGAAGCGAAGGGTGCCGGGAATCTTGTTCGCCACCATCCACTCCTTCACCGCGATCGCGGCGGCCGTCGAGGCCGTCCCGAAGAGGTGGTGCCCGCACCCGTGCCCCGCTCCCCCTTCGAAGATCGGCTTTTTTACCGGCGAGGCGTCCTGCGAGAGTCCAGGGAGCGCATCAAACTCCCCGATGATCGCGATGACCGGCTTGCCGCTTCCGTAGGTCGCGGTGAAGGCGGTCGGCGCTCCCGCCACTCCGACTTGCATGGTGAAGCCCGCCCCCTGCAACTCCTGCTGCAACAGCCCGCTCGACTTGACCTCCTGGTACCCGACCTCGGCGAATCCCCAGATCTGGTGGGCGACCTCGGCGTAGTGATTCGCGCGGACCTCGAGCCCCCCCAGCAGCTTCGTCGCGGCGGGCGAGGCTGACGCGGAGGTCCGCTGCGCCAGTGCGGCGGTGGAAGCGAATGCTGGCAGCACAACCAGCGCTATCGCCGTCGCAACGCCTCGCGCGTGGCCCTGAAGGCGACCACGAATTGCGGCGGGTGCCGTAACCTGGAGATCGCGCGCAGCGCGTGACGCGACAAGATGGCAAGTGAGAGTATGCATCTGGCGAGAAGGTGCGAGAAGGTGCGAGAAGGTGCGAGGAGGAACGAGGAGGAACGAAGTCGGCACGCGGCGGGACGTCGCGCCGGAGGTGGGACGGACCGTCGGGGACGCCAATCGAATATGCAGCCGGTGTCGCCAGAGCGCCGCGCGACCTTCCCCACGTCTGAACCCGACGGTAGGATCTTCGGGAATCGCGCCTGTCATTCTCATCGTCCCCGGCCACCGCCTGTCAGCCCTATGAAGACTCGACTCGTTCGCACAATCATGCCCACGTGGTCGCCCTCGCTTCGCCGGGCGGCGGCGATCGCCGTGCTGGCCCCGTCGCTGCTCGTCGGATCCTCCGCGCTCAGCGCGCAGGGCGACACCCTTCGCCGTCAGTCGGTCGCGGTACGCCGCGATCCCGCGGCTGCGGCGCTGCCCACCTGGTCGGAACAGATCCGGATCCGCGAGGGGTGGCTGGCCAAGCGGCACGTGATGCTGCTCGACATGATGCGACGGCACGACGTACAGATGTGGATCGTCGTGAATGAGGAGTTTCACAACGATCCGCTGTCGGAGTTCGTCGCGCCGCCTCGCCCGTATACGGGGAACCGCGACTACTTCATCTTCGTCGACACCGGCGGGCCGGCACTCAAGAAGGTCGCGGTCACCGGCTACTCCGAAGACAACCTCAAGCGCTTCTTCGAGTCGCCCGACGAGCCGCGTCCGATCACCGCGGTCCTGCCTGAGCTGGTCGAGCGCTACCACCCGGCCCACATCGCACTCGGCATCGGGGGGAAGCGCGGAGTGGCACGCTCGATGACGCACGACACGTACGTGGACCTCGCGGCGATCCTCGGACCGGCGGGGCAGTCGCGCATCGTGAGCGCCGCCGACCTGGTCGAGGAGTACCTCGACACGCGCATTCCCGAGGAGATGCCGTACTACACCCGCGCCGTGCAGCTGACGGAATCGCTGGCGCGCCGCGCCCTCTCCAACGAGGTCATCACCCCGGGCAAGACCACCGTCGGCGAGGTGCGCAACTGGCTCTATGATGCGATGTGGGCCGCCGGCGTGCGCACCTGGTTCCAGCCGGACCTGCGCGTGCAGCGCCAGGGGATGGGCAAGGCCTCGTCGCGCGGCTTTCTCGCGGTGGCGGCCGAAAGCACGGTGATCCGGCGCGGCGACGTCGTACACCTCGACTTCGGCATCTCGGTCATGGGCTTCGACACCGACTGGCAGAAGATGGCCTACGTCCTCCGTGCCGGGGAACGCGACGTGCCCGCCGGCCTCAAGGCCGCGATGAAGAACACCAACACGCTGCAGGACGTGATGATGAAGACCTACTCGCGTCCGGGAGCGCCCGTCGCCGACGTCTACGACTCGACGATGGCGGAGATGAAGCGTCGCGGCATCACCGCGATGATCTACTCGCACCCGATCGGCAACCAGGGGCACGGCCTCGGCGCCGGCATCGACTTCCGTTCCGCGCAGCGCCCCGAACTTGGTGCAACGGGGAAGCGACTGCGGAACGGCTCGTACATCTCCATCGAGCTGAACACGCGCACGGCGGTGCCCGAGTGGGGGGGACAGGAGGTCGTCGTGATGATGGAAGACGATGCGCACCTCACCGAGGCCGGCTGGGTCTTCTTTCGGCCGCGGCAGGAGGCGTGGTATGTCGTCCGATAGAGACGGGGGACGGGGGACGGGGGACGGGAAAGGGTCATGAGTGCGACGCCGGCCAACGAGCGCTGGCCCCTCCTCACGCGCTTTGTCTTCCGCTTCTTCGCGATCTACTTCACGCTGCGTGTCGCGCCGTGGAGCTGGCTGACGGGGATTCCGGGGCTCCGGAACATCACCGATCCGTACGACACCCTGCTCAACTGGAGCGTGCAGCGATCCAACGCGCGCTTCTTCCATGTGCGCGATACGCTGGTGATGCCTAACGGGAGCGGCGACACGTCGTGGTCCTGGGCGCAGCTCTGGCTCTTCCTCTCGCTGGCACTCGTTGGCGCACTCGCGTGGAGCGTGCTCGATCGACGCCGACCGAACTACGCGCGTGGGGCCTACTACCTGCGCGCAATGGTGCGCTATTACATCGCGACCTTCGCGCTGAGCTACGGCATCATCAAGATCTTCGCGCTGCAGATGGCCTTCCCGTCGCTCAGCCAGATGGCGACGCCGTTAGGCGACCTGCTCCCGATGCGGCTTTCGTGGCTCTTCATCGGCTACTCGACGTCGTACCAGGTCTTTTCGGGGGTGATGGAGACGGCGGCCGGGCTGCTGCTACTGCCGCGACGCACCGTGACGCTCGGCCTCATCGCCGCGGCCGGGGCCTTCGTCAACGTGGTGATGATCAACCTGAGCTACGACGTCCCGGTCAAGCTCTTCGCATCGCACCTCCTGTTCGCCTGCGTCTTCCTCCTCGCGCAGGATGCCCCGCGTCTCCTGGGCTTCCTCGCCTTCAACCAGGGCGCGGGGCCGACGACGCTCTACGATCCGCCCCCCGCCGGGCGCAACGTGCGCGTGCTTCGCATCGCCGCCAAGACGGTCCTCGTCATTCTCATCCTCGTACTCCCGGCCTACGGCGCATGGGCGCGCGCACAGGCGAACGCAGTCGCGGCCGACGCCGTCCCGCTCCGGGCCGGCGTCTATGACGTCCGTCGCTTCGTGGTCAACGGCGATACGGTCCCACGCTTCGACAGCGAACAGGGTCGGTGGAGCGACTGGATCATCGACAACGCGTCGCAGGGGAGCATCGGGACGACCGACACACTATTCTGGCAGCGCTACCGGCGCGGGCACTTCCGCTACAGGGCTGACACCGCGAGTCACACCCTCGTCGTCTGGCGTACGTCGTTCCTGCAGGACAGCGTCCCCTCCTTCTCGGCGCGCTACGAACTCCCCGACTCCAGCTCCGCGCGCCTCTGGACGATGATTCGCGGCGACTCGGTGTACGTCGAGCTGCGGCGCAGCGCGCGGACCTTCCAGCTGGCGGAGCGCCAGTTTCACTGGCTGTCGGAATACAACCGGTAGGGCGGGGGACGGCGCCTACTCGCGCCAGGGGATCCGGCTCGAGCGATGGAAGTTGATGCCTAACGCGGAGAGGCGCTGGGCGTGGTTGCCCAGTCGCACGCGGAAGCCGTCCCACCCGCGATCGGCCTGGCGCGACCAGCCCACCTCCGCGAGCGCCACGAGTCGAGGGAATGCCATATACTCGAAGTCGCTGCGACGCTCGATCGTCTCGGACCAGAGCGGCCCCTCCACGCCGAGCACCGAGCGCCCGCTCACCCCCGGAAGGAAGGTGTCGGGGTTCCAGTCGTAGCTGTCGCGCACGTCGAAGATGGCGGCCCAGGTGTAACCGAGCACCGTGCTGCTGTCGTACTTCATGTCGAGGTACGTGCGCTGTGCGGGCGAGAGAAGGATCTGCCCGCCGCGCGCAGCGTGCATGTGCGACGAATCGATCGCCGTCGTGCGTGCCGGGCGCCAGTGCTGGGCGATCGTCTCGGGCGAGAGATTGGCAGCGGCGATCTCCGCCCACCCTACCGTACGCTTGCCGTGCGCGCGCACGATCCCTTCGACCCGCTCGACGAACTTGAGGTACTCGGCATGCCCGAGCTTCTCGACCTCGTCGCCCCCGATGTGGAAATACGGGCCGGGGGTGAGCTCGGCGATCTCACGCACCACGTCGTCTATGAACCGGTAGGTCGACTCGCGCGAGACGCACAACAGGCTGAAGCCGACGCGTGTCCCGGTGTAGAGAGGCGGCGTGCGGTCATCGCAATTGAGTTGGGGATACGACGCCAGCGCCGCGTTGATGTGGCTCGGCATGTCGATCTCGGGAACGATCGTGATGTAGCGCTCGGCAGCGTAGGCGACCAGGTCGGCGTACTCTGCCTGCGTGTACGAACCGCCGTAGCCGCCGCCGACCTGCGAGCGACCGCCCATGGCGGTGAGGTTCGGCCACGACATGATCTCGATGCGCCACCCCTGGTCGTCGGAGAGATGCAGGTGCAATCGGTTGAGCTTGTACAGCGCCATCCCGTCGATGAAGTGCTTGACGTCGTCGGCCGGGAGGAAGTGGCGCGCCACGTCGAGCATCGCGCCGCGCCATGCATACCGAGGACGATCGTCGATGCGCACCCCCGGCACCACCAGGCGCCGAGCCGTGGCCGCGTGGTACTCCACGCCCACGGGGAGCAACTGCCGCAGCGTCTGCACGGCGGCGAAGAGTCCCGCCGGCGTCGTGGCGCGTAGCTGCACCCCGTCGCGTCCCGCAATGACGGTGTACCCCTCGTCGCCGAGTGTGTCGGCCGCCAGCGACAGGAGGATGCTGCGTGGCGGCGCCGCCTCGCCAGCCGCAAGGCGCGTCACGCCGCCGGCCGCCGCGGGCGCCAGCAGCGCCGACAGCTGTCGCGCGACCCGCTGCACCTCGATGGGGGCGTCGTTCGGGATCACGATGCGTGTGCTGTCGGTGATCGCGAATGAGTCGGTGGCGGTCGCACGCACGCTCACCGGCATGGGGATGATCGCCTCGGTGCGCAGCAGCGGAGCCGTGCTCGACGCGACGACGGCGGGGCGCGGGATGCTCGCGCAAGCTGCGAGGGTGATCAGGGCCAGAACGGTTGCTGGACGACGCATCATCGCTTGAGCCGGGTGGAGGACGAGGCAATACTATGCTCACGCCCGGCGCGCGTCACGCGTGCC
>JBDTUA010000330.1:0-6278 GCA_040007995.1 Gemmatimonadota bacterium | reverse complement strand
GTCGTCCGGGAGGGTGCGGTGCGTCAACTGGGGGTTCTACGAGGGCTATTGTCGTGGTCGGGTGGCGCCGTGACGCCACCGCTCCGCATGTTACGCCACTACAATGACTTCCCCGACTTCCCCGTTCCGCATCACGATTCCGGTCCTGTTGCTCGCGCCGATGCTTGTCGCGGCCGTCGCGCTCGCGCGTCCCGCTCGGCCGAGTCGCGACGACTGTGCGGCGCTCGATCCTGCGCGCGCGGCGGTGGAACTCAACTGCACGACGCTCATTCCGACCCCCGATCTTGCCCGAGCGTCGGGACTGCTCCTGCTGCGTTCCCCCCCGACGCCATTCGGGGTCTCCGTCACCCGCGACGGGCGACCGCGCCGCCTCCTGACGGCGTGGATCGTCGGGCTCCCGGACCCGCGCTCGCTCGGCGACTACTCGGCGTACGTTGCGTGGGTGACGCCCCTCTCGATGGACACGGTCATCCGGCTGGGGGAGGTGCGGAACGGGAGCACGGCGCTCGGTGAGGTCACGATGGAGCAGTATCGCATCCTCATCAGCGCCGAGCGATCCGCCAGCTCACTGCAGCGCGTCGGCCGTCTGGTCCTGCGCGGCACATCGCCTGGGGTGCGCCTGCTGGCACACCGTGACCTGACGCAACCGTCGGCACTCGGAGGCGTGCGCGACGAGGCGGGCGGCGCGCGCGCTGGCGTCGCGGGTGGTGAGACGGGGGGCGGCGGCGACAGCTCCGACATGCATGCGATGCACGGCACTCCATCGTCGCGACACTCGGGCGAGTGGACCATGCCGCCGATGCCCGACTGGATGCGCCCAATGGCGGGCATGCATTCGCTACGCCCCGACGTGGCTCCCTGGCTCCCCGGGGGCGGTACCGATCCGATGACGCTTCCGCTGGCGCGTCCGCGCGAGGTGGTGGCGCTGAGAAGTGGCGACACACTCCATCTCGAGGCGGGCCTCGTGCGTCGCTCGATCGCGGGGCGTGCGCTCGTGATGTACGGCTATAATGGCCAGTACCCGGGACCGTTGCTGCGGGTGCAACAAGGAGCCACGATCCTCGTGGACTTCCACAACGACATCGACCAACCGAGCGCGGTGCACTGGCACGGCGTGCGGCTGGAGAACCGGTCCGACGGCGCGGTGGGGGTGACGCAGGCGGCGGTAGAGCCAGGCGGGCGCTTCCTCTATCGCGTGACGTTCCGGGACGCCGGGATCTACTGGTATCACCCGCATGTGCGCGAGGACACACAGCAGGATCTCGGGTTGGCGGGCAACATCCTCGTCGCCCCAACGGCGCGCAACTACTGGAGTCGGGTCAATCGGGACGAGGTCCTGCTGCTCGATGACCTGCTTCTCGACGAGCACGGGCTCATCCCCTACGGACGGGAAGCACCGACGCACGCCTTGTCGGGGCGACACGGGAACGTCACACTGGTCAACGGCGACCCGCGCTGGACACTGGTCGTCCGGCGCGGCGAGGTGGTGCGGTTTCACCTCACCAACGCAGCGAGTGCTCGCTTCTTCAACGTGTCGTTCGATACCCTCGCGCTCAAGGTCGTTGGCGCGGATATCGGCCGCTTCGAACAGGAGGTCTGGGCGCCCAGTGCGGTGATTGCCCCCGCCGAGCGATACGTCGTGGAGGTCCGCTTCAACACGCCCGGGGATGTTCCGCTCCTCAACCGGGTGCAGGCGCTTGATCACATGGCAGGGTGGTTCCTCCCGCAAACCGACACGCTTGGGGTGGTTAGGGTGCTGGACCAGCCGGCAGAGCCTGATCTCGGCGCGTCGTTCGCTCGGCTGCGCCGCAACGCCGAGGTGACATCTGAATTTGCGTCGTTGCGGCGACTCGCGTCGCGTCCCGCCACCCACGCGCTCACCCTGGCGTTGCGCGTGGACAGCGCGCCGGCCGCCGTCGCGGCGATGTTGTGGGGGACCCCGGTGGCCGCCGACTGGAACGACGGCATGCCGATCGTCAACTGGTCGCTCTCCGCTCGTCGCACTACATGGATCCTTCGCGACGCGGCGTCGGGCGCCGAGAACATGAACGTGCACTGGCGATTCTCGCGCGGGGAGCTCGTTCGCATGCAGGTGTTCAACGATCCGCTGTCGGCGCACGCCATGGCGCATCCGATCCACGTGCACGGCCAGCGCTTCCTCATCCTCTCGCGTAACGGAGCGCTGAGCGACAACATGGCGTGGAAGGACACCGCCGTGATCCCGGTGGGCGAGACAGTGGAACTCCTCGTGGAGATGTCGAACCCGGGGCGCTGGATGATTCATTGCCACATCGCTGAACACCTGGGTTCGGGGATGATGACCGTCTTCGACGTGCAGTAGTTGCCCTCGTCTGCTCTTTCCCTCACCCGACTCGACATGCGACTCGTTTCCCAAACCCTCGCTGCGTGTGCCATGGTGCTCGCCTCGATCTCACTGCCGGCGCAACAGACGACGGCCGCGACCTCTGCGCGCGCTTCCTCGCCCGGTGTGCGACCGTTTGTTGCCGTAGATGCACCGGTCGTCGCGCTGACACACGTTCGACTGATCGACGGAACGGGGACCGCCGCGCGCGATGACCAGACGATCGTCATCACGGGCGAGCGTATCAGTGCGGTAGGAAAGAGTGGATCGGTGGCCGTACCTGCGGATGCGCGGGTAATGGACCTGACCGGCCATACCGTCATGCCCGGGATCGTCGGCATTCATGACCACATGTACTACTCGTCGGTCAACGGTTCGCTGCGCCCCATGCTCTCGAGCTATCCCAAGCTCTTTCTGAGTGCCGGAATCACGACGATCCGGACGACCGGGAGCGCCGACGCGTATCTCGAGCTCAACCTGAAGGGGGCGATCGATCGCGGTGAGCTGGTCGGGCCGAACGTCGTCGTCACCGGCCCGTACCTGCAGGGACCGATCGGCGCCGGCGTGGGCATCATGCACCCGCTGGGCGGCGCCGAGGACGCGCGCCGAGTCGTGCGTTACTGGGCGGAGGAAGGGGTGACCTGGTTCAAGGCCTACACGACGGTCTCGCGCGCGGAGCTGGGAGCCGCCATCGACGAGGCGCACAAGCGTGGCGTCAAGGTGACAGCCCACCTCTGCTCCGTTGGCTTCCGCGAGGCGGTCAAGCTGGGGATCGACAACCTGGAGCACGGCTTCCTGACCAACACCGAATGGTATCCGGGAAAGGAGGTCGACAAGTGTCCGACTGCCGGTGATTCGGCGATCTTCGCAGGGCTCGACGTGAATGGCGCCGACGTGCAGCGCACGATCCGTGAGATGGTGGCGGCTCGCGTCGCGATGACGTCGACGCTTGCCGTCTTCGAATTGTCGTCCCCGAGCCGGGTGCCCCGCGACCCGCGGGTACTCGAAGCATTGCACCCGGACGTGGCGAAGGTCGTCTCCGCGTGGTACGACCGCGGCGCCTCGACGAAGGACTCTGTCGCGCAGCAGGTTTTCCGGAAGCACATGGAGTTCGAGCGCGCGTTTGTGAAGGCCGGGGGACTGCTCGCGGCGGGGAGCGACCCCTGTTGCCTGAGCGCGATCGCCGGCTATGCGGACCAGCGCAACTTCGAGCTGTTGGTCGAAGCCGGCTTCCGGCCGGAGGAGGCGGTCCAGGTCATGACCGCCAACGGGGCCAAGGTGCTTGGGATGCAGGATCGGGTTGGAACCGTGGCCAACGGGATGCAGGCAGACCTCATCGTGCTCAACGGCGACCCGACGCGCACCCCGAGCGACATTCGCAATGTGGTGACGGTGTTTCGTGGCGGTTTGGGGTACGACGCTGCCAAGCTGACTGCTGCGGTAAAGGGGATGATCGGGATCAAGTAGCGGTCGTCTCGGGAGAGGGAGTTTTCGGATTTCGCAAGCCCGAGATTGCGCTTTCGCAGGGGGGGTGCTAATATAGGCCTTAGCGATGCGCGCACCTTGGTGCGTGGACAAGTTCCGAATAACACGGGCCTGCCAAAGCGAGCAGGCCCGTTTTGTTTGTGTCGCAGTCACCGAGTGGTGACGACCGTCGTGAGGGTGATCACGAGCACGATGTGGTCGGTATGTTTGCATCAGGTCTCCTGGCCGAGCTCCGACTTACACCGAAAACACAGTTTCAGGAGTATCGCAATGCGTACGACCGGCACCGTCAAGTGGTTCAATGATGCCAAGGGCTTCGGCTTCATCACCCCGTCCGACGGTCAGAAGGACTGCTTTGTCCACCACTCGGCCATCCAGGGCGGCGGCTTCAAGTCGCTGAGCGAAGGCGAGACGGTGGAGTTCGACATCGTGCAGGGCCAGAAAGGCCCCGCCGCTGAGAACGTCACGCGCATGGGTCGCTAACCAGCGATTTCAGGATCCCAACCACGGTCCCTGATCGTGGTTGGGTGAGCGAGACGGCAGCAGTCTAACGAACAAAGAGAGCGCCGTGCGACCGGGCAACAGTCCGACGCACGGCGCTCTTTGTCGTGCCCCCCTGCGCGCGTCAGCCCTGTGCGCGGCTACGATAGGAACTGCGCAGTGAACACCGGGAGCGCGGCGAGGAAGCCGGCCGGAGGCGCCCCGGCAAAATCGCGAAAGTCGCGCACCAAGTGCGATTGGTCGAAGTATCCGCTCTCGACCGCGACGCGGGCAAAGGTTCCTTGGTCCGACCGCCACGCACGCAGGACGCACTGGAAGCGGACGATCCTGGCCAGCAGCTTGGGCGTGATGCCAACCTGACGCGCGAAGAGCCGCTGCAGCGTGCGCGGTGACACTGCAAGCGACTCGCACAGCGCATCGACGTTGGCGGCGCCGTGGCTGCGCCGAATGGCGTGGACCGCGGCGACGACCTGCGGATGGGCCGCATGCCGCTCGCGTACGAGACCCCGCAACCAGTCCGACACCAGATCGATGCGGGCGCCGGGGTCTGCGCGCTCTCGAAGCGCGACCGCCAGTTCGACCACTCCACATGCTGGCAGCGACTCGATCGAGAGCCATGTGTTGAGGAGCGCGCCGACGTCGTCGCACGCGAGCGCGGCGCCGTGCGCATCGAATCGCACCGCGAGCAGTTCGACCGCACCGGTGGCGACGACGGCGAATGGCCGGGTGATCTGCCCGACCAGGAACGCCTGTGGCTGACGGATGCGCCCACCGTCGGGCGACAGGTACTCGAAGGGGGCGCCGAAGTTGAAAATCAGTTCCGGTGAGCCGTCGGGGAGCGCAGCCTCCGCTTCTGCGTCGGTGGTGCCCGCCGCGGCGTCGCAAACGACGTGTTCGCGATTGGTCGATCCGTCGCCGCGCAGCGTCCAGAGGCAGCGTACATGCTCCGCGACCTCCGGTGGGGGAGGGAGTTCCCGATAGTCCATGGGAGAAGATTCGTGACGGTGTCGCTTTTGTCCAAGGCGACGTCGTGCTCGGCGCACTACTCTGCAGCGTCACATCACCCCTCACGCCTGCCTGTCATGCGACGTCAATCTCGTTCAACTGATACTCCTTACCAGCCACTCATGCTCGCGCTGTCGCTCTCGGCCGCGCTGATCACGGCGAGCGCGACGGCGCGCGGGCAGGAGCCGGACGAGTTCGACCGGATGCAATGGCTGGCCGGGTGCTGGGAGCTGCGGACGTCGACGGCCGTGACGCACGAGCAGTGGATGGCACCGCTCGGCGAGACGATGCTCGGCATGAGCCGCACCGTGGTGGCGGGAAGCACGCGCGAGTTCGAGCATCTCCGGATCGAGCGCGTGGGCGGCGTGGTGACCTACCTCGCGCAGCCCGGCGGAGCGACACCGACGCCGTTCAGCGCGACGATCATGACGGACTCCATGCTGACCTTCTCCAATCCCGATCACGACTTTCCGCAGCGCATCACCTATCGGAGGATGGCGCACGGCGACTCGCTGATGGCGAGGATCGAGGGGACGCGCGGCGCCACCGTGCGAGACATCGACTTTCCGATGCGACGCGTGGCCTGCGGGGCCATGGCTGCCCGTCGTCGTTAGTCCGCGCGCGACGCATTGCGGTCGACCGCGTCCTGCCGGGCCCGGGCCAGGCGCCAGTCGATGTCCGGCGCAACCTCCTGGTCGGCAAGCTCGAGCGAGGCGAGTGCGCGCGCCACCACCGGCTCGCCTAACGCTTCAGGTAGCGACTCGCCGAAGGCCAACTCGGCGCGCCGGCAGAGACGCTCCTCGCGCGCGCGATCGCGCCCCTGTGCGCGCACCCCCATGCGATCCACCCGGGCGTGCATGCCTTCGTGGATGATCGAGGAGGCCACCGGCGCCGGCGAGATGTCGCGCCGGGCGAGAAAGGTGAG
>JBDTUA010000329.1:0-6281 GCA_040007995.1 Gemmatimonadota bacterium | reverse complement strand
CGACGCGGAGCTATACAACGCAGACCTGACAAGCGTCACATTCGACGGACCGATTGTGACAAGAGCCAAATTCGGCGGCGCCAACCTCACCGACTTCTCCCTGCTCTCACCCGCCACCACGCCCGTGCGGGAGCTGACCGAGGTCTTTCGTCTGCATCCGATCGCGTCGCGCGATGATGCGGAACGCTACCTCTACTTTGCCGAAGCGATCCCCTTCGTCATCGAACGGATCCAGTCCGGACTCGAGGAGCGACGCCAACGCGGCTATGTCGCACCGCGCGAGATGGTCGAGTCGGCGCTCGCGTTCTATCGCGGGTTGCGATCGCTGGGGCCCCGTGGGCCTTGGGCGCTGGACTCGTCCAGGGCGAGCGTACTCGACTCCACGGCGCGCGTGGCGTTCCGGGAGGAACTCGCCCTGATCACCACGCTGCGCATCGTTCCATCGCTCGATTCGCTCATCACCTACCTCGGCCAGACCTACCTCCCCGAAGCATCCGCGCGCCCCGGGCTCTGGCAGTATCCAGGCGGCAAGGAGCTCTATCGCCACCTGTTGCGCCGGTACTCTTCGCTCGACGTGGCGCCCGAGGAGGCGCACCGCGTCGGGCTCGGCGAGTTGCGCCGCATCGACTCGACGATGGCCGCGCTTCGGCGTCGGCAGAAGTGGAACCCGAATGCCGTCGCCTTTCGCGATTCGCTGCTGCGCGTCGCGAGTCCCGCGCCATCGCTGGACGTGGTGATCGCAGCGATGGCGGCGCGCGAGAAGGCGCTCGACTCCCGTCTCGCCACCCAGTTCGTCCGCGTGCCATCGCGTCCGCCTGTCATTCGCGCCGCCACCCCGGCCGAGGCGCTGCTCTGGCCCGACGGCGTCTACCTCCCTCCCACCGGGATCGACACCAGCGGGCATTTGCTGCTGACGGATCGATGGCGGCAGCCGGCGTTCCGCGTGCCGCTGGCAGCCCGCACCTTTCGCTTCCTCCTTCCCGGGCATCACCTGGAGGCAGCTCTGATTCATGGCGACACGACGATGCAGGTACTGCGGCGGCTGATGGACACTCCGGGCTTCACCGACGGGTGGTCACAGTACGCCGCCTCGCTCGCCGGTGAGATGGGGATGTACGACGATCCCCTGGATGCCTATGCGCGCCTCCTCGACGAGGGGGCGTCGATGGCGCTGCTCGTCGTGGACACAGGGATTCACTATCTCGGGTGGTCGCTGACCCAGGGGGCCGAGGTGCTGGGACGCTACGTCATCGCTGGTGACGACGACGTGGAACGCATGCTGGTCGAACGGGTCGTGAATGATCCCGGTCGGTCCGGCGCCGGCGCGCTGGGAGCTCGCGAGTTCGCCGCCATGCGCGGCTGGATGCGCGGGGAACTCGGGAGCGACTTCGACGTGCGTCGCTGGCACGCGGAGATGCTGTCGTTAGGCTCGCTCCCGCTCCCGATCGTCGGGACTCACCTGGAGTGGTGGCTCTACGACGTGAACCGACGGGCGGCCGAAGCGCGCGCGGCCGCCGCGGCAGCGCAGGCGGTCAAGGCGACGAAGGTGCCCCGGAAGGTGCCTCCGAAGAAGCCTCCCCCACCGGGGTCGTGAACGGCGTCGCCCCCGACTCGGCGAGGCGCTGCATGGCACCCGCGTAGTCGGTGTGCACCGACAGGATGAGCAGGTCGCCAGGGCGCAGCTCGGCCAGCGCGAGCTCGATCGCCTCCATCTCGCCGTCAACAAACCGCAGCGCGTCGGGCGGCGCCCCCAGCTGCACGAACGCCTCCCCGAGCCGGGCCGTGACCTGCCCATGCGCTCGGCCGCGCAGGTACTTGGGCATCTCCTTCAGGATGATAAGGTCGGGGCGGTCCTGCCAGATCGCGGCGGCGAGGTCGTCCAGCGCCTGGTCATCGCGATCTCCCCCTTGTCCGACCACCACGATGCGACGCTTGCCGGGAAAGCCGCGGATCGCGCCGGAGAGCGCGAGCCAGCCATCGGGATTGTGGGCGAAGTCCACCACCACGCGCGCCCCGCGGTACGCCAGCAGCGTGAGGCGTCCGGGATTGTCGTCGGGTGCGGCCCCAAAGCGCGCAAGCGTGTCGCGCACGGCATCGACCGGGAGCTGCAATGCGAGGGCGCCCGCCGCCGCCGCCAGCGCGTTGGCGACATTGTAGGCGGCGCCTCCTCCGAGCGTGAGCGGCATGCCTGCCACCGGGCCTAACGAGATGTCGTCGTTGCCGGTGAGGTAGCGCAGCTCGCCCTCCCGTAACACGCACGCGTCACCACCCTGTGCGCGATGCGCCGCGACGATCGGCGCGGTCGCGTCGAGGGCAAACAGGGTGACGGGGACGCGGAGCGACGGCACGAGCCGGCCCAGCGTCTCGTCCTCACCGTTGAGCACCAGGCGAGCGCCGTCGACCAGTGCACGCGCCACGATGAGCTTCACGTCGGCCAGGTTGTCGAGCGTGTGGATCCCGTACTCTCCCATGTGATCGGCCGAGACACGAGTAACAATCGCGACCTGCGCCCGTCCGGTGGCGAGCCCGCGGCGCAGCATTCCCCCACGCGCCGTCTCCAGCACGGCGGCGCTGACGCGACGGTCGCGCAGGACAAGTCGGGCACCGGCGGGACCGGAGTAGTCGCCATGATCCACCTCCTGCCCGGCGCACCAGACGCCGTCGGTCGAGGTGTAACCCGGGACGTACCCGGCGCGATCGAGCATCGCGGCGAGCAGTCGCGTCGTCGTCGTCTTACCGTTCGAGCCGGTGACGAGTGCGACCGGGATGTCGTGCAGCGCCGACCAGTCGACCTCGTCCGGTGTCGGGAGCGCGGACCGGGGAAACGTCCGGCTCCCGGTCCCGGCGCCTAACGACACATCGTCGTCGTCGAAGGTGAAGGTCAGCGCCCGCGCCCGCGCCGCCGCCTGCAGCGCCACCAGCACCGGCGCGCGCTCATGCTGCGCGTGCACCCGCAACCGGGCCACCACGTCGCCGAGCTCGCGCGGCGCCGCACCGGCCACCTCCCGCTCCCCTGCCAGCCATCCCTGTTCGTTCACCTCAGTCGCCGTGAGCAACGCGTCGATGGGCGCCTCGAGAAAGCACTGGGCCCCTCCCGGATGGACGCGCACCAGTGGCTCGCGCGCCGGCCAGCCAAGGCGTGCGGCGAGGAGGCGCGACATCGTGCGCCACGCGAGCAGGTGCGCCTCGCCTTCACCCTCGGCGAGGGCGACGTGGAGCAGTGCCCCTTCGCGTGCCGAGAAGAGATTCGGCCCCATGAGGCGTCGGGAATCGATGATGCGATGCGACAGGTGACTAGCCGTTTGATGCAGGATTGGAAGGGAGCCGATGTGGCGTGTGGCATCGCGCCACGCTCCCGGTTCCGTCAGTCGTCGATCTCGCGGGCAATGTGCACCCCGCGTTCGTCGCGCACGATCACCATCTCGTCGCCAGGCGGGCGATGCTGAATGGCGTCGTCGGGGGCGTGGACGAGCGCCGGCTGCAGCATGCTCGGCGCCGGGGTTTCTTCAGATCTCATCGCCCCCGCGTCGTCGTCCGTTCCCGGCAGGCGGAAGTGCACCACCTGCTTCCAGCCGCGCGCGAGCGCGTCGGCGAAGAGGAGGACCAGGTCGTTGATGCGGGCCATGCGCAGCGCCGCATCGATCGCTTCCTGCTCGTCGGGGATGAGTGAGATGCGCTCGGCGGGAATGCCCGCGGCGAGCAGCGTGTCGCGCATCATGCGCGGGACTTCGTCGCCCTCCCGTCCGCGCAGGTCGTCGTCGCGGCGGCAGATGTAGTGATCGAAGTTCCCCCGCGCCGCCGCCTCGCCGATCTCGATGATGTCGGCGTCGCGACGATCGCCCGGACCGGCGACGACGCAGATGCGGCGTCCCTTTACGTCGAGCCGTCGCGCCAGTTGGCAGACCGAGTCGACCGCCGCGGCGTTGTGGCCGTAGTCCATGATCACCTTGAAGGGGTGCTCGTCGAAGACATTGAGCCGCCCGGGGGCTTGATAGAAGGTGCTGTGGAAGGTGCGCAGGCCGTTGCGGATGTCCTCGAGACGGACCCCCATCGAGAAGGCCATCGCGGCGGCGAACATGGCATTCTGCACGTTGAAGGTCGCCTTCCCCTCCATCGTGGCCGGGATCAGGTGCGTCCAGAGGAGCGGGATATGCGCGCCGCGATCATAGATGGTGATCATCTGTCCGTTGATCCCCGCCTCGAGCGCGATCGCCCGTCCACCGGCGCGGATGTGCTCGCGCACGAGTTCGTGCTGCGGGTTGATCGTCACGTAGCAGACGAACTTGGCCTCGGTGTACGCGGCCATGCGCAGTACGCGCGGATCGTCGGCATTGAGGACGGCGGTGTCGCGCGCGACCTCGGCGATGATGCGCTTGACCTCGGCGAGTTCGTCGAGCGTATTGATCCCGCGCAGGCCGAGGTGGTCGCTCTGCACGTTGAGCACCGCGCCTACATCGATGTGGCGCACGCCCATCCCCGCGCGCAGCAGGCCACCGCGCGCCACCTCCAGCACGGCGACCTCGACCGACGGATCGCTGAGGACCATGCGCGTGGCCACCGGCCCAGTCATGTCGCCCTGTACCGTGCGCTGTCCGTCGACATACACGCCATCGGTGGTGGTCAGCCCGACGATGCGACCCGCGAGCTTGTGAATGTGGGCGAGCATGCGGGCGGTGGTCGTCTTGCCGTTGGTGCCGGTGACGGCAGCGATGGGGATCCAGCTCGGACTCCCCGGCGGGAAGAGCATGTCCACCGTCTTCCCGGCCACGTCGCGCGACTTTCCCTCGCTTGGCGCCATGTGCATGCGGTAGCCGGGGGCGGCGTTGACTTCGCAGATGGCGCCGCCGATGTCCTTGTACGATTGGGTGATGTCGGGCGAGAGAAAATCGACGCCGCCGACGTCGAGCCCGATCGCCTTGATCGCCCGCACCGCCATCTCGACGTTGTCGGGATGGACAGTGTCGGTCACGTCGGCGGCCGTCCCCCCGGTCGAGAGGTTGGCCGTCAGGCGCAACATGACGACGTCGCCTGCGGCCGGGACCGAATCGGCATCGTAGCCCCTGGTCTCCATCAACCGCTGCGCCTCGTGGTCGAGCTCGATGCGCGTGAGGACCTTCGCGTGTCCGATGCCGCGACGCGGGTCGGTGTTGACCTCCGCCACGAGAGCCGCGATGGTGCGCACGCCGTCGCCGACCACATGTCCGGGAAGTCGCTTCGACGCAGCGACCAGTTCGCCGTTGACGACCAGCATGCGGTGATCGGCGCCGCTGATGAACGTCTCGACGATCACCGAGCGCGAGTGTTCGCGTGCCTTCTCGAAGGCGATGCGCACCGCGCCCTCGTCCAACAGATGGATGGAGACGCCGCGCCCATGGTTTCCGTTGTAGGGCTTCACCACCACCGGATACCCGATGCGCCGCGCCGCCTGCACCGCACTGTCTGCGCTCTGGACGAGGCGCTGCTGCGGGACCGGGAGACCTAACGATAGCAGGATCTTGTTGGTCTCTTCCTTGTCCGACGCCAGCTCGACGGCGATGTGCGACGTGTTCGACGTGACGGTCGCCTGGATGCGCCGCTGGTGCTTGCCGTAGCCCAGCTGGATGAGCGAGGCCTGATTGAGCCGGATCCAGGGAATGCCACGCCGGGCCGCCTCGTGCACGATCGACGCGGTCGAGGGGCCGAGCGCGCGCCGCTGTGCGTAGCGGATGTACTCGTCGCGCGCACTCTCCCAGCTCCAGGCCGCCTCGAACGTTTCCGGACGCAGCTCCTCGGGGAGGAGCGAGTGCAGCAGGGCGAGCGCCAGGTCGGCGGCTTCGTTGCCGACCTCCGCCTGCTCGTACTCGAAGACGACATCGTAGAAGCCGGGGCGATCGTCAATCGAGCGCGTCTTGCCGAACGACACGTCCTCGCCGGCGATGTTCTGCAGCTCGATCGCGACGTGCTCAAGCACGTGACCGAGCCACGTCCCCTCATCCTCGGTCATGCGACGGATGAATCCCCCCGGCTCACCGTACGAACAGCCGTGCTCGCGCAATCCCGGGAGCCGCTCGATCAGCGTTTCCACAAAGCCACGTCCAAGTCGCATCGTGGGCCACGCTTCCAGCGCCCCGAGGTCGAGCTCGAGGCGTATGACCGGGAAGAGGGCGTAGATGCTCGGGCCGACGAAGACGCGTCTATCAGTGAAGCGCATGAGAAGACGGGAAGACGAGAAGACGAGAAGACTGCGCTAGGACTCGGCGGCAGGGGAGAGGGCGTCGATTCTCGCCTGGCGTGTGTGGAGA
>JBDTUA010000328.1:0-6307 GCA_040007995.1 Gemmatimonadota bacterium | reverse complement strand
CGCATCGTCCGCTTGGAGCCGAAGCCGAGCTTCTTCGCCGCTTCCTGCTGCAGCGTGGACGTCGTGAACGGGGCCGCAGGATTCTTCCGGCGCTCCCGTCGCTTGACGTCGGTGACGGGAAAGACGCCTAACGCACCAGCATCGGGTGCGCGCAATCCCTCCGCGAGGCGAGCGGCGGCGCGCGTGACTTCGTCGACGATCCCGGTCGCCATTTCGGCGTTCGGGATCTCGATCTTCTTGGTGTCGATCGAGTGCAGCTTGGCGTTGAACGACTGCGTTCCCGTCTGGAGCTGCGCGGCGACCGACCAGTATTCCTGGGCGCGGAATGCGCGGATTTCGCGTTCGCGCTCGACGATCATGCGGAGCGCGACGGTCTGCACCCGTCCCGCCGACAACCCCTTCTTCACGGTCTTCCAGAGCAGCGGGGACGCCTTGTAACCCACCAGCCGGTCGAGGATGCGCCGCGCCTGCTGCGCGTCCACAAGCTTCTGATCGATGTCGCGCGGTCGGTCCATCGCCGCGCGCACTGCGTCCTTGGTGATCTCGTGAAACAGGATGCGCCGGATGGGCGCGCCGCCTTTTCGCCGGATCTGCTGGGCCACGTGCCAGCCGATCGCTTCGCCCTCGCGATCAGGGTCGGTCGCGATGAACACAGTCGTCGACTCGCGCGCCGCCGCCTTCAGGTCGGCGAGCGTCTTTTCCTTCCCGGCGATCGTGACGTACTCGGGCTCAAACCCATTGTCGACGTCGATTCCGAGCTTCTTCTCCGGCAGGTCGCGGACGTGACCGACGGTCGCCCGGACGCGATAGCCGCGCCCGAGATACTTACCGATTGTTTTCGCCTTGGCCGGCGACTCCACGATCACGAGCGCCGACGTTCCCGGCAGCGGCTCCTCCTCCACCTCCGCTACCCGCTTCGAGGCCGTCTTGACACGTCCCTTGGCGGTCGCGGTCGACTTCTTCGCAGCAGTCTTTTTCTTCGCGCTCTTGCCGGCACCCGCCACCGCCGACTTAGCCGCGGACCGCTTCGTGGGCTTCTTCTTCTTCGCCGCCGGACGCGCGGCACCTCCGCGACCGGCAACCCGTCGCGTCGTGTCGCTCTCGTGCTCGTCGTCAGCTTTCTTCTTGACTGGCATGTTTCAATGTATGGTCACGTGATCTGGGGGCGGACCGAAGTCGTCGTAGCCCCCCGATTCCATGAGCGATCGGAGATCGTCGAGGGCGATGCGCCCGTCGACCTGGGACAAGGCACGCTCGATCACACCCTCGAGTTCCGCGCCGTTCATGAGACCTGCACTGGCCATCGCGAGCAGATGCCCCCACGCCTCCGTGGAAAAACGCCCGCGTTCGTGCGGTCCCAGCACTCGGAATGGCATCGACGTCTGGCTCGAGGACGAGCGCGCGGGGCGTTCGGGGGAAAGATCGGCGGCCCAGACGGAAACGATCTCGCCAATTTCACGCCGATCGTACCCTTCCGAGGACAGAAACGCCTCGACGTCAGTCACGTCGGCGTCCGCCGGAAAGCGCTCGCGGAGCTGCGACAGGAGGTGCGCCCATCGTTCGTCCATGGCCTAACCTACCGCCACGTCCCAAGACGAGGCAAGCGCGGTAGTTCGAGAGACAAGTTCTTGCAATGTAAGAGTTTCGGTGTCGAGTACTGCGTCCGCCGTGCGGTACACATCACCCCTTTTGAGATCCAAGGATGCCAGAACGGACAGCGGATCCTTCCCGCTAAGTAGAGGCCGAGACCTCACTTCGTTCCCCATGCGCGCCAGCGCAGTAGCCGGCAACACCCGGAGATATACGATTCGCGAGGGCGGTCGGAGCAGGGCGACCACGTCGGGTTGAGTGATCCATCCACCCCCGGGAGCGACGATGCTCGATGTCGCCGACCGCAACCGCTCCGTTTGCTCGTGCTCCCAGCGGCGAAAGGCGGATTCGCCTCCCCGGGCAAAGATCGTTGCGACGCTCTCCCCTGCGGCGCGCTCAATCTCGACGTCGAGGTCGACGAATGGTACCGCCAACTTCCGGGCCACCAGCGGTCCGAGCGTCGACTTCCCGGCGCCGGGGAGCCCGACCAGGATGAGGTGTGCGCCGAGGCCGGCGACCGCGTCCTGACGGTCAGTCACGACTTCCGCGGGTCACCGTACCCACGGCCACTCCCGCGCCGTCGGCCAGACGTCCGCTGCCTACGCGCTGGGCCACGCGCGCGAGATAGCCTTCGACGTTTCGCCGGGTCTCGCCGAGCGAATCGCCGCCGAACTTTTCCATCCACGCCTGCGCCAAGACGAATGCGACCATCGCCTCGGCTATGACCCCCATGGCCGGGACCGCGGTGACATCCGATCGCTCCGCGACCGCGGAGGCGGCGTCGCCGGTCGGGATGTCGATCGTTCCCAGCGGACGCATGAGCGTGGCGATCGGCTTCATCGCGACGCGCACCACCAGCGGCTCGCCCGTGGTGATCCCACCCTCCAAGCCTCCGGCACGATTGGTCCGTCGTTGCACGTTGCCGGCGAGCGTTCGCCCTGCGGCGGCGTCCAGTTCATCATGCACCTGTGCGCCGGTTCGGCGGGCTGCCTCGAATCCGAGTCCGATCTCGACCCCCTTCACCGCAGGGATCGACATCGCCGCGGCAGCGATGCGGCCGTCGAGCTTTCGATCCCATGACACGTGGGAACCCAGCCCGACTGGCAGCCCGCGCACGACCACCTCGCAGATTCCGCCGAGCGTGTTGCCGGAGCGCTTCGCCTCGTCGATGAGCGCGATCATGCGCGACTCGGCGGCGGCATCGAGCGTGCGAAGGGGCGACGTATCGACGGCTGCGTTGAGATCCTCGGGAAGGAGATCGGGGATCGAGGCGTCGATGCCGCCGAGGTGGACGAGGTGACTTCCGACGCGCACACCGAACGCGTCGAGCAGTCGACGGCATGCGGCGCCGGCCGCAACGCGAGCGGTCGTCTCGCGAGCGGATGCGCGTTCGAGAATGTCGCGGGCATCGTCGCGATCATACTTCAGGAGTCCGGCCAGGTCGGCGTGCCCGGGCCGCGGCCGCGTCACGACGCGCTTGCGTCCCTCGCCTTCGTCCTCTGGACGCGGCGCTGGATCCATGATCTCCTGCCAGTTTTTCCAGTCACGATTGCGGATCAGCATCGCGATCGGTCCTCCGAGCGTCGCACCAGCGCGCACCCCCGAGAGAAATTCGACCTCGTCACGCTCGATCTGCATACGACGTCCGCGGCCGTAGCCCTGCTGACGGCGCGCGAGGTCGGCGTTGATATCGGACGCGGTGAGCGGCAGCCCCGCCGGAAGCCCCTCGATGATCGAGACGAGCGCCGGTCCGTGCGATTCTCCCGCTGTGGTGAAGCGTAGCATCGTGATCCCCGAAAAAAGCGCGAGCCCGGCCAGTGGAGGCCGGGCTCGCGAATTGTAGAGGACTGTGACACCACCGCGCTACAGCCGTCGGGGCGCCGACTCAGACTTCATCGTGGCACGTTGTCGATATCTCCCGAGCGAACATCGATGACCACCACCCCTTCTTTGGTCAAGCCGAACAGCTTGACGACCAAGGTCGGATCGGCGGAGCGCTCGGCTGGCGTCGGGACGGAGGCGCGAAGCGGGCCGTACAGGACCTCGCGGATCGGGATGCGCCCACGCAGTCGGTAACTGTACGAGTCGAGGATCTGGATCGACTTGTCACCCGAGGCTACGAAGACGACACGCGCGGTGGAGTCTGCGGTGTTCTCGTTGATGTTCTTCGGGTGGAAGGCGATGCCCGCCCCGGTGCTGAAAGTGGCGAACTTCCCCTGCAACCGCAGCGACGAGTCGGCGAAGAAGGTCTCCACGCCGTGCACGCCGATATTCGAGCTGTTCTGGTTGATGTCGAGCCCGTAGACCTTGTCCGACGCATTGTTGGTCAAGTCAGCGACCTCGATCGGCGCCGAATACTGCGCGCCGTTGGCTGGCGTGCCGCTGGGGTCGTAGACCAGGAGGACGCGACCGGACCGGCTCGGGGTGTTCCCCTCGCCGAAGGCGACGCGGCGTCGGTCACCGCCCACCGCGACGAAGTTAGTGTCGGGAAGGGAAAGCGACGCCACGTCGAGGTCCTTGATCGCCTCGAGGTTGCCATTGATCGGATTCGCGCGCAGCGAGGCCACCGCCGCCTCGATCGTCCCGGAATTGACACAGACAGCCGTGTCGGGGTTCTGCCCGGGCGTGTGTTCGCAGATCACGATCTTGTCCGGGACACCACTCTGCCCCTCGATCACGTCGACGAAGTCGGCGTTGATGATGACGTAGTGCCCCTTCAGGTACGCGCCATACTGCCAGATCTGGCGCGGCTCGGCGCGCGCATCGAGGAAGTTGTCGATGCGACGCAGCGTGCCGGGGGTCGCCGTCGAGGTCGGGCGCGTGGAGTAATAGAGTGCGCCGGACGCCGACTGGGCGATGAACTGCGGACGGTCAGAGTAGTCGGTCGGCGGCGGGACCTTGAACTTGAAGCCGCCGCTGGTCTCGTCCTTCGTGTACGTCACGTCGTAGATGTACTCATTCGACGTCTTGACGCGCCCGAACTCGAGCCGGTCGATGAGCGAGACCTTCGAGATGTTCGTTCCCGCGGAGTTGGCAACCAGCAGGAGCGAGTTGGAGTTGTCGATCATCATGCCCCACGGCTGGGCACCGACGGCGATGGCCGGCAGCTGCTGCAACGTCGTGGAGTAGCTGAACGCCTCGACCTGGTTCTTGGTCAGGTTCGAGATGAAGACCCGGGTGCGCGCGGTGTCGACCGTGATGTCGGCACCGAGGCTCCCTTCGGGCAGCGCATAGGTGAGCCCGTACGCGTAGACGGTGGCGTCGCGCTTGGCGAGTGTGTCACTCGTGACCGCGATCGTGGCGCCGGTCGGCACGGCATAGCCCGTGCGACCTGCGACGTCGGTGGCGTAGGCGGTGATGAAGAGGGCCCGGCCACGTAGCGCAATCGGTGCACCCCAGACGGTCCGCCGCGTGACCTGCTGCGCAGGCGTCGAGAGCGTGTCGGCCGCCCGGTAGACGATGCTTCCGGTGATGTCCTTGGCGATGAATCCGACGATGCGCACGAGACCATCGGCGTCGCGCGCCGAGATGTCGATCGAATCCGGGGACTCGAGTCGGGGCGCAACCGTCTGGTAGACCACCGGCGGCAGCAGGTCGGGGCCGCCAGCGACGACGCGCACCAACACCGGTTCGCCGGTCCCACGCAGCGCATCGCGATTTTCCGCGAACGGCGTGATCGTGATCGTGGCTCCGGCCGCAATGCCGGCCGGCACCTGGAAGGCGTACGTGACGGAATCGCTCTTCGGGTACGGAATCGGGAAGAGCGTCGAGTCGGCCTTGGAGAAGCCCGGCGCCGTCGCGCGATAGCCTACCTTGGTGATGCCGGTCGTGTCGACGAGACCGACATCGAAGCTGTACGTACCACCGACGATCACGTTCGGCTGCGGTTGCACGAAGGCCACCTGCGGCACGTTCGGATCGAAGGCGATCGCCGACGCCTCACCCGACGCGGAGTTGCCCGCACCATCGGAGGCGACGGTTCGCACGGTGATGCGCTGACCGGCGCGGACGCCGGAGAGCGCGATCTTCAATGTCTTGGTGAAAGTGTTGCTGGCGACGGCGAAGGCGGTCGAATCGCGCCCCACAAGGGTTGAGTCCGCGAAGACGCGGGTGACGACCCACTGGAGGGCGGCGTTGTCGCTCGCATCTACGGCCACCTGGAGCGGGAGGCGCAGCGACACCGAGTCGACGCCGCCCGATCCCACTTTGCTCTCAATCGCGACGGTCAGCCGGGGGAGGATCTTGTCCGCCGAAGTGGACGCGACCTCCGTGCTGCCGCAACCCGCGGCCACCAGGGCCGTGAGCAGCGCCGGGGCGACGCGACGAATCATGTTCTTCATCGGTTGGGCTCCGGGTGAGTTACTTGCCGCTGCCATCGGGTGGGCGGATCGGATCGCCCTCGTCGATGATGTGCGGTGTCATGAGGATCAGCAGGTCCTTCTTCTCATTGCGCGTTTCGGTCTGCGAGAAGAGGCGCCCGATGAACGGGAGGTCGGACAGGAACGGAATCCCGGACTTGTTCTTGGTGATCTGCGTCTGTGTCAACCCGCCGATGACCGCCGTCTCGCCGTTGTTCACGAGCAACTGCGTCTTGGCGTTGCGCTTGTTGATGATGAATCCGAGGTCACCACCGACGATGTTCAGGTCCGACTGCTCGGCCTCCATCGTCATCCGGATCTGCCGGTTGTTGGTGATATGCGGCGTCACCGTGAGGATG
>JBDTUA010000327.1:0-6308 GCA_040007995.1 Gemmatimonadota bacterium | reverse complement strand
CATCACGCCACAGACGATCTCCTGGACCTCGGTGTCGACGGCCGGGGAACTCAAGGTGGCGCTTCAACCGGGGCGGATCCTCATCCGCCTGCACTGCGGGGCGCTGTTCGACGCCAACAAGAAGCAGTTCTCGGCCTCGATGGCCCCGCTCCTTGGGACGCAAGGACTCATCCTGCCGGGCGGCGTCTTCGAGAGCTGGTTTCTCGTGACATAGCGGACCGGAGGGCCTGCGTGCCCCGGGGTGGTGCGGCGTGCTACGCGCGCCGATTCCATCGACGTCGCACCGCACCGACCACCACGACCGCCGTCAGCAACACGGCGAGCGCGACTTCAAGACTCCCGTTCCCGCCGTCGGGAGCGACGCCGAGGAGCTGTTCGATGATCTGCATGGTGCGTTTAGTGAGAGGGGAGACACGTGCAACGCGCTGGCTGGGAAGACGCCGTGACCGTACGACGCTGACGATTCAGGCAACGTGCACGCCAACGTGCGAAGACAATCGTGCATGTTCGCGGACGCACAATCAAGGCACGAAGGGAGCGGCGTCACCGAACGGCAGGGGCTGCTTCGACTTGCGGACTCATTCGTTCGAAGGGAAACTCCTGCTGCAGCTTCGTAGGCTGTCTCACAGAGTGAGCGAGTAGCTCGGCGTGCTCTCTCTGGCCTATGCGCTTTGTGCAGTAGCCCACAATCTGTCGCGCAGCGTTCAAGATGTCGCGGACAGCAGGAGGGCACGCGAGATGCTGTGTGTCGACGGCGCGACCATCATCGCAGGGAGAGAGGCCGAGCTCCGTGGCGTGCTCGAGAGTGGCGATGAGCACGCACGGAACGGAACGCGCGCCGAGGGCGTGGAGTACGTTCGCCCAGGAGTGCTCCCCATCGCAAGTGCGATCGCTTCCGCGATCGGCGGTCGCATTCCAGAGGTCGCGAGCCGCAGACAGGTACACCATGTCCTCGTCATCCGGACGAATGCTGCGTCCCATCAACCGCCTCGGTTGGTACTGCGACGACGCGGGCGACACGCTCTGCCTGCACTCACGGTTGATCTCTGCCGATGTGACGGCGTCACGGGTGCCGTGAATTGCTGCTGATCGGAGCGATGCCTGCTGCTCGGCACCTTCGTCGACGAATTCAGAGCGGGAATAGCCGAGGCACCTGCGTAGCTTGCCGGGCGCATATACGTCATCGGCCGACGTCACCTACGTCAAATATCCTGCTGCGTGTGCACCTTGTCTCTCCTACCGTTGCCGTGCGTTCATTCCGAGCGCCATCAACCGTAAGGAGACAACCCATGACCCAGCTGCGCAGCATCACCTTGGGAGCTTCGCTCATCGCCTTGGCGGCGTGCGCGGACAGCCCCACCGCCTCAACGCCGACGCTCTTGCCGGCCACCGCGCAAAGCGAGGCGAACAGTCCGCTCAAGAGGTATGTCGCCATGGGAACCAGCATCTCGATGGGCTGGCAGTCCGAGGGTGCCACCGCGGCCTCCCAACGCGAGGGATGGCCCGCCCAGCTTGCTGCGCTCTCGGGGACTACCTTCGAGCTTCCGTTGATCAGTGGTTTCGGCTGCAAGGCGCCATTTGCCGCGCCACTGGCGAGCGGCAAGCGGATTTCCGGGGAGCCGGTGACCACGCCCGACGACCAACTCAGCTGCGCACCACTCCTTCCCGGAATTGACCTACCGACGAGAAACGTCGCGATCGCCGGCGCGACGACGTTCGACGCACTCTATCGCACACCGGAAACGGTCCCGAGCCTGTTCGGGCAGCGCTTGTACTCGCGCATCCTCCCCCCAGCGACGACCCAATTGCACGCCGCACTGCGCCAGAAGCCGCGCCTGATCTCGGTCGAATTCGGGGCCAACGAAGTCCTCGGCGCGCGCAGCGGGATCGCCATCGTTGGCGTCTCCATCTACCCGCCCAACGCGTGGATGCCGCTCTACCGCGCGCTGGTCGACACGGTGGTCATGAATACGCCGCGCGCCGTGGTGGTCGGACTGATCAAGGACGCCGCCAGCTTCCCGAGCTTCCGGCGCGGTGCCGAGATCTTCGCCGATGCGCCCACCATGCTCGGGGCGTTCAACGTGATGGTGTCGAGCGATTGTGACGGGAGCCAGAACCTGATCTTCGTCCCGGTGCGCATTCCGACAGCCGTCTCGATCGGATTGACCAACCGCGCCCAGAACCTTCCGCCGTTCGTCTTCTCGTGCGCCGACGGTGGAACCGGCGTGCAGGACTACGTCCTGACGCCGGCCGAGGCGGGGATCGTGAACCAGACGCTGGCACAAATGACGTCGTTCATCCGGTCGGTCGCGGACCACCATCGGCTGGCGTACTTCGCCCTCGAAGAGCTCTACGGCCTCCCTGGCCTCAAGCCGACATTCAGCGCGGTGCAGCTGATGACCTCCATGCAGCCCTACGGCCCGTACATCACGCTCGACGGAATTCATCCGAGCGCCGCCGGATCCGCAATCCTGGCTCGAGCCGCCGCGCAAGCACTCAACGCCCGGTACAACCTTCACCTCCCCGACGGGACGCCGTTCATCGCCTCCCGTTAGGCGCTGATCACCCCCGGTCGGTCGCCCGAGTCGGGCGGCCGGCCGCGGGCGTGTCCGGACCGACTGGCAGGCGTCCTACCCGTCGAGCGTGAGACCCGGGTGCAGGCGCAGCTGATCGACCAGCGCCGCGCGCGAGGCGACGCCAAGCTTTTCAAACATGTTGGACAGGTGGGTGCTCACCGTGCGCGAGGAGATGTCGAGCCGGGCGGCAATCTCCTTGTTGGTCAAGCGCTCGGCGGCGAGGCGGGCGATATCGAGCTCCCGTCCAGTCAACGAGTGCGCGCCCTCGCCCGGGTGCTGGGGCGGCAAGCGAAGCCCCAGCGATCGCATCTCGCTCCGCGTTCCGCGCAGCTCGCTGCCGGCCCCGAGACGCGCGAAGACATCGTGCGCCAGTCGAAGCTCGCGCGCGGCACCATCCAGATCGCCGTCGGCCAGCATGACTTGCGCCGCATTCCGTCGCACGCGCGCCGCGTGGAAGGGAAACGAAATCGCTTCCAACTCCTCGGCGGCGGCGAGCAACGCGGGAACCGCAGCAGGATTCTGCTCTTCAAATCGAAGTCGTAACGCTTCGGCGGCCGCCGCCCACGCCATGCCGAGTCGATGCGATAGCAGCCGAGATTGATCGCGAAGTCGTTCGGTCATCTGTCGAACGAGGACATACTGCTGGAGCCAAAGCCCGGCCTCCATGACGATCGGCAAGAGCCGATGAATCGTCCAGATCACATACCCATAGCGATCCGCGATCGCGAGCCCACGCTGACCGACATCGAGCGCTCGTTGGCATTCCCCAACCGAGAGCCAGTAGGCCGCCATGCCGGTGTGTGCGAGAATGGCGGTGTGGATCTCGCCGGTCATCGGGGTGCGTCCCTCGCGGGTCGCGCGGTCCACATCATCGGCCCGCGAGAGGAGCCACGCCTCCTCCATGAGCAACCGGCCCGCCTCCAGTTCATCGCGCGCGAGTCGGATGAGCCCAGTCCACACCAGCAAGCGCGGGAGCAGTGTGGCCGCGACGATCGCGCGGGCGATGGGAATCGAGCGTTCAGCGAGGGCGATCCCCTCGTTCCAGGCCCCGATCCCCGAGGCGTGTTCGATCGCGATTTCCGCGGTTTGCACCTGCATGAGCGGCGAGCGGAGTTCAAGCGCCAACTGCTCGGCCTGTCGCAGGTGCGTCGCGACGGCGTCCGCGTTACCGGCGAGCCCTTCAAGCACGGCCAATGCCCAGTGTGTCGACCAGGTGAGCGATCGATCACCACTCGCCAGGGCATGGGCGTGCGCCGCGTGCCCGTGCTCCCGTGCCACGGCGGGCGGACAGGTCCAGCCATGCAGCTGCGTGAGCGCCCGTCGCACCCGGGCCTGTAGTGCGTGATCTGCACTTCGGTCGGCAATAGGGAGGGCGGCTTCGACGACAGCCTTGGCCTCGTCGACCCGTCCCAGCGCCTGCAGCAGCATGCCCTTGGCGACGCGCGTGTGCACGGCGAGATCGATCCGATCGATCGCGAGCGCCGCCTCGTCGGCGTCGTCCAGGTATCGCAGTCCCTCGGCCGGGCGGCCATCGAAGGCGATCGCGAGCCCAACACGCCGAAGCAGACGCGCGCGTGCGAGCGTATCGCCGACCGCGTCGGCCATGGCGAGCGCGCGGAGCCAGTGCGCGATGGCTCCTTCCCGATCGCCCGTGCGCTGGAGCGCGCGCGCGAGATCCTCCAGCAGCGTGCGGTGCTCCATCGCGTCGCGCGCGCTCTCCGTCATCCCTTCGCAGAGCGCGACCGCGTCGCGGAGGAAGCGGGTCGCCTCCACATCGGCGTGGCGGTCGAGCGCTTCGCGTCCGGCCGCGATCATGTACCGCAGGGTGCGGGCATCGCCACCGATCGCGCGCCCCTCGACGAGATGACGGGCGATCTCCGCCGCTTGGGTGAGCGCGGCGTCGCCGAGCGCTTTCTCCAGCGCCTGCGCTGTCGACAGATGTAACGCCTGCCGTCGTGCGGCCGTGAGTCCGGCGAGCACCGTTAGCTGCAGCAGGGGGTGAATGAACTCATAGTGAGGGACGTCACCCTCGGCGATCTCGCGCAGCACTCGCCGGGCACAGAGCCCATCAACGGCATCGGCGAAGCTCTGCGCATCGAGTGTCGCCACGGCCTGCAGCAAGGGGAGCGTTGCGCGCCCTCCGATGACAGCAGCCACCTCGGCCAGCCGCCGAGGACCCGTGTCCAACTCCGCGAGTCGCCCCTGCAGCGCTTCGCGGATGGTCGCCGGAAGCCCGACGTCGTCGAAGTCGGCGACCGTCCATTTCTCACCCTCCTGCCAGATACGTCCGGACTCCACGAGGTGGCGAATGAGCTGATCGACGAACAGTGGGTTGCCACGCGAGCGTTCCTGTATCCGTTCTCCCAGTCGCGCCGCTGCATCTCCCGTGAGCCCGAAGAGTTGATGCAGAAGCTCGAGAACGTCAAAGCGGGTGAGTGGTTCGAGGGAGCGCACGACCGCATCGCCGCGAGAGAGCAGTGAGCGCTCAGCGGTACGCAACGCACTCGGGAGCTCTTGCTCGTCGTTCGCGTAAGTGACGATCAACAGCACGCGTGATTGCCGGAGCTGTCGCGCCAGGAAGTGGACGAGTTCCATCGACGACGGGTCGCTCCACTGCGCATTCTCGAGTACGAGCAGGAGCGGCTGGCGCACCGCGAGACGAGTGAGGAACTGGGCGAAGTTCCAAAGGAGTCGCGTCTTGCGGTCTTCATCTCGGTTCGCCGAAGGATCCTCCGAATTGGCACCCAGTCCCAGTCCGCGCAGGAGCGTCCCGAGTTCGCGTTCGGCGCCGCGGGCAAGGACCGACAGGGCCCCCGCAGGCAGCTGCTTGAGGGCGGGAACGAGGGCGTCGGAGATCATCCCGTACGGCATCCCCGTTTCGGCCGCGTACGCACCACCGACGGCGACCATCACCTCGCGCCGCACGGCCTCGCGGGCAAGCAGGCGCACGAGGCGCGTCTTCCCGATTCCACTCTCGCCCGCCAGAAAGATGCACTGGCCGCGACCGTCGATCACGTCGTCCAGCGCCAGGCGCAATGTGCCAAGCAAGGCACGTCGTCCAACCAGCGGGAGTTCCGTGTCGGCGAACGGATGGACTCGTGACTGGCCTGCGCTCATTGGGATATCGACTGGACCGAAATCGAACTTGGTAACCACCAAGGCGCGTGACGCGCCGGGCTGACGAGGCGAGGGAGCGTGCGCAGCAGCGCAACGGGAGCGACGAACCACAGCGCCACCCCGGACGCAACGCGCGACGAATGCGACCAGTAGATGTTGCTGACGCTCTACTAGTCTACCGATTCCGGCTTTGCACCGCTAGAAGCCGATGGAAGAGGCTCGGCTCTATGGTCCAGCGTTGCACTCCGGACGAGCGCGCTCAGCGTTTGAGCCTCGCCGACCCTGCCGATGGTGCGTTCGAGGCGCTCAGAAGCGGAAAACCACTCGGGGCCGTGGAAGAATGCCCCCACAGTTCGCCGAACGGCCCGCCCGTCGCTCGAGGTCCCCAACGGACGCTGAAGCTCTTCGCAAGCGCGCCGGCGGTTGAAGGGAAGGCCCATATGCTGGTCACCGGTGAAGGGACGGCCGTCGTGCTCGTCAACGGCATCGGGATCCCGGCGGCGATGGGCACCCGTGATAGCTGAACTCGGAGGAGCGTCAGAGCACCGGATGCCTCTGGTGCCACCCGGCAGCGTCCTGGTAGGCCTTCGCGACGGCGAGCAGCTCGGCCTCGTG
>JBDTUA010000326.1:0-6339 GCA_040007995.1 Gemmatimonadota bacterium | reverse complement strand
ACGCCGCCGAGCATCAGCGGTCTGCGTTTCACGGGGAGGACTCCGGGCCGGTCATACACGCCGCGATTGAGTCGTGACGTGCTCAGGCCCACCGCATGACGAACGATCGCGATCCCGCGCGGCAGAGGCTCGGCCTGAACGGGGAATGCCTCGTCGCTGGCATTGATGCGGAGCGAAAGCCGGATCGGTCCCCCGAAAGTCGTCCACTTGAGCACCTGAGTGATGCGACCATCCGACGAGTCGACCAACTGTTGAAAGGCGACTCGCGCGTCGAGGGTGTCCCACTGTCCCTCGGCCATCATCTCCCCGTCGTAACGCAGCACGAGACGGTTGCCATCACGAACCACCTCCACCGGCGTCGCCGCGGGAGGAGCGCTGGCAGCAACCTGCGCATCGCCGGCGAGCGGGATCCCGAGCGCGAGCAGGGCGACGATGGCACCAAGCGCCGAGCGTTGAAGCGCGGTGCGCGAGGGACGGCGCGAGGCGCGACGCGGGGCCCGAGCTACGAGTGAAGCGTGGCGCATGTCGCGCGGGTTCCTCGGAAGGAGACGAAACAACTTGGCCATCAGTCTCGATCCGCGTCAACGACGCCCTCCCGTCGTGAGAGCTGTTGTGTCGACCGGCGGCCGAATTCTGGCCTCGGCGGCGAGGAATCTGGCGCGCAGCTTCGACAGCCTGCGCACCCCCACGTTAATCTGCGCGAGAGGGAGCGCGACGATCTTGCGTCGATACCCGAGCCGGTGTCACGTCTGACCATGAGCACGTCGACCGTCGGAGGGTGGTGGGAGCGGTGGCGTCGCTGGCTGGTGCCGCTGCTCGTTGTCGCCCTGTTCGTCTCCGTCCTTCGCATTCTCGAGGGCGAAGCCGCGCATCTCCGCTATGACGATATCATGGCGGCGTTTCGCGCCGTCCCCGGTCGTCAACTGGCGTTGGCGCTGGGTTGCACGCTCCTCGCGTACGCGGCACTTCCCGGATACGACGTCCTCGCGCTTACCTACGCAGGGCATCGTCTGCCGATCCGTCGCATCGCGTACGGGTCGCTCATCACGTACGGCATAAGCCAGACGCTTGGGTTCCCCGCGTTCACCGGTGGCTCGCTGCGCGTCCGCTTATGGAGTGCCTGGGGGCTCGAGACTCCCGAGATCGCACGTGCCGCGGCGTTCGCCGGCGCCACCTTCACCTTCGGCATCGTCGTCCTCACCGGCATCGCCAGCCTCGCGGAACCGGCGGAGAGTCTCGGCCGATTGCACCTGCCGGTCGTGCTCGTGCGGCTGACGGGAGTGGCTGCGCTGACGCTCGCCGCGCTCTACGTCGGCTGGAGCATCTGGCGACGCGGCCGGATCGTGCGACTGGGTCCGATGGACGTCGCCATCCCGTCCCCTCGACTCGTTGCCGCACAGTTGGCCGTCGCGACGATCGACTGGGTGCTCGCAGCGCTCGTCCTGTACGTGCTCCTCCCCGCGGGGCATGGCGTCGGGTTCCCTGCCTTCCTCGCCTTCTTCCTGCTCGCGCAGACTGCGGGAATCATCAGCCACGTACCGGGAGGCGTGGGGGTCTTCGAGACGCTGGTCGTGTTGCAGCTGGGCAACGTGATTCCGACCGAGACGCTCCTCGGCTCGTTGCTGGCGTACCGGGTGGTCTTCTACCTCGTGCCATTCGTGGTCGCAATACTGCTGCTGACGGTGCAGGAATTCCGTCGCCAGCGCGGACGACTCGCGCGGAGCGCGACGTACGTGGCAGCATCCTATGCGCGGTGGGGGGAGCCGCTCCTGCCGGTGGCGGTCGGGGTGATGACGATCGTCGGGGGGGTGATCCTGCTCGTGTCGGGGGCGACGCCAGCGGTGCGCGGTCGCGTGGCGCTGCTCGTCGATGTACTCCCACTCGGGGTGATCGAACTCTCGCACTTTGCCGGGAGCCTCGCCGGGGCGGCACTGGTGATCCTCGGATGGGCGCTCACGCGGCGACTGGACGCGGCGTGGCACCTGGCCCGTGGACTGATCCTTGTCGGCATCGTGGCTTCCCTGCTCAAGGGACTCGATTATGAGGAAGCGCTGGCACTCGCGATGGTCCTCGCGATTCTTTCCGCCAGTCGCAACGCCTTCTACCGTCGCAGCTCGCTTCTTGCCGAACCGCTGACTCCGGACTGGATCGCCGCCATCGGCGTAATCGTCGCCGTCTGCGTGTGGGTCGGCTTCTTCTCCTTCAAGCACGTGGAGTTCTCGAACGAATTGTGGTGGCGCTTCGCGGAACGCGGCGATGCGCCGCGCTTCCTGCGGGCGAGTGCCGGGGCGGCGGCGCTGCTCGGGGCCGCCGGCGTCATGCGACTCCTGCGTCCGGCCGCCCCCCCGCTCCCGTCGGCGACCCCCGAGGCGCTCGCCAGGGTATCGGCGGCAATCCCCGGCATCGACGACACGGCCGCCGCGCTCGCCCTGCTCGGCGACAAGCAACTGCTCTTCGCCGAGCATGGGCCGGGTTTCCTGATGTACGGCGTGAGTGGGCGAAGCTGGGTGTCGTTAGGCGATCCGTTCGGGCCGGTGGCCGAACAACACGACCTGGCCTGGCGATTCCGCGAGCTCGCCGACCGCCATGGCGGCTGGCCGGTGTTCTACGAGGTGAGCGCGCACCACCTCCCCCTCTACATCGACCTTGGGCTGACGCTCCTCAAGATGGGCGAGGAAGCGATGGTCCCGCTGTCCGACTTCACGCTCGAGGGCGGCGGGCGCAAGGGACTCCGGCGCACCCGCAACGACCTGCGGCGCGCCGGCGCACGGGTGGAGATCGTCGGCCCCGAGCGAGTGCCGGCCCTCCTCCCCACCCTGCGCGTGATCTCGGACGACTGGCTGTCGGCCAAGGCGACACGCGAGAAGGGCTTCTCGTTAGGTCGGTTTGACCCCGACTATCTGGCGCGCTTCCCGCACGCGCTCGTCTACGTGGGCGACCGGATCGTCGCGTTTGCCAATTTGTGGACCGGGAGCGGCACCGAACTCTCGGTCGACCTCATGCGATATGTGAGCGACGCGCCACACGGCGTGATGGAGTACCTCTTCGTCGAGATGATGCAGTGGGGGCGCGCGCACGGCTTCTCGCGCATGAGCCTCGGCATGGCGCCGCTGTCCGGTCTCGATGGCAATGCACTCGCGCCGCGTTGGCATCGCTTTGGCGGCTTGCTGTACCGGCATGGGGAGCACTTCTACAACTTCCAGGGACTCCGCCGCTACAAGGAGAAGTTCGATCCCGTCTGGGAACCACGCTACCTCGCCACGCCGGCCGGCCTCGCCCTGCCGCGCGTCCTCGCCAATGTCGCCGCACTGATCTCCGGTGGAATCACGGGACTCGTCGGCAAGTAACGATTCCGCCGCGCCCGACGCACTGCGAGACGATCCAGCCTTCGCCGAGCGCGGGCTGCAGATCACGAATGTCCTGGGTAGCGGCAGACACTCCATCGTGTTTCGCGCGCGGGATGCACGCCATGGACGTGACGTGGCCATCAAGGTCCTCCGCCCCGCGTCGCTCGAGGACGGCACGGCGGAACGGTTCACCCAGGAGATCCGAGTCGCCGCCGGGTTGCGCCATCCGAACATCCTCCCCCTGTTCGACTCCGGATCGTTGCAGGACGGTCGCCAGTTCGCCGTGATGCCGGTCGCGCACGGGCGACCGTTGCGAGCGATGATCGACGAAGGACCACTCGCCATCGCCGACGCGGTGCGACTGGCGTGCGAAGTCGCCGAGGCTCTGACGTTCTTGCACACGAACGGTTGGGTGCACCGCGATGTGAAGCCGGAGAATATCCTCGTGGAATCGGGTCACGCCGTCCTCACCGACTTCGGTGTGACCTCGCCCATGCACGCGATCACGGCGCGCAGCACCGTCGAGCAAGTGGCTCGACTGTGGGGGAAGGACGCCGACCTGCACGTCACGATAGCGGGGATGGTCGTCGGGACGCTGCATTACCTGAGTCCCGAGGCGCTCCTCGGGGATGCGCCGATCGACGCACGCGTCGACGTCTTCGCCTTGGGATTGGTGCTGTACGAGATGCTCGCCGGGGAGCTTCCATTTCGCGCCGCGACGGCACCGGCGCTCATCGCCGAACGGCTGGCGCATCCGCTCCCCGCGCTACGCTCGCGCCGCGCCGACGTGCCGCAGGCACTCGACACCGCGATCGCGCGCGCCACCTGCGTGACGGCGATCGATCGATATCCAGGCGCCGCCGCATTTCGCGCCGTGCTTGACGACATCCCTGTTCGCCCACGGGACGCCCGTGTGGAACTCACGATCCGTGAGCGCGACCGGCGCACGGTGGTTGTTGCGGTCCTCCTTCCTGCCGGGATCGGCAGCGCGATCGGCGTCCTTCGCGCCCGCACGACGAGCTCACTCGATCCGCAGCGCATCGTCGTCGCCGACCTCGCCAACGAAACCGGAGACGGCGCCCTCGCCCGCCTTGGACCACTGGCCGGCGACCTCATCACCACCGCGTTGAACCAGGGAAGTGCACTCCAGATCGTCAACGCGACCGTCGCGTTAGGCTCCATCCAGCGCCCTCGACTTCCGGCCTCGGACTCTGCACTCAAGCAAAGCACACGAGCCCTGGTCGCGGATGCGCGCGCCGGCCTGCTCGTGACTGGCGCCTACTATCGGGAAGGACGCGCCCTCAAGATGCTCGCCGAGGTCACCGACACGCGAGGCGGACGCGTGCTGGGCGCCGTGGGACCGATGACGGCCGAAGCTGATGCTCCCGAGGTGGCGATCCGGGCGCTCGCAGACAGCATCGTGGCGGTCGTCAAGCGCCGACACGCTCCCCCCGGATGATGTTGACGCGTGCGAGCGATCGTTGTCGATTTGGTGGCGATCGCGCAGCGGTCGGATGCATCGGTAGCGATCTCTCCTCGACGCACTGCCAGCGGCACTGCGAGTCGTCATCTGGCGCTTAGGGCGTGAGAAGGGTACGTAGCCGCACGCCAGCGGCTATGAGCCACCGAATGCGTGCGATAGCGAGACAAGCGCGATACGCGCCATACGCGCGACACTCCTTCACGCCCGACCAGGAGGCTGGATGTCCGATGCGACTCCGGCGGCCGTACCTCAGCCGCAGGGCGAATCCCGCCGCTCGCCGGTGGTGACCCGCCACCACTGGATCGTGCGCCTCACGCACTGGATCAATGCGTTCGCGCTCCTGGCAATGATCGGGAGCGGACTTCGCATCTTCAATGCGTACCCCGCGTTCGCCAGACGGGGCGAGACGTTCTGCTGCTTTCCTGCGGGACGGCATCCGATCCCCAACTGGCTGACGTTCGGAGGATGGCTGGGCGGCGCGAGACACTGGCACTTCGCGATGATGTGGGTCCTCTTCCTGAACGGCTTCGCCTACGTCGCATTCATCTACCTGCACGGCGAGTGGCGTGACCTGGTCCCTCGGCGCGGGGACCTGCGCGATAGCTGGGAGATGATGCGATTCTACCTGTTCTCCCGTCCCGATCACCCGCAGCAGGGGAAGCACAACGCCTTGCAGAAGGGGACATACTTCGCCCTCCCCTGGCTCGCTCTCGGGTCGATCCTGACCGGGCTCGCCATCTGGAAGCCCATTCAGCTGCAACTCCTGACGACGATCTTCGGCGGCTACGTCTGGGCGCGGTACTGGCACTTCGTGGCGATGGCGATCCTTGTGCTGCTCTCGCTCGGCCATGTCATCATGGTCTTCGCAGTGGATCCGTGGTCATTGCGGTCCATGATCACCGGGCGCTACGACGAGGGAAAGTCTCCCGAGGTACGAAACGCTCGCCCGTTTCTGTGGCGACGGGCGCAACCACCCTCCGTGTCGGAGACCGCTCCATGAACCGCCGCCTCTTTCTCGGCGCCCTGGGCACGGGCGTGGGCGGCTCCTTCCTGGCCGCATGCGGAAGTGAGGGGCCTCGCTCGGCGGCCGTCTTCCTGCGCGGCGCGGAGCGACGAAACGAAAAGCTGGAGCGATGGCTCTTCAGGAGCTCGGCGCGCGACTACGTGGCCGACGATGCAACGCTCGCGCGCTCGGCCTTCCCCAGCTACTTCGTCTCGCCCACCGTACCGATCTGGGATCCGGCAGCGCGCGGCGCGTGGCGGCTGCAGATCGAAGGCGCGGTCCGCCGACCGCTCACGCTCTCGCTGGAGGAGTTGGTGGCAATGCCAAGCATCACACAGCGCGTGAACCACTTCTGCGTCGAAGGATGGAATGCGCGTGCCGAATTCCGCGGCGTGCGCCTGCTGGCGCTGGCGAAGCTTGCCGAGGTGACACCCGACGCGGGCTACGTCGATTTCCAGTCGTTTGACAACTCGTATCACGAGTCGTGGGACCTGGAAAGCGCGGTG
>JBDTUA010000325.1:0-6347 GCA_040007995.1 Gemmatimonadota bacterium | reverse complement strand
CGGGCATCATCGTCCGCAACTCCATCCTGCTGGTGGACTTCATCCAGCTCGCCGAAGCGCGCGGGCGCACGCTGCGGGAAGCGGTACTCGAAGCGGGGAGCGTGCGGTTCCGCCCCATCGCGCTGACGGCGGCGGCGGTGGTGATTGGCGGATTGGTGATGGTGCTCGATCCGATATTCCAGGGGTTGGCGGTCGCGTTGATGTTCGGCGCGATCGTCGCCACGATGCTCACCATGGTGGTGGTGCCGCTCTTGTACTGGGAGCTGATGCACCGCCGGACCGGAGACACCCATGAAGCTGCTGCTCCTGATCTACAGCGGCCCGACGCCGCACCGCATTTCGGCGCTGCTTGAGGCGCATGATGCCCCGGGCTACACGGAGTTCGAGAACGGACGTGGTGCGGGGACGAGCGGGCGCCTCGCGGGAACCCGTGCATGGCCCGGGACCGCGACGGTCTTCATGAGCGTCGTGCCTGCCGAACGCGTGGCGGCGCTCCGCTCGGCGCTCGCGGACTACCGGCGTGTGGCGGTGGAGGGTGAACACCTCCACGTCGCGACCGTCCCGATGGAAGATTACTTCTGAACCACCTTGGTTTCCCTTTTCTCGGAGCTTTCGCTATGTGTCCCGAATTCGTCATTCGTCGCGTGGCCGGCGTGTTCGTCCTGCTTTCGTTGGCGTTAGGCACCTGGGTAAGTCCCTGGTGGTTTGCCTTCACCGCGTTTGTGGGAGTGAACCTCCTCCAGTCGAGCTTCACCAACTTCTGTCCCCTGGAGAAGATCCTGGGACGGTTCGGCCTGTTTGGCTGCCGCACCTGAGGGACGCACGGGGCCGGCACGTGCGTTCACCGGCCCGCGCGTCGGTCCGCGCTCGTCAGGCAGTCGCCTCGCGTTCGATGTCGGCCAGCACGCGCTCGAGCCGCTTACGTACCTCAACGGCCAGCGTGACGATGTCGTCTCGACCGGTCAGCTGCAGCGCCTGGACCGGATCCATCGCGGCGACCACGCTCGTCCCCGGCGTATCGCCTGCATATACGATCAGGTTGCAGGGGAGCAGGAGGCCGATGTCGCGTTCCGCCTGCAGTGCCTGGTACGCAAGCGGCGGGTTGCAGGCACCGAGGATGACGTACGGCCGGAAGTCGACGTCCAGCTTCTGCTTGAGCGTGGCGCGAATGTCCATCTCGGTCAACACGCCGAATCCTTCCCGCGCCAGGGCCTCACGAGTCCTCAGCAAGGCGGCTTCATATGGCAGGCCCACGGTGACCCCGAGACCATACCGCGTCGTCTGTTCTACCATCCTGACCTCCGTGACAGGCGTCCAGCAGGCCGGCGCCCCCTGCGGGCGGCCGGCTCCTTGAACATTACTGCGTAGTTATATTATGAACCAGCGCGAGGGGTGTCCGAAGGCAGCCGCCTGTGAGGGAGAAGACGACGAGATGGCGAAGACGATGTCTGCCGAATTGCTGACGCTGGTCGCGGAGCGCTTCAAGGCGCTCGCCGACCCGGCCCGGTTGCGCCTGCTCAATGCGATGCGGCCCGGGGAGCAGACGGTGGGGGACCTCGTCGAAGCGACTGAGCTGTCGCAGGCGAACGTCTCCAAGCATCTCTCGCAGCTGCACACCCTCGGTTTCGTCAAGCGCCGGAAGGCGGGGCTGTACGTGTATTACGCGCTCGCCGATAAGGACATCTTCCGCTTGTGCGACGTGATGTGCGGCCGCATCGAGGCCGAGCTGAAGGATCGCGCCCGTATGCTGCGTCCGGCCGGTCGCGCGCGCGCCAGGTAGGCTCGCACCGTACGACCAGCAGGCGCAGCGTTTCGCTACGACTCGCCTACGCGCGACTATGTAGCGCCTGCACGTGGATAACATCGCAAGCATCAAATTGGCGGTGATCGCACTGCGTATCCGGGATCAGCCGACGCGTCAGGGCCGCTGGCTCTCCACCGATTCGGGCGTAGTCACGTCGACGAGTGCCCGCAATCCCGCGTCCTTGGTCAGGAGGTCGGCGACCGTGTAGCGGTCGAGCGCACCGAGGAATGCCTGCAACGCCTCGTGCAGCGCTGGCGCGAGTCCGCACGCCGAGGCGATCGGGCAGCTGTCGTCGTTGCTCCCGAAGCAGGGGACGAGCTGCAGGTTGTCCTCCGTGTGTCGCACGACCTCCCCGACCACGATCGTCTCGGCCGCGCACGCCAATCGCATTCCTCCGTTGCGGCCGCGGATGGTCTTCACGTAGCCGAGTTGCGTCAGGCGCTGCACGACCTTAAGCAGGTGATCCTCGGACATGCCCATCTTCCGCGCCACCTCTCCCACCGTCGGGACGTTGTTCGGCTCGAGGGCAAGGAAGAGCAGGGCACGCAGGGCATTGTCGGTGAACCGCGTAAGATGCATGTCGACTCCTGAAGCGCCGCGACGGAATCGATTCCGGGCGTCTTCCACCAGTGTCGCCCCGGCGCGCGACGGCGCGCGTCGGGGAATCCCTGCCAGTGTCGTCAGAAATCCTCTATGCAGAATACAGGATTTCCCTACCGCCCAATCCCGCATCTCAGACGAAGCTATTGGTACATCGGACTCGGGTTGTTCGGTCCCACACGGTTTCCTCCTCCATACCGAGGCTTTCATATGTCCCTCACGCGGAAGACACGGGTGCTCGCGTCGATCGGCGCGGTGCTGCTCAGCGTGACGTACCTCTACGCCTGCGCTCCAAAGGCCAAGAACAGCGGCATCGGCAACGTCGCTGACGCGGCAATGCGCACCTACGTCGCCCCGGGCAGCTACGACGAGTTCTACTTCTTCACGTCCGGCGGATTCTCCGGTCAAGTCGGCGTCTACGGGCTCCCGTCGGGGCGCCTGCTTCGCGTGATCCCCGTGTTCGCGCAGAATCCGGAGAACGGGTACGGCTACAATGTCGAAACGCGGGCGATGCTCAACACCACCTGGGGACAGATCCCATGGGACGACGCGCATCATCCGTCGCTCTCGATGACTGACGGGCTGCACGACGGGCGCTGGCTCTTCATCAACGCGAACAACACGCCGCGCTTCGCCCGTATCGACCTCCGGAAATTCGAGACGGTGGAGACACTCGAACTCCCGAATACCGGCGGTAACCACGGCGCACCGTTCACGACCGAGAATACCGAGTACGTGATCGGCGCCACGCGCTTCTCCGTCCCGATCCCCCAGAAGGACGTCGGCTTCGACAAGTTTGCCTCCGAGTTCAAGGGGACGTTCTCGTTCGTCAAGGCGGACGAATTCGGCAAGATGGACGTCGCCTTCCAGATCCTCGTCCCCGGCTTCGACTACGACCTCGGTCGCCCGGGCAAGGGACCGTCGCATGGCTGGGTCTTCTTTACCTCATACAACACCGAGCAGGCGAGCACCAAGCTCGAGGTCAACGCTTCGAAGAACGACAAGGACTACATCGCGGCGGTGAACTGGAAGAACGCCGAGAAGTGTGTGGCGGAGGGCAAGGCGAAGGAAATGCCGACCGCCTACTACCACAACTGGATGGACGACGAGACGCAGTCGGCGCGCTCCGAGGTGAAGACGATGGTGAAGGTGCTCACCCCGTCCGACTGCCCGGGGACCGTCTACTACCTTCCCACCCCCAAGTCACCGCACGGCGTCGACGTCGACCCGACCGGCGAATACATCGTCGCCGGTGGCAAGCTCGCGACGTCTATCCCCGTGCACTCGTTCTCGAAGATGCTCAAGGCGATCGCCGACAAGAACTTCGAGAAAGAAGCGTACGGTATCCCGGTCATCAACTACGAGGCCGTGAAGTTCTGCGAGGTGGAGAACCCCGGGCTCGGCCCGCTGCATAACGAGTTCGACGGCAAG
The DNA here is from genome assembly GCA_040007995.1 of Gemmatimonadota bacterium. Taxonomy (GTDB): domain Bacteria; phylum Gemmatimonadota; class Gemmatimonadetes; order Gemmatimonadales; family Gemmatimonadaceae; genus SCN-70-22. The sequence goes on along the minus strand of JBDTUA010000325.1, from coordinate 2,512 downwards.
GGGAACGTCTACAGCTCCGTCTTCATCAGCTCCGAGATCGTGAAGTGGTCGCTCCCGGGGTGCAAGGTGCTCGACCGGATCCCGACGTACTACTCGATCGGCCACCTCTCGGTGATGGGGGGCGACACGAAACAGCCGTACGGCAAGTACGCGGTCGCCCTCAACAAGATCACCAAGGACCGGTATCTCCCGACCGGCCCCGAGCTCGCGCAGTCCGCGCAGCTGTACGACATCACCGGCGACAAGATGAAGCTCCTGCTCGACTTCCCGACCACTGGTGAACCGCACTACGCCCAGGCAATTGAAGCGAGCAAGATCCGGGATGGACAGCTCAAGTACTACAAGCTCGCCGAGAACAAGCATCCGATGGTGGCCCGCACCGAACAGGAGACTGGCGTGTCGCGCGTTGGCAATACGGTGCACGTGAAGATGACCGCCATCCGGTCGCACTTCGTGCCTGACAACATCGAAGGGGTACAGGTCGGCGACACGGTGCTCTTCCACGTCACCAACCTGGAGCAGGACTGGGACGTCCCGCACGGCTTCGCTGCGATGGGCTCCTACAGCGATTCCGAACTGCTCGTCATGCCGGGTCAGACGCGCACGCTCACCTGGATCGCGAAGTATGCCGGCGTCTATCCGTTCTACTGCACAGACTTCTGCAGCGCGCTGCACCAGGAGATGCAGGGATATGTCCGCGTGGCGCCCAAAGGTGCGGTGGTAGCGCTCTCGGCGACCAATAGCCCGAAGGCGCAGGCGGCCGTTGTCGCCAGGGCTGCGGGGGGGGAGGGGCTTGGCGCGCATTAAGCGCGTAGTTACGGGGGGGCGCCGAGCGCCCCCCTCCACGCCCTGCCCGAGGAACACGTCCCATGCTGTTGCTTCGCACGCGCCTGCTACTTGCCGTCGCCGCCCTCCTGCTGGTGGTCCTGTACGTCGCGCCTCTCTGGCACGTGGCCCTTGAGGCGCCCCAGTACCCCGAGGGGATCGGGATGAAGATCTGGATCAACACGGTCACCGGAGCGAAGGAGAACGACCTCGGCAACATCAACAACCTGAATCACTATATCGGCATGAAGCGCATCGAGCCCGATGCGATCCCCGAGCTGCGATGGATGCCGTTCATCGTTGGTGCACTGATCGCAACTGGCCTGGGTGCCGCCCTGATCGGACGCCGGCGCGTCGCGCAGGGGTGGGTGGCGCTCTACCTCGTCGTCTCCCTCGTGGGGCTCGTGGACTTCTGGAAGTGGGAGTACGACTACGGGCACGACCTCGACATGGAGAACGCGATCATCAAGATCCCCGGCATGTCATACCAGCCGCCGCTGATCGGGTCGAAGAAGCTCCTCAACTTCACCGCCACTTCGCTTCCGGGGCCGGGCGGGATTGCGGCAATCCTGTCGCTCGGACTCGGCGTCGCGGCGCTCCTCCTCGATGCTCGGGCGCCGCGCCGCCAGGCGACCGGTGCCTCGGTCCCGAAAGTCACCGCCCCCGGTCTGGCGACCTGAACGATGTCCCTCGTGCGCCGATGGGTGTCGTGCGTCGTTCCGCTCGCGCTCCTGGTGTTCGGGGCGTGTGGTGGGGGCAAGGCGCCACGCCCGTTGGTGGTAGGTGAGGATGACTGCCACTTCTGCCGCATGGCGATCACCGATGCGCGCTACGGTGGCGAGGTGCGCACCGCGGCGGGACGCCTGCTCACATTCGACGCCGTCGAGTGCATGGTCGGCTACGTCGCCGCCCAGCCGGTCGCACCGCAGGCGGGCGTTTGGGTCGCGGACTATGAAACCGGGTCGATGGTCGAGGCCGGAGAGGCGCTGTTCGTCCTTGGTGGTTCGCTGCACAGCCCGATGGGGCGCGCGCTGACCTCGTTCGCGCCGACCGTGACGCCCGGCGAGCTCCAGGCGCGCTATCAGGGAGAGGTGCTGACGTGGGCGCAGGTGCTCGCGCGGCAGCTGGCGGTCCCGACGACCTCCTCTGCGGCCACCTCCCACGCACCCATCATTCCTGGCTCGCAGCGAGGCGACGCCCCCGAGGTGGAGCCCGGCGAGATCGTCGTCACGCCGTCCGGCGCCCCGTCGCCGATCGCCGACGCAATTCGCCGCGTTGCGCCCGGCGGTCGGATCCGCGTCCGCGCCGGCGTATATCGCGAGCCAACCATTCGCATCGATCGCCCGCTCTCCCTGATTGGCGACGCCGGTGCGATCCTCGATGGCTCCGGCGCGCACACGATCGTGCTCGTCGTCGCCGACGACGTGACGGTGCGCGGCTTCACCCTGCGCAACACCGGGACGAGCCAATCGGACGAGCGCGCCGGCGTCTCGGTGGAGGACGCCAGCGGCTGCAACGTCTCCGGCAATCGTTTCGAGTCGACCTTTTTCGCCGTGTATCTCGCGCGCGCGAGGGATTGCACGGTGCGCGACAACGTCATGCGAGGTCCCGGGCGCATCCAGACCGCGTCGGGCAACGGCGTGCACGTCTGGTCCAGCGAACGCGTGCAGATCCTCGGTAACGACGT
>JBDTUA010000324.1:0-6363 GCA_040007995.1 Gemmatimonadota bacterium | reverse complement strand
GAACGATGAGTGTGTCAAGCAGGATTCGACGGACGCGGTGGGCGACGTCGGCGCTCGGCGCGCTCGGCGCGCTCGGCGCACTGGCCGCCGTACCGCTTGTCGCGCAGGCGCAGGGGGGAGGGGGTCGCATCGCGGGAATCGTCACCGATTCCGCGAAGCGCCCGCTCGAGAGCGCGAGCGTGAGTGTCCTCGGGACGCGCTTCGGTGCGATCAGCGACGTGAGCGGGCGCTACCTGATCGTTGGCGTTCCGGCGGGGAGCTACACCGTGCGGGTGCAGCGCATCGGGAACAAGGCGGTCGAGACGCCCAATGTGTCGGTCAGCGACGGGGCGACTGCCGAGGTCGACGTTTCGCTCACCGGCGCCGCGTTGCGGCTCGGAGGGGTCGTGGTGTCCGCGTCGCGGCGGGTGGAGAAGATCACCGACGCCCCGGCGACCGTCACGCGTCTCGAGGCCGCACAGATCGCGAACTCGGTCGGCAACTCCTTCGCCGGGGCGTTGAAGGAGGTAAAGGGGATCGACTTCATCCAGGTTGGCATCACGGCGGTGGCGATCAACGCCCGCGGCTTCAACTCGTCGTTCAACAACCGGATGCTGATGATGGAGGACGGGCGCGTGGCCGTGCTTCCCGAGAACGGGCTCCCCGTCGGGGGCTTCACCACCATCCCAAAGGTTGACCTGGCCGCCGTCGAGGTGCTGGTAGGGCCAGGCTCGGCGCTGTACGGTCCCGATGCATCCAACGGCGTCCTGACGCTCGAGTCCAAGGATCCGAAGCAGTTCCCGGGGTCGACGATAGAAGTGGCGGGCGGATCGCGCAGCTTCAGGGACATCCAGGCGCGACATGCCGGCGTCACCACCAGCGGCCGGCTCGGTTACAAGATCAGCGGGGAGTATCTCTCGGCGAACGACTTCCAGAACCAGTTGCGCTATGCCGGCGACGTGCGCGAGCAGGGGATCGGTGGCTCGGTGGACTGGAAGACCGACGTGGCGCGCGGCGAAGGGGCGCTTGTGTACTATCGCGGCACCAACCGCCTCGAACTCAATGCTGGCGGGAGCAAGTCGAACGGCGTGGGGCAGACGAACGTCGGGCGCAACCAGCTGGTCGGCTGGCAGTACCGGCACGCGCAGCTCAAGTGGACGTCGCCGCGCTGGTACGCCAATGCGTATGCCACCCAGTCGCTCTCGGGTGATACGTACGCGATCAACCGCTACTCCAGCGCCCGCCCGGTGACCCCGGCGACGATCAGCGACGACTCGGTGGCCAAGCTCTCCGACTTTCCGGCCGAAGGGCGCTTGTATGCCACCGAGGTGCAGGGGAACTACACCGTGGCGCCGCTCAGGGGGACGCGGTTCGTCTACGGCGCGCAGCTCCGCCGTGACGACGTCAGCTCCAAGCGCGAGTGGCTGATCGACCGGCTCACGGGGGAGAACATCATCCTGAACCAGCAGGGGGTGTACGCGCAGAGCGAAACGCCGCTCACGGCGCAGCTGCGCCTCGTCCTCTCGGGACGCTATGACAAGTCGACGGCGTACGATGCCAACTTCTCGCCCAAGGCCGGGCTGCTGTATTCGCCGGTGAACGACCAGACCTTCCGTGTCACCTACAACCAGGCGTTCAAGACGCCGACCACGCTCAACAACTACTTTTCGATTCCCGACTTCGTGAAGCTCGCGACTGGCTTCGGCGGGTTTGGGGTATATGGCAACAAGGACGGATTCACGGTACAGAACGCGACCGGCGCCACCGTTGCGACCTACAAGCCGCTGGTCCCCGAGAAGAACACGACGTACGAATTCGGCTACAAGGGGATCCTGCGCGACCGGGTCTTCGTCGATGCAGCCTACTACCAGTCCGACTACGAGAACTTCATCTCGCCGCTGGTGACGATCAATGCGCACCTGTCGGGCACCTTCGCGTACGATGCGGCGGGGCAGCGCATCGTGTCGCCGAACGGGGCGCAGTCGGTGCTCACGTACCTCAACCTCGGCAAGGCCAAGCTCAAGGGGATGGACGCAGGGGTGCGGTGGGTGCTGAACGACAACCTCGCGGCCTCAGGCACGCTCAGCCTCACGAAGCTCAGCAGCGTGGAGAAGAAGCCGACCGACCCACCCGCCGTGCTCGAGGCGACTGCCCTCAACACGACGCCGACCAAGTGGAACGTGGGCATGGACTTCAACGCCCCCGACCGCAACCTGCTCGGCGGCTTCACCGTGCGTCACGTGACTGGTTACGACTTCCGCTCCGGGATCAACAGGGGGATCATCCCGACGTTCGAGACGCTCGATCTCACGCTGGGGCGGCGCTTCCCCTCGTTGGGGGCGCAGTTGAACATTTCCGTGCAGAACCTGGCGTCGTGCTCCAACGGCAGCTACGAGCTGCGACTCGGGCAGGCCTCGCCGGGAACCTTCGTCGAGAAGCGTGGATGCAACATCGGGCGTCGCCACCTCGAGATGATCAACATGCCCACCATCGGCACGATGTTGTTTGTCGGCGTGCGCTACGACCGGTAGGGTGATGACCGACCTGATCCTGCTGGTCGCCGCGGTGGGGGCGCTCGATGCGCCTGCCGCCGCGCCACCCCGGGGAGGTGGATCCGCCCCGTCGGGGGTGTCCGGTGCGGTGTCGCCGGGGTCGCCGGGGTCGCCCGCCCCGGGAGTGCGCCTCGAAGGGCGGGTGGTGCGCGGCAGCTTCGCGAACGCGGCGGGGGAACGAGCGTATGTGCTGCACCTGCCGGACGGCGCGGCGCCGCCGACCGGTCGCCCACTCGTGGTCATGCTGCACGGCTGCACGCAGGTTGCGGACGACCTGGCCCGCGGGACCCGTCTGCAGGAGGTCGCGGCGGCGCGTGGGTGGATGGTGCTCTTTCCAGAACAACCCGCCACACAGAATCCCAAGAAGTGCTGGAACTGGTACGATCCCGCACACCAGCAGCGGGATGCCGGCGAGCCATCGATCATCGCGGGGATGACCGCACAAATGGTGGCCGAGCATGGGGGTGATCCGCGGCAGGTCTTCCTCGCCGGGGTCTCGGCCGGGGCGGCGATGGCCTCGCTCGTGGCCGCCGCGTATCCTGAGCAGTTCGCCGCGCTCGCCCTCCATTCCGGGCTCGTGCACGCCGCTGCACGCACCGTGATGGAAGCCTTAGGGGTGATGCAGCACGGGGTCGCGAGTCCCGAGCCATTCGCGCTTTCTGCCTTCGAGGCGATGGGGAGCCGCGCGCGCGTCATTCCGACGCTGGTGATCCACGGGGAAGCAGACGCCGTGGTGGCGCCGATCAACGGGGCGCAGGCCGCGCGACAATGGTTCCTGACAAACTCCCTCGTGCGCGGACAGGCCCTCGATACGACGAGCGGCGCCACTGACCGTTCGGAGCGTGAGGAGGACGGCTATCTCGTGCGCCGTTCAACGTATCGTGCGAAGGATGGCACGCCGCTGTCGCGCCTCGTGATGATCCGCGGCCTCCGGCACGCCTGGTCGGGTGGGGCCGCCGAGGGAAGCTTCACCGACCCGCGCGGCCCCGATGCGTCGACGCTGGTCGTCGACTTCTTCGCTTCGGTCGTGGGGCGTTAGGCAGCTCATGCGATCCCCGGTACCGCCGCGATTCTCCGCATCACCGGACCCGATCCGGTGGTGGGCGCGAGTGGCGCCCGGGCGCATCGCACTCGTCGACCGCGCCCACGACCAGCGCTATACCTACGCCGAGCTCGACGCGCTGGCCGACGCGTGGCGCGTGACGCTGTCGCGCCTTGAGATCGGGCGCGGGGATCGCGTTGCGACGCTGGCATCGAACCGCGCGGCGCAGCCCGCACTGCTCTACGCTTGTGCGCGACTCGGCGCCGTCCTGGTCCCACTCAACTGGCGACTCGCCCCACGGGAGCTCGCTCGCGTGCTGGCCAACGCGCGTCCCGCGGTCGTGGTCGGGGAGGCACGCTTTCGCGGGTTAGCGGAGCAGGCGGGTGCCGGGCTCCCCGAGACGCGGTGGATTGAGATGCCGGCCACCGGCGACGCCCCGCCCCCCGATGCGGCGCCACGCACGCGTTCCATCGCATCGGACTTGGCGGCGTCCGGCGACGTGCCGCTCGATGGAGAGGAGCCGGCGCTCATTCTGTACACGTCGGGGTCGACCGGCGTCCCCAAGGGAGCCGTGCTCCCGCATCGCCAGCTCTTCTACAACGCGGTGGCGACGACGACCGCGTGGGAGCTTGGGGCCGACGATGTCGCGCCCGTCTCCACTCCGTTCTTTCACACCGGCGGGTGGAACGTCTTCGCGACCCCGCTCTGGCAGTGCGGCGGGCGCATCGTCCTCTTCGACCAGTTCGATCCCGCCGGTTACCTGGAGGGACTCGCCGCCGAGGGGTGTACGGTGGCATTGACCGTCCCTACGCAACTCATTCTCCTGCTGGAGAGCGCGGCGTGGGGAGCGCCCGTGCCGTCGTTGCGCTTCTTCATCTCCGGTGGCGCTCCCTGTCCCGTGAGCGTGATGGAGCGCGTGCGACGAGCGGGCTTCGCAATGAAGGAGGGTTTCGGCCTTACGGAGTGCGGCCCTAACTGTTTCGTGATGCCGACCGACGAGGCGCCGCGTCGCCCCGGCCGCGTGGGATGGCCCGTCCCCTTTCTCGAGATGCGGCTGACGGGTGACGGCGATCGCGACGTTGCAACTGACGATGTCGGCGAGTTGCTGCTGCGCGGTCCACAGCTCTTCTCGGGATACTTCGATGACCCGCAACGCACTGCTGAGGCGCTGGACGAGGACGGCTGGTTCCACACCGGCGACCTCGCGACGCGCGACCGGGACGGCGCGTATCGTATTTGCGGCCGACGGAACGAGATGTTCATCAGCGGTGGTGAGAATGTTTACCCGGGCGAGGTCGAGTCGGTGTTGATCGAGCATCCGGCGGTCGCCGAGGTGACGGTGATCGGCGTGCGCGATGAGACGTGGGGTGAGGTGGGGCGCGCCTTCGTCGTGGCACGGCGCGGGACCACGCTGATGGCGGAGGAGCTTCTGCGGTGGGCGCGCGTGTCGCTGGCGGGCTACAAGGTCCCCAAGACCGTCGCGGTACTCGACGAGCTGCCGAAGCTGGGCTCGGGGAAAGTGGATCGCGCGCAGCTGGCGCAGCTGGCGCAGCAGCGAGGAGGCGAGATGAAACCATGAGCCAGCCGACGATGACCAGGGGGTCGACGGTCCTCGCCACGCTCGGCTACGTCGAAGCGGTGCATGGGGCAGCCGTGCGCGAGACGGTGCTCGCAACACTTCCCGGACCGCTGCGCGACCAGCTGTCGCGGATCGACGCGACCGCCGAACTCCCGTACGAAGCGCTGCTCGCCCTGTGGCACGCGGCGGACACGGTCCTCTCCGCACGCGACCCGATGTGGATGGAGCGATCGGGGGCTCATTCGATTGAATCGACGGGAGTACAGCTGTACAGCGGGATCCTGCGCAAGCGATCGCCGCACGAGTTCCTCACGCAAAGCGTCTCGCTCTTCCAGCTGTACTACTATCCCGGCGACATGCAGGTGGTAGAGGAAGACGGTGGGCGCGCGGTTCTGCGCCTCTCCGGCTTCGACTCGCGCGATGTGCTGTTCTGCCGGCGGCAGACCGGGGGACTGCGCCAGGCGCTGGTGCAGGCGGGGGGCGACTCCCCGCGGGTGAAGCATGTGCGATGCGCGCATCTCGACGACGCGTTCTGCGAGTGGGAGCTGGTCTGGCAGGTGGACGGGAAGGAGGGGGCTGAGGGACGACCGGCGTCGCGCGGCACGAATCCGGTGGGATGAACCGTTAGCGAGGGATGAGGGCGCGCGAATCAAATTGTCGGGAGCGGGCGTAAGGGGAGGAGGCCACGCCGCGTCTTCTCCATCTAAACGAGCGCTGCAATATGTCCACTCTGGTTCACGACCTGCGGTTTGCGATTCGGCTCCTGCTCCGGAAGCCGATGTTCACGGTGTTGGCCGTGGCGACCCTCGCGCTTGGCATCGGCTTGAACACTGCTGTCTTCTCGGCGGTCGATGCGCTGCTATTGCGCCCGCTGCCGGGCGTCCAGCGCTCCGGGGACCTCGCGCAGCTCTATCGCTCGTGGCCGGGAATGGAGCTTGGCTCGAACTCGATCCCCCACTGGCGTGACGTGCGAGAGCGCAGCAAGGACGTCTTCAGCGACGCGGCAATATGGTCGTTCGCACCGCTCAGCGTCTCCAGCGGCGGACGCTCGGACCGGGTGATGGGACAGATGGTCTCGGCGAACTTTTTCAGTGTGCTCGGCGTCGGCGCGGCCCGGGGGCGTGTCTTCGTTCCGTCCGAGGACGTGGGCGAGCTGGCGCATCCGGTCGCCGTCCTGAGCCACGCCGCCTGGCAAGGGCGGTTCGGTGGCG
>JBDTUA010000323.1:0-6378 GCA_040007995.1 Gemmatimonadota bacterium | reverse complement strand
GCCTGCACCATGCCTGCACCATGCCTGCACCGTCAGCCTGCACCGTCGTACCTGACCGATCGTCAGTCACCGATACCGAGAGTCACACATGACCGACAGGACCAACAAGCTCGCCCAGCCCGAGAAGGTCGAGAAGACCGATGCCGAGTGGAAGGCGAACCTGACCCCCGAGCAATACCGGGTGATGCGGCAGAAGGGGACCGAACCAGCCTTTACCGGCGAGTACTGCGAGACGAAGGCGCGCGGGACCTACAACTGTGCAGCGTGCGGCCTGCCGCTCTTCTCGTCCGACACCAAGTTCGAGTCGGGGTCGGGGTGGCCGAGCTTCTGGGACGCCATCGCCCCCGACGCCGTGGCCACCGAGAGCGACGTTTCCCACTTCATGCGCCGGACCGAGGCGCTCTGCCGCCGCTGCGATGCGCACCTGGGGCACGTTTTCCCCGACGGTCCGCGCCCGACCGGACAGCGGTACTGCATGAACTCCGCATCGCTCGCGTTCGAGCCGGCAGCCAACGACGACGGCGCGTCCTCTACGAAGCCTGGCGACACGAACGGTTAGGCAGCTGCCCGCGAGGTCGCTGCGAGACTTGCTGAAAGTACGCCGCACAAAGAACGGGCGCCGAAACTCGGCGCCCGTTCTTCGTTCGAGGTGGTGCGGCTAGAGTCCGGCCAGCAGCGCGTCGTTGTTGACCGTTCCGGCGATGCGCTTGATCAGCCATTCCATCGCGCTCTGTGGCGGCATCTGCTGGAGCCCGCGACGCAGCGTGTAGATCGCGTCGAGCTGCCCGTCCTTATAGAGCTTCTCTTCGCGCCGAGTCCCGCTCGTCGCGATGTCGAAGGCAGGGAAGATCCGTTTCTCGGCGAGTGAGCGCTCGAGCTTGATCTCGCAGTTGCCGGTCCCCTTGAACTCCTCGAAGATGACGTCGTCCATGCGCGACCCGGTCTCGACCAGGGCGGTGGCGATAATCGTCAGCGAGCCGCCGCCATCCTTCGAGAGCACTGCGCGCGCCGAGCCGAAGAAGGCCTTCGGCTTGGCCATCGCGCTGGAGTCCAGTCCCCCCGACATCGTGCGCCCGGAGCCGCGCTCGGCGGTGTTGTGGGCGCGCGCCATGCGCGTGAGCGAATCGAGCACGATGATCACGTCCTTGCCGACCTCCACCTGTCGGCGCGCATGCTCCAGCACGATCTCGCACACTTCCACGTGGCGAGGCGCCGGCTGGTCGAACGAGGAGGCGATCACTTCGCCCACCCCCCACGAGATCGCCTCGCTCACTTCCTCGGGACGTTCGTCGACGAGCAGGATGAGCAGGACGGCGTTGGGATGATTGATCGCGATCCCTTCGGTGATGGCGTGCAGGAGCATCGTCTTGCCCGCGCGTGCGGGAGCGACGATCAGCGCCCGCTGGCCATATCCGACCGGCGCAACGAGGTCGATCGCACGTCGCGTGAGCTCGGGACCGCCCTTGGCGGGGCGTCCCGTCTCCAGCGTTAGGCGACGCTCAGGATAGGTCGCCGTCAGCGAGCTGAAGTCGGGGCGGCGGACGATGTCGGCGATAGCGACGCCGTTGAGCTGGGTCACCTCGACGACGACGTTGCGCCCGCGATTGTCGCGTCCGGTGGTGGCGGCGACCAGGTCGCCGCGCCGGAGCGTGTGCTGCTTGACGAGAGTTCCGGGGAGCCACGCATCGCCGACGTCGGCGATGTAGCTGTTGGCGGCGCGGCGTATGAAGCCGCCATCGCGTGAGACATCGAACCATCCGACCGTTTCGCCATCGGCGACGACCGGTGCCTGCGGCGGGGGCGGCTGTCCTTCACGCTTACCGCGTCCGTGTCGGCGCCGGTTGCGCCGTCCATTGTTGTTGCGGCCACCGGCGAACTCTTCGTCGCGGCGCTGGAAATCGGACCGCGGTTGCCGTTCGTTGCCGGGCTGCCGTTCGTTACCGGGCTGTCGTTCATTGCCGGGTTGCCGCTCGTTCCCCGGTTGCGCCTCGCGCGGTGGACCGCTGTCGGTCTCACTGTCGCCGTCGTCACTCGTGCGGCGACGTCTGCTTCTGGGTGGGGCGCCTTCCTCGGGTGCTGTGTTGCGCACCTCTCGTGGCGGTGGAGCGTCGGTGCCGTCGGCTGCGCCTCCCTCGCTAGGCGCGCCATCGGCGTCACCATCGCGGTAGGGATTGGGCTCGCCGATCTGATCGGCGTTTTGTTGGCGCTTCGTTGACGGTTTCCGGCCGCGACGAAAAGGACGTCGACGTTCGGTCATGCAGCAGACATGGTATGGGGGTTAGCGGGCGAGCAAGCGGCAGGGCCGCTCGGCTTCGCGAGAAATACGGACAGTTGTCCTTGACGATTTCGGTCGGGGCGCATCGAGTGCTAAGCACGCGATGCTCGAGTTACGGGAGACCGGTCTTCTAAACTGAGAGGGGCGGCACGTGCGTGCTTTGCACGGACCTCGTTGTCACCGGGTGGCGCGGATATGTCACGCGTCTCCAGAGACCACTTTCTCATCATCGCATTCGCGCCCAACCACTTTCCGGTCAGTACCGGAAGACTGCAGAGGCCGATGCGACGCAGTTCCGGAGGCGAAAGTCAATCGCCTGCGGATGCTACGAGTATCGCACGGTAGCACGATTCGCGCAAGCGTCGAACCCCGCCACCCGCCTACTGACGACCGACCGGCGAGCACGCAACCCAATCAGCTCTCCGCCGATCCCCCCATCCCTTCGATAGATCGCGAGACGTCGATCACCCGCCGGCACAGCTCCACCATCCGCCGAACCGACGTGAGGTGCTCCGATGGGAGCGACTCAAGTTCGAGCAGCTGCGCCTCAGCCAGGAGCGCAGCGAGCGGATTGTTCAGCTTGTGCTGCAACCCCCGCGCCATCTCCCCGGCGGCAATCGTTGCCTGCAGGCGCCGAAGCGAGCCCGTGATAGCGTCGGCGTCCGCGCTTCCCGTCAGGAACAGCTCCTCGTCGAGCAGCGCGAGCAAGGCTTCCGGAAGTTGGAGCGCCACCGTCTCCTCGGCCAGGATCCACGTCACCCCCAGCAGGGCGAGTTCGCGCTCGTCCGCCGAGGTCGGCGTCTCGACGACCAGGATGATCGGGCGCCCGAAGCCGCGGGCGCGCAACTCCCGCACCAGCGACACCCCAGCCGAGTACAAGCCTCCCACCCCGACAATGACGCAGTCCGCGTCCGGGACGTCCCGCACGATCGATGTGTCGGCTGCCTCGACGCGAGCATCGGGGAGGATCGTCGAGACCGTCGCCTGGAGCGCGGCGGAGGCGTACACGTCCGTCGAGATGCAGACCAGTCGAGGTGGTCCTTCGTCGATCGGGTCCACCGAATGCCCGACGCTTCGCGCCCCCGCGGGGGGTGTTCGCATGCGCGTCCCGGTCATCCGGCGTAACTTTCCCCCATGAATGCTCCGACCTCAGGATTGGCCCACGAGCTGGCGGCGGTCATCGACGCCTATCGGTTGCACTCGAACATCGCACACCTGAAGCAGCACGTGCAAGCACTCGCGCGCAGCGCGACCCCCGATGCGGTCATCGTTGCGGCTGAACCCTACCGGGACGAACCCGAGATTGTCGCGCCGTTGTACGAGGTCGTGATCGAGTCCCAACCGGACAATGCGCGCGCCCTCGTGATGCTGGCCAACGCGTACTGGCTGCTCGGACTTGGCCCCGATGTCGTGGCCGCCCTCGCCAGTCGCGCCATCTCGGCGGACCCGTCGAACCGCGGCGCCTGGCACCTCTGGGCGCTCGCCGAGTCGGATCCGCGACAGCGCACGGGACGCTGGCAGCAGGTGGTGGCGCGCTTTCCGGGCGACGACCTCGCCCTGGCCAACGTCGCCGACAACGCCGCGGGAGTGGCGGGGAACGAGAAGGACTACGATATGCTCGACCTCGCGGTTGCCGCCTACGAATCGCTCCTCGAGCGCGCCGAGCATCCCGCCCAGCGCGACGCCCTCGACACCGCGCTGCGCTCACTCAAGGGGTGGAAGTTTTAGTGGAGTCAGGAAACCTTCTGGGTGGGGGGACGTATCTAACCCACAGCCCTCCCCCCGAGAGTCCATGACGCTCCGTGCCTCGCTCGTTGCGCGTTGGCAGTCGTACCGCGCTGCGCTGCACCGTGATCCGTCCGCCTCGGCGCCCACTCGTCTCGCGTTCCGACAGCACTGGCGTGGCGTGGCCGCCGTTTCGTTCCTCGTGCTTGGCGCGGCGACATTCGACGCGTGGGCCTACACGTGCGGCTTTGCCGGCTGTCCGTCCGATGCCGCCATCGTAGCCTACCGTTCCCCGGAAGGGGGAAGGGTGATGGACCGCAACGGACGATTGATCGGACGGTTGTCGCTGGTCAAGCGCATCAACGTCCCGCTCGCACGCGTGCCGCTGCATGTGCGCCAGGCGTTCGTCGCCACCGAGGATCGGCGCTTCTATCAACACAACGGGCTCGATTTTCGCGGCTTCGCGCGCGCCGTCTGGCGCAACGCCATCGCGCTCGACATGCGCGAGGGCTTCTCCACCATCACGATGCAGGTGGCGCGCAATACGTTCATGGCCGAGCATCGCGCGCTGGAACGCTCGTTAGGCCGCAAGTTGATCGAACTGCGCCTCGCCCGGCTGCTCGAGCAGCAACTGACGAAAGATCAGATCCTTGAGCGCTATCTCAATGCGATCTACCTCGGCAACGGCGTCTATGGCGTCGAGGCCGCCAGTCGCGACCTGTTCGGCAAGCGCACCACCGAACTCACGGTGGCCGAGGGGGCGATGCTGGCCGCGCTCCCGAAGGGACCGTCGAGCTACACGCCACGTCGCAATCTCGCGCGCGCGCAGACCCGCCGTGACCTGGTGATCGGCCTGATGGGCGAGGAAGGCTACCTCAGCGCGAAAGGGGTCGCCTCGGCGCGGCGCGGCAAGCTGGTGATTGCCCGGCGCGAATGGGCGCCGGAGCAGCCGCACGAATCCTACGCGCTCGATGCCGTCCGGAATGCCGTCGACTCCGTGCTGCGCGCGATCGGCGAGCAACCGTCGGAGCTGACCGTCTATACGACGCTCGACCTCGTCGCGCAGGATGCGGCCGAGCGTGCGATCCGCATCAATGGCGACCGCATCGTCCGCCAGTCAAGCGGAAGCGCCCGGGATGCCGACGGCGCCGAACTGCAGGGGGCGCTCGTCGCACTCGATCCGCGCACCGGCGACGTACGCGCCCTGGTCGGCGGTCGTCGCTACCTGCGCGGCGGCTTCAATCGCGCGCTGTCGGCAAAGCGTCAGCCTGGCTCGGCCTTCAAGCCGTTCGTCTACGCCGCGGCGCTGAGCGCCGGCTTCACCCCGGCGACGATGGTTGACGATGACCCGGTCGAGGTGGAGACCGGCCACGACGTCTGGCGGCCGGCCAACTACGCCGATGAATACCGCGGCCGCGTCACGGTGCGCCAGGCGCTCGCCCAATCGGCGAACGCTGCGACGGTGCGCATCTCGCGAGCCGTCGGAGAGTCACGCGTCGCCGATCGTGCACGCCGCAACGGCATCGCCTCGCACCTGCAGGCCGTCCCGTCGATCGCGTTAGGCGCGGTGGAAGTGACCCCGCTCGAGCTGGTCACCGCCTATGCGCCGTTCGCCAACGGGGGGCTGCGTGTGACCCCGCGCCTGATCCGCCGCATCGAGCGCGCCGACAAGAGCCTGCTCTGGGCGACGCCCGTCACGACGACACCGGTCATGGATCCACGCGACGCCTTCCAGCTGACCTCGATGCTGCGCTCGGTGGTCGATGAGGGGACTGGGCGCGCGGTGCGCTCGGCGGGGATCACCGGGGCGGTAGCGGGGAAGACCGGGACGACCAACAATGGCAGCGACGTCTGGTTCGTCGGCTACACCCCGACGCTCGTCGCCGGCGTCTGGTTCGGCTTCGACACCCCGCGTTCGTTAGGCACCGGCGCGACCGGGGGACGTTATGCGGCTCCCGCCTGGGCGGACTTCTACCGCCGCGGCTGGCGCGAGCGCGAGGACGCCTCGGCCTGGCAGGCCCCCGACGGCCTGATCGCCCGCGAGATCGACCCGTCGACCGGGCTGCTCGCCGAGGAGTGGTGCGACAGCCATCGGCGCGAGTGGTTCAAGCCCGGCACCGAGCCGACCGAGTACTCCTGCGACAACGAGGAGGCCGCCGACGGCTGGATGCGGAGCGTGGAGGACGAAGTCGGCGATCGCGTGGCAGCAATTTTTAAGAGGCTGCTGCGGGGGCGAGAGAGAGAAAGGTAGAGGGACGGGGGACGGGTGACGGGAGACGGGGGTGGCGCTGCGCGCCGACTGCTTGAGCTTCCGTCGCCGTAGCTCCCGTCTCCCGTCTCCCGTCTCCCGTCTCCCGTCTCCCGTCTCCCGTCTCCCG
>JBDTUA010000322.1:0-6388 GCA_040007995.1 Gemmatimonadota bacterium | reverse complement strand
CCGCAGCATCGATCGAGAGCCGCCGCGGTCCGACGTGAGCGTCGTGGATTCCGACTCGCGGCCGGGCGTTCGGTTGTGCCCTGCCGCGGTGACGACCGGGCGCGCGAGCGCAACATGATCCCTGCCGGCCACGTCTCGTCGGGCCACAGCTGTCCGCGCGCGCCATCCGCGCGGTGATTCCGCGCCGAGTCGCCGTCAACAAACTGTTTAGTGCGGGCGTCGTTGAAGTTGCGTTGTTCATGCGTACGACTGGCGGGCGTAGCGGTGCATCGAGTCGGGGCAAAGTAGGTACGTCCGTTCGACCTCCTGCTTGGCGCGACCTCGACGAGAGGTGCAGCGCGTGCGAAGAGCTGCGCGCGATGCGTGACTCCCCCGGGTCGTGGCGACCATCAGGTGGAGAAATGGATTCCAGGGCGCATGGCACCTTCGACGAAGACACGCGCGAGATTTGTATCAATCATGCCGATCGCCGTGGGCACTGGCTGCGTATGACTCGGAAGTTGGATGTCCCTCTATCCCGTTGTGGTCGCTTGCTGCGTCTCCCCGGTCGCATGCCGTAGGAGATTGGCGTCACTGCGTGTGGAGGGCGCACAACACCATCCAGTGCAGACCTGCAGCACGTGGCATGGCATGGCACCCGCAGTGGCGCGCGGCATCCGAAATGCTCGGCGAGTTCGCGGAGCGAAGCCGGGAGGCGCTGCGGGTCCGGTCACCACCGCGCATACGAGCCGTGCGGCGGGACGGCGCTCCGCGGGCGACGTAAGAAATTTTCTCAAGGATGGGGGGGACGAACGGCGAGCCCAGCGACATATTGGCGCCCCATGAAGCCACCATATCGTCGATGAGCGCCTCCTCCCCGCTCGCCGAGTCACCGGAGGACGCGCGCCGAGTCTGGTGGCGCTGGCTGCTTGTCGTCACCGTCGCGACGGCGATCATTTCGATCGGGGCTCCGGAGGGGATCACCCAGAAGTCGTGGTGGCTCTTCGCAATCTTCATCGCGACGATCCTGGGATCGATCCTGCGCCCCGCTCCTGCAGGCGCGGTCGTGCTTTTCGGGGTCTGCGCGATTGCCGTCACGAAGACGATGACGCCGGCGGAGGCGCTCAAGGGCTACAGCGATCCGCTGGTCTGGCTGGTGCTCTGCGCCTTCTTCATCTCGCGCGGCGTCATGAAGACGGGGCTGGGAGAGCGCATCGCGTATCTCTTCATCCGCGCCCTGGGACGGCGGTCGATCGGCCTCGCCTATGCCCTCGTGGGGACGGACACGATTCTCGCCTCGATCCTCCCGTCGAATAGTGCGCGCGCGGGGGGCGTGATCTTTCCGATCGCGCGTTCGCTGGCGCAGGCGTACGACTCGAATCCTGGCCCGACAGCGCGACGCCTCGGCGCCTTTCTCATGGTGGCCGTCTATCAGTGCGACGTGGTCGCCTGCGCGATGTTCCTCACGGGCCAGGCGTCCAACGTACTGATTGCCCGCTTCGCGCGTGAAGTGAGCGGGGTGGAGATGAGCTACACGACGTGGATGGTGGCAGCGATTGTTCCGGGGATCGTGTCGCTGCTCGCCGTCCCGCTGGTGCTCTTCCGTCTTTTCCCGCCGGGGGTGACCCATACGCCGCAGGCCGCGGCCCTGGCGCGGGAGGCGCTCGATCGCATGGGGCGTCCGTCGCGGGGCGAGTGGATGATGTTGCTGGTCTTCGTCGTCGTGGCGCTGCTGTGGATGACGACGCCCTGGCACGGGATCAACTATGCGGTCGTGGCGTTGCTGGGGGTCTGCTTCCTGCTCGCCACGAACGTGCTCGCGTGGGACGACGTGCTCAGCGACCGAGCGGCGTGGGACGTGTTCATCTGGTACGGAGGCTTGGTGCGCATGGCCGAGGCGTTAGGCGAGTCCGGCGTGACGACGCGATTCGCGGAGGTGGCGGCTGGCTTCACGGTGGGGTGGGAGTGGGGCGCAGCGCTGATCGTGCTGGTGCTCATCTACTTCTATGCGCACTACGCGTTCGCCAGCATCACGGCGCACGCGACCGCGATGTTCACGCCGTTTCTCGTCGTCATCCTCGTCGCCGGGGCACCGCCACAGCTCGCGGTTCTCGCGCTGGCGTACGCCTCGAACCTGAATGCGTCGCTGACGCACTACGGCACCACGACGGCCCCCATCTACTTCGGTGCGCGCTACGTGTCGCAGCGCGACTGGTGGCGTCTCGGGTTCATCACCTCGCTCGTCACGCTGACGATCTGGGGCACGATCGGCCCGCTCTGGTGGCGGGTGCTCGGGATGTGGTAGGGAAAAGCGGACGAGGCGGCGGGCACCGCGGTGCGTCGTCGTCTCGACGCCCCGACGCCCGCCATGCAACTTGCGCGGGTCTCTCCTGTCTCCCGTCTCCCGTCTCCCGTCTCCCGTCTCCCGTCTCCCGTCTCCCATGTCCCTGCTTCGCCGTCATCTCTCGCTCCAGGCCGACTCCGACTCCGACTCCGACTCCACGACGTTGCGCATCGAGCAGCTCGAGACGCCGGCGGCGCTCGTCGATCTCGATATCCTCGCGCAGAACATGGACCGCATGGCCGAGTATTCCGCACTGCACGGTTTGTCTCTGCGACCGCACGTGAAGACGCACAAGTCGCCCCGCATCGCGG
Organism: Gemmatimonadota bacterium; assembly: GCA_040007995.1. Classification (GTDB taxonomy): domain Bacteria; phylum Gemmatimonadota; class Gemmatimonadetes; order Gemmatimonadales; family Gemmatimonadaceae; genus SCN-70-22. The sequence continues at coordinate 3,754 of JBDTUA010000322.1, read as the reverse complement.
CGGAACAGTTACGGCTGGGGGCGATCGGGTTGTCCTGCGCCACGCCGCGAGAGCTGGAGGTCATGGCCGACGTGACGAACGACCTGCTGCTCGCCTACCCGTTGCTGGGCGCGCCCAAGCTCGCCCGCGTCCTCTCGCTGCCGCTGAATGTGCAGCTGACGGTAGCGGTCGACTCGATGATCGCGGTCGATGCGCTCGCCGCGACCGCGCGCATCCTCGACCGTCCGGTCCACGTGTACGTAGAGCTCGATGTCGGCATGCACCGGGTCGGGGTGCAGCGCGTCGACGACGCGATCGCCCTCGCGGTGCGGGTGAAGGAGCAGCCGCCGCTCGTCTTCGCGGGGATCACGTTTTATCCCGGGCACATCCGCGAGCCGGTGGGCGAACAGGAAGCCAAGCTGGCGCGCCTGCGTGAAGAGCTCGCCGCCGCCCTGGACCGGATGGAAGGGGCCGGCGTGCGCCCCCGCGTGGTGAGCGGGGGATCGACGCCCGCGGCGTGGCGTATGCACGAGATCCCTGGGGTGACCGAGGTTCGACCGGGGACGTACGTCTACAACGACCGCACGACGGCGGAGATCGGCGCTTGCGCGTGGGAGGACTGCGCGCTGACCGTGCTGGCGACGGTGGTCAGCACGGCGGTCGAGGGGCAGGCGGTCGTCGATGCCGGCTGCAAGGCGCTAGGTCGAGAGCCGGTGCGCGGGGTGGCCGGCGAGGGATACGCCGCACTGCTCGACCGACCCGAGGTGACGGTCGAGCGGATGTCCGAGGAGCATGGGATCCTCGACCTGACGCGCACGTCGTGGCGCCCGCGCGTCGGCGACGTGGTGCGGCTGGTGCCGAACCATGTCTGCATCGTCGTGCACCTCAACGACTCCATCTTCGGCGTGCGGCGCGACGTGGTCGAGTCCAGGTGGCCGGTCAGCGCGCGAGGGCGGGAAGCAGCGCCCGAGGGATACAGCTGACGGCGAGCGTGAGGCGCACCTGCGCCGGGACGCGTGCGCCGACGAGGAGGAAGAGGGGGTTGAGGACGTCGAGCCCGCGTGGAATGCCGATGCGGTGGGCGCGGATGGGGATGTCGAGCGGGCCGCAGAGCGAGACGACTGTTTGTCCCGCCTCGTCGGCGATGGGCGCAATGGGACAGGAGGTCTCGACGTCGCGTGAAATACCTCGCAGCGCAAGGACGCCGGCGACGAGCAGCTCACCGTCGTCCTGCGAGATCTGCGTGCTGCGAAACGTGATGCGCGGGTGATGCGCCACGTCGAGGAACGAGCGACCGCGCAGGTGACGGTCGCGCATGGGAAACCCGCTGTCGATGCTGCCGGCGTCCACATCGATCGTCAACGTGGCGGAGTGGAGACCGGCGTGGGGAAGGAGCAGCTCGCCCTGCAGCGAGCGGAAGGTGCCGCGGATGTGCAGCGGACCTAACGACGCTACGAACCCGACCTGCAGCGTGCGGGCGTCGAGCGCCACGGGAGTCACGGGAGTCACGGGAGTCACGGGAGTCATGAGGTCCATGGGGTACGTGCCGGCCTCAGTCCTCGGACGCGCCCCGCGCGATCCAGCGGGCGATCGTCTCCCGCTGGTTGGCGGTGAGCGGTGAGGAGGCAAGCGGCATCCGGCTGAATCCGCCCCGTGCGATGTCATTGTCCCCGATCATCCGCAGGATCCAGGAACGGGCCGAGTCGCCGGCGACGACGAGCGTGTCTCCCGGGCTGAGGCGCGCCGGACGACCGAGCAGCGCATCGCGCGATGCGCCGGCGACGAGCGTGAGTCCGGCCTGGTGCGTCGCCGCAGAGTGACAGCCGCCGTACGCGCATCGTCGGTCGAAGATCGGCTGAACATCGCGGAAGAGCGTCGGCGCGTCGACTACCGTATCGGAGAGGCCGAATGTCGGATCGGACGTTCCCGCGAAGTCGGCGCACGCTGTGGCTCCCTGCAGCAGACACAGCGCTGCGAACTGCAAGGCGGCCCTTTTCACGGGCGCCTTCCGGCGACCGCGGCGAACAACCGAATGGTCGCCAGGCTCCCCGGGGCGTAGAATCCCTCTGCGGCGGCCAGCGTCCGGTTGGACAGGCGCCATCGTGCACCGACGCTGGCATGCGGGCGCACATCGCGCAGCTGCAAGACGGGATGATCCGGGTCACGCGAGCCATCGGTGCGCTGCACCCCGATATCGAATCGGGAGCGGTCGATCCGCTCGCCGAGCGCGATCCAGACATGCCCGCGACGCGCGCGCCCCGGGAGCGGACGAATGGCCACCAGTTCTGCGGCGAGGATGCGCGGTTCGAACCAGTCATCGCTCTCGTGGCCGCGGCAGACGGCTGCGTAGTAGGTCGCGAGCGTGGCCCCGTCCTGTGCGGCTGTGCGGGCGTTACAGGTAATGGCGCCGCGTACCCGTCCTCCAACGATCGACAGCCGAGGCGTGACCTCCGTGCCTCGCCAGCGCCGGAGGGTACGCGACGCGGCCACCGCGTAAAGATTGGCGCTCGCATCGGCGACCGGGAGCGGCGGGACCCACGAGGCGTCGAGATCGGCGAAGCGGGTCCGGACTGCGAGGCGCGGGCGGGGCAGGATCGGGGCGAGGTTGGTCGTCTCGGGCTTGTCGATCCCCGGGCGCCGCTGTGACTCGTTGAGAATGGGAATCCACGTCCCCTCCAGGCCGACCGACCAGCGCTCGCCGCGAGGAAGGGTTCCGATCGGAGTGAAGACCATGGCAGCGGAATAAAAGGCGAGAAGACGCCCCTCGGGCTGGCTCGCCGTGACGAGCTGATGCTCGCGACCATTGCCGCCTTCCTGGGCGCCCGTCGCCACGGCGAGGAGCGAGCAGGCGACGCCGACGAGCGAGCGTCGGGCCAGGCGCTGGGCGCTGTAGCCACGGAGAGGCTGCTGATACGAAGTGAGCACATCGCCGCCGATCATTTGCCTGCACTACCCCCACGACCGACGACGATGTGTCCACCGTTTGCCTGCTGCCAGCAGCGCTGGACCGGGATGACCATCCTGCTTCCTGCAAGAGTCAGCCGGCACAACCATCCGGCCGCCCCTATTGCACCTGGATCGTCCCGTTCATGCCTGAATGCAGCGAGCAGAGGTAGTTGAAGGTGCCCGCTGTCGCGAACGTGCGAGCGACTGAGAGGTTGGACGAATTGGGAATGTTGCTCGGGGCCCCGGTGCCGCCTTGGAACTCGACGTTGTGGATCAACACACCGAAGGTCCACGTCACCGTGCCCGCCCGCGCGATCGCCACGCTCGCCGGCGTGAAGTCGGTCGTGGCGCTTCCGGCGACCACGGTGACGGCGTTAGGCAGTGCTCCGCTCACGGTTACCTGTGCGGTCGCCGACTTGGTCACCGCCCCCTGCGTCCCGGTAACGGTGATAGTCGAGCTCCCCTGTGAGAGTCCGAGTACAAGGCCCGCCGCCGACACACTCGCCACGCTGCTGCTGCTCGAGGCATACGTCAGCGTGACACCGCTCGCAGTCCCTCCCGCCGCTGTACGTCCCGACGCCGTCACCGCCTGCGACTGTCCGGCCGACAGCGCCAGCGTCGTCGGCGTCAAGACCAGATTGTCGAGCGCGCTGGAGAGCGGGGGATTTGTCGATCCACCATCGCCTCCACCACAGGCCAGCAGTACGAGAACGCTGCCCGTCGTTACGACCTTCAACGCCATCATGCGCACGGAATTCCTCTAGGTCGGGGAACAGTTGAGGCGGGCCGACTCGCATTCTCGTCGACCAACGCGAGCGAAGCTACGAGC
>JBDTUA010000321.1:0-6458 GCA_040007995.1 Gemmatimonadota bacterium | reverse complement strand
GTCCGTCGGCGATCACCCGGAGGAACCCCTGGGCGCGCAGGTTCTCGACCACCGCCGCGTGGGTGACCTTGGCCGAGAGGCGCAGCGGGAAGCCGATCATCAGTCGCGTGCCGGCGGGACGCGCCAGCAGCTGGTCGACGACCGACTCGACCGTATCCGGAGTCATCTCCCGACCGCACAGCGGGCAGACGGTGTGTCCCACGCGTGCCCAGAGGAGGCGGAGGTAGTCGTAGATCTCGGTCGCTGTTCCCACGGTCGAGCGCGACGACTTGGTGGGATTCTTCTGCTCGATCGCCACCGCAGGGGAGATTCCCTCGATCGCATCGACGTCGGGCTTCTCCATGCGCTCGAGAAACTGGCGCGCATACGAGGAGAGTGACTCCACGTATCGCCGCTGCCCCTCCGCGTAGATCGTGTCGAAGGCAAGCGACGACTTGCCGGAACCCGACGGTCCGGTGATGACCGAAATCGCGCGGCGGGGGATCGCCACGTCGATGCCCTTCAGGTTATGCTGCCGGGCGCCCCGGATGATGATCGCGTCCTTCACTCCTGCAAAGCTAATCCGTCGGCAGCATCGACCAGCGGGAGAGCCGTCGCTGACTGTGGTGCCGACGCATCAGCGTTGACAGGACAGGCTTTTGGAGACAGAATCGCCGGGCTCGCTGGATCAGGGGGTTCCCCCGTACGCGCGAGCAGACACGGGACGTGGCGCCGCTCGTCGCCACACCGTCCGGCGGCTTGCTGCGAGGCACGGACGGAGGCAGTCGCAGCTACCAGGAGGTTCGAATGAAGTTGCAGCTGATGTCGACCGCACGACGTGCCTCGATGCTCGCTACGGTGGCGCTGCTGGCAGCCTGCGCCAGCGACGACGGCGTCGCCCCGACCGCTCGCACGGTCACGCCCATGACGCCGTCGCTGGCGACGTTTGATGAAGGGACCCCGACCGGCACCTATCTGGTGAAGGTGCGGCAGGGTGCGGGACTCTCCACCGCCGACGCGGCCATCGCCTCGGTGGGTGCCACGGTTACGCGGCAGATCAGCGCGGCGAACCTGATGTACGTCGAGGGGCTTACCGAACAGGGGGCCGCCACGCTCGCGTCCGATCCGAACATCACCGTGGTTCAGGACCGGCGCATGCGCTGGATCCCGGACGCCAACTCGCTGCGCCCGACGTTCGTCGATGCGAAGGGTGGCGTGAGTGCCAGCGGGACCGACCAGAGTGCCGCGCAGTTCTATTCGCAGTATCAGTGGTCGCTCAAGGTCACGAAGGCGGATCAGGCCTGGGCGCCGAGCAATGGCGGCTCCGGTGAGGTTGTCTGCGACCTCGATACGGGCATCGACCCCGGCCACCTGGACACGAACGGCGCCGTCGATCCGAGCCGAATGGTCAGCGTGATCCTCACGCCGCGCTTCGCGTCTGACGTGACGGCGCTGGACTACAACTTCCACGGGACGTTTGTCTCGGCGCAGATCCGCAGCAACGGCATCGGGATGGCGTCCGTCGCGCCGAACGCGACGCTTTGCGCGATCAAGGTGCTGAGCGAGGACGGCACCGGGACGTTCGGCGATATCATTTACGGCATCTTCCTCGCCGCCAAGTTCAACGCCGACGTCATCAACATGAGCCTCGGCGGCTTCGTGCAGGAGACGGATCCCGCTAACGCGCCGTTGCTGGCGATCCTCCAGGAAGTCATCGACATCGCCCGCGCGCGCGGCACGATCGTCGTCGCGTCCTCGGGGAACGACGGCTACAACATGGGCGACATCCGCGAACTGTTCGGCTACATCACGATTCCGGCCATGATGAATGGCGTCGTCAGCGTCGGGGCGACCGGACCGTTCCAGCAGCAGAACTTCGACAAGCTCACGTCGTACTCGAACTTCGGGACGAACGATGCGCTCGATATGGTCGCGCCGGGCGGGAACGGCGGACTCACCGGCGGACAGACCGAGGACTACATCATCTCCGCCTGCTCCCGCTACGCATTCGGCGGGCAGTGTGCCTCCGGTGTCCGCTACCTGTTCGGCAACGGGACGAGCTTCGCCTCGCCGATGGTCGCCGGCGCTGCTGCCGTCGTGGAGTCGAACGTCGGCTCGATGCCGACCGGGAAGTTGGAAACCTGCATTCTGTCCACGACGGACTACGTTGGCGGCCCGCGCGGTCGCTACGGCAAGGGGCGCCTGAACGTACGCGCCGCCTCGCTCTGCAGCGGCAAGTAGTCGACCACGTACGATCGCTCCCCCCGGAGCGTCCCGATGCCCGGCAGCCAGCGCTGCCGGGCATCGGCCGTTTCACCCCCGGGGACGGCGTAGCAATCGCGCGCCCGCTCCCCGGAGGTGGTCCCGCCTCGTGCTGCGGCGTCGAGCGCGGGCGGAATTGCACGACCGGCATGGACCGGCGAGACCCTCGCGGCTAGCCTTCGCGCGAGATGGCTGACCACACCGAAGAAGAGGTCCTCGGGAAGGCGTACGACGGGCGCCTCGCGAGGCGCCTGTTGCGCTACGCCTGGCCGTACCGCACCCTGATCGTCTCCTCACTCGCCCTCCTCCTCGTCGAGGGGGCATTGCAGTTAGTGGGACCGCTGCTGACGCGTCGGGTGATCGACGTGGCGATCCCGGCCAAGGATCACGCCGAGATCTTGCGGGCGGTGGGGCTGTTCGCCGCGACGTTGGTGGGACAGTTCGCCTGCAGCTATGGCGAGATGGTGCTCACGGCACAGCTCGGCCAGCGCATCATGCACGATCTGCGGACCCGGCTCTTCGCCCATCTGCAGCGGCTTCCGATCACATACTTCGACCGGAATCCGGTCGGACGGCTGGTCACGCGCGTGACCTCAGACGTGGAGTCGCTGAACGAGTTGTTCACGTCGGGAGTCGTCGCGGGACTGGGTGACGTGTTCACGTTGCTGGCGATCAGCATCCTCATGCTCGTCATGGACTGGCGATTGGCGCTGGCCTCGTTCGGCGTCATTCCGTTCGTCCTGCTGGCGTCGAACGTCTTCCGGGTGCGCGTCCGTGAGGCGTACCGTGCCATCCGCACGCGACTGGCGCGCATCAACGCCTTCCTGCAGGAACGGCTGTCCGGAGTCCGGGTCGTGCAGCTGTTCGGGCGCGAGGGCGACGAGGCCCGCCGTTTCGATCGCCTGAATGCCGATCATCTCGACGCGCATCTCAAGTCGATCACGATTTACGCGCTCTACTTTCCCGTCATCGAGCTGCTCACCACCGTCGCGGTCGCGACGATCCTGGTGGCGGGCGCGGCACGCGTCGACGTCGGGACGATGACGGTGGGCACTGTCGCTGCCTTCCTGCAGCTCGTCCGCCGCTTCTTCGAGCCGTTGCAGGATCTGTCCGACAAGTACAACACGCTCCAGCAGGCGATGGCCTCAAGCGAGCGCATCTTCGGCGTGCTTGACGAGCCGGCCGACGCGGACGGGACGGGTGCAAGGGGCAACGGCGCCAATGGCGATCGCACCCCGCACCACTCGCACGCCAACCCCGACCCAACAACTCCCGTCCCCCGTCCCCCGTCCCCCGTCTCCATCTCCTTCGACCAGGTCTGGTTCGCGTACGCCGCCCCGCATGCTGCGCACGGCGACGAGGCCCCGTCCGAGCCGGAGTGGGTGCTGCGCAACGTGTCGTTCGAGGCGCCAGCCGGGAAGGCGTTGGCGATTGTCGGGCACACCGGCGCGGGGAAGACCACGATCATCAACTTGCTGCTCCGCTTCTACGAGCCGCAGCGCGGGCGCATCCTCGTGAACGGGGTCGACCAGCGCCACCTGCCGGTCGAGGAATTGCGTCGCCTGATCGGCTACGTGCAGCAGGACATCTTCCTGTTCGCCGGCGACATTACGACGAACATCCGCCTCTCCTCGCCGCTCAGCCTCGGAGAGGTGCGGGAGGCAGCGACGCGTGTTGGGGCGGACCGGATCATCCGGCGACTCCCCGGAGGGTACGACTATCAGTTGGGAGAGCGCGGGAGTTCGGTGAGCGTCGGAGAGCGACAGCTTCTCTCCTTCGCCCGGGCGATCGCGGCCGACCCCGCGGTGCTGGTGCTCGACGAGGCGACGAGCGCGGTGGACAGCGAGATCGAGGGGGAGATTCAGGGGGCCCTCTCCGAGCTCATGCGGGGACGCACGACGATTGCGATCGCCCACCGCCTGAGCACGATTCGGGAGGCGGACGAGATACTCGTAATGCACCACGGAGAAGTCCGCGAGCGCGGGACACATCGCTCGCTCCTTGCGCAAGGCGGGCTCTATGCCCGACTTTCACGATTGCAGGGCGGGGTGCTGAGGGGCGCATGACCAAGTGGTGCCGACGCTTGCGGCCCCAGCGGTGCGCTCGATAGTTTCCCCCACTTGCTTCGGGCATTTCCGGTGCGGGTACGCGCCGTCCCAGCCTCGCTGCTCTCGATCTCAAGCGAACCGCATGCCCTATCTCCAACACCACGATGCGCACTATCCACTCGCCTCGGGCGAGACGCGCGTGGGACAGGGGACACAGGCGGACATCCGTATTCCCGAGGGCTCGGCGCCCGGAGACCATGCAGACGCGTCGCTGGCCGTCATCGCGATCGGGGCCGACGGCGCCGCCTCCCTACGCGTGGAGCAGGGAGATGCGGGCGTCTTCGTGAATGGCGTCCCGGTGGGGCGAGAGCCTGCGCCGCTCCTGCACGGCGACCGCGTCTCAATCGACGGCTGTGAACTGCGGTTTGCCGACGAATTGCAATCGGGCGACACACAGGAGATCCCGACGCAGGACGAGGTGCGGGCGGCGACACCCAGCGCCGGCATCGCTGAGGCGCGATCACGGGGACGCATCGTCTCGCTGACCGACGGGCGCGAGTATGCGGTTCCGTTGGAGGGGCTCGTCATCGGACGCGATGCAGGGTGCGATGTGGTAGTGGTCACGCCGAGTGTCTCCCGGCGTCACGCGCGCATCACGCAGGTAGGGGGCGGATACGAACTGACCGACACGAGTTCCCACGGCGTCTTCGTGAATGGGGCGCGCGTACGGGGACAGCTCGCCCTCGCGAAGGGAGACACCTTGCGGGTCGGGGCGGATGAGTTTCGCTTTTATGCCGATCCGGAACCACCGGCGCCGCCGCGCTCGTTACGGGAAACACCCTCGCTGCAGGCCACCGCTGCGATTCCGGCGATGAAGCGCCCCTTCAACCCGCTCGAGCTCCCGTCTCCCGAGCCCACGGTCCCCAGGCCCACGCCTCCCGAGCCGACAGCAGCGGGCGGTGCGAGCGCCGCCGCGCGCGGGGGGCCATCGGGGGCAGCAGTTCCAGCGGTAAATGCGACGATGGCGGCTGCAACGGTGGCGACGGCGCGACCGACCAAGGCGCCCCCCGGCGGCCCCCGCGCGAGTGGAGCGCAGGGGGGACCGGTCACCAAGTCCAGACCTGCGCTGGCGACGCTCGAAGTCCTCAACGAAGGGGCGAGCAAGGGGACGCGCTTCGAGCTGGTCGCGCCGCTCTCGCATATCGGGCGCGGCGATCACAACGACGTCGTGATCCTCGACGAGAGTGTGTCCGAGTCGCACGCCAAGATCCAGCGGCGCGAGGATGCCTGGTACATTGTAGACATGGATTCGACCAATGGCAGCTATGTCGCCGGGACGCGGGTCTTCGGCGAAGCCAAGGTGGGGAGCGGGGTGGATCTGCGGGTGGGTGGGATCAAGATGGCGTTTCGAATCCTGGGTGGCGGGCAGAGGGGGACGGGGGAGACGCGAGTCATCGTTGGCGTGCGGGGCGCAGACCCCAAACGCGCAGAGCAGCACCTGAAGGAGCTTGCGCGTGGCGTGGAATCGCGTGAAGCTCCGGCCGAGCGTGCCGGACCCCCAGTCTGGATCTGGGTGGCCCTGGTCGCGCTCGTCGCCTTCTTTATCTACCTCGTTCTGCAGGGTCGCTAGTGGAGCTGACCGTTGCCGCCCGCAGCGATGTGGGCATGATTCGTTCCGGAAACGAAGACGCGTTCTTTGCCCATGCCACGCGCGAAAAAGGTCTCTTCATCGTCGCGGATGGGATGGGCGGACATGCAGCCGGCGAGGTCGCCAGCGAGATGGCGGTGCAGATCGTCTCGCGGGAGCTGCAGGAGCTGAGCGATGTCCATGGCGAGGGGGCGCGATCCCGCGTCGCCGAGTCGCTCCGGATCGCGAACCGCGCTATCTACGACCGCACGATCCAGGAGTCCGACAAGCAGGGGATGGGGACGACGGCGTCGGTCCTCGTCGTCTCCGGGGCGCGATACCTCATCGGACAGGTGGGCGACTCGCGCGTCTATCTCCTGCGAGACGGCGCCTTACGGCAGCTGACCAAGGATCACTCCTACGTGCAGGAGCAGGTCGACGCCGGATTCCTCACCCCCGAACAGGCGCGCTATCACCCCTACAGCAACGTCATCACGCGCTGTGTCGGGGCGAGTGACATGGTGGAGCCGGACACCTATACG
>JBDTUA010000320.1:0-6467 GCA_040007995.1 Gemmatimonadota bacterium | reverse complement strand
CGACAGGTCGGCGTCGAAGATCGTGTCCACGAAGATGATCAGGACCGGGGCATCGACGTACGGCTTCGCGAGCGCCACCGCCCCTGCTGTTCCGTCCTGAACGCGCTGCTCAATGAAGACGCCGGGAATCGAGAAGGTGTCGCGCGCGTGTGCTTCGACCTTATTCTTGAGATGCCCGGTGATGTAGACGACCTGGTCCACGTTCCCCAACTTGGAGACGTCGTCCATCACGTAGTCCATCACCGGTTTCCCCGCCACCTTGAGCATGGGCTTGGGGGTGATGTGGGTATGCGGCCGAAGGCGCGTCCCCTTGCCTGCAAGCGGAATGATGACCTTCATGGTGCGCTCGTCCCCTCTCGTCCGTAACGGTCCTTGATGCGCACGACGTCGTCGAGCTCGGGCGTGGACGCCTCGAGCACGTCACAATCCGTCACGGCTTCCATGTAGTGCACCGTTCCGGGTGTGATCCGGAAGGCATCGCCCTCCTGCAATCGCATGTCGCGCAACTCCACTTCTCCCTCCAGCTGCACCCAGTACTTCATCTCGCCGGAGAGCAGGTAGATGGTCTCGTCCTTTACTTCGTGGTACTGCACTGATAGTGCTTGCCCCGCCGTGATGTGCAGGATCTTGCCGCAGTAGCGATCGGTCTGCGCCCAGATCACTTCGTGTCCCCAGGGCTTGGAGACGCGTCGGACGTCGCCTCGGCCGCTCATCGACACGCCTCGCGACGACCGCGGCCCGTGCTGGCGCAGGTTGCCTCGGTACCCTCCTGTAGGCGGGTCGCGGTCGCGCCGCGCGGTGGCCGAGGGCGCGACCCGCACGAAAACGGGGAGGAGGATCGGTTCATAGTGACAAGACGCATGACGTCGAATGGTCGAAGGTGCGACCGCGCGCCCTACGGACCGCGGTCCGCCGACTCGCGGTCGGCGGCAATATCAGTCCCGCCTTCGTCGCACGCAACCAGCATGCCGTTCGCTCGACGGTGCCACTTCCACGCACGCCGCCGTCGAGGCACGCCTTCCAATCGTGACGGATAGCGCACGTCGGGATCATGCGAACCGCTGGGGACGAAGCGGCCTCCCGGTGTCCATCAATACCCACCTGCAATGTACACCTGCGACGCGGGCCACCGTCCCGTAAAGGACCGTGGCCCGCCCCGACGCCTCGTCGTCGATCGCCTCGTCGCCGATCGCCTCGTCGCCGATCGCCTCGTCGCCGATCGCCAAACAGGCGATGCCTAACGGCTTCCGATCGTCAGCTTCGAGCGTAACGTCGCCAGGCGCTTGCGCACCGACCCGTCCATGACGGTGTCGCCGACCTTGACGATCACGCCACCGAGGATCGCCGGATTCAGCTGCACATGCGGGACGACGACCTTTCCGAGTCGCGCCGACAGCTGGCGCGCGATCTCGGCCCGATCGGCGTCCGAGGCCTCGCGCGCGAGCGTGACCTGCGCATGCACACGTCCTTCGGCCTCGTCGACCAGGTTGGCGTACTCCACCGCGATCTCGGGAATCAGCGTCTGCCGCCGGTTGTCCACCAGCTTCTGCAGGAAGCGTACGAGCAGGCGCGGGAGCACCGGGCCGAATGCCTTTTCCAGGACCGCGTTCTTCTGCGCCGCCGCAACCTGCGGGGCGGCGAGGAAGTTCGCGAGTCGCGCATCGCTGGTGACCGCGTCGGAGACGGCCGAGATCATCGTCCCCCAGGCTTCGAGCGCATTCGCCTTGCGCGCGAGGGCGAGTAACGCCTCGGCGTAGTTCCGCGCAATTGTGGCCTCGCGCATCTACTTCGCCCCGGTCGCGGGGATCGACGCGAGGAAGTCCTCCACCAGCTTGCGATTGCCGGCGTCGTCGAGGTTGCGGGCGATCAGCTTGCTGGCGCCGGCGAGCGCAAGGTCGACAGCTTCGCGTCGCAGTTCGGCGATAGCGCGCGTCTTCTCCCCGGCGATGTCGCGACGCGCGCGCTCGAGGAGTTCCTGCTGCGCAGCCTTTGTCTCATCCAGCATCGAGGCGCGAAGCTTCTCGGCAATCGCCCGCCCGTCGGCAATGAAGCGCTGGGCCTCGGCGCGGGCGGCGTCGAGCAGCGCCTGCTGCTCGGTGAGCAGCTTGGCGGCGGCAGCGCGATCGTTGCGCGCTCCGGCAATCGCGGCCTCCAGCGCCTGCTCGCGCGCCGCCACCGCCGCGATCAGCGGCTTGAAGGCATAACGAGAGAGGACGAACAGGAGCACGATGAAGATGAGCAAGGTCCAGAACATCACCCCGCCGTTCGGCGAGAGGAGATTCGGCTTGCCGCCTTCCTCGACGGCGAACGCCAGCGAAGGCGTGGCCAGGGCGAGGAGGGATGACAGCAGGAGTGGGCGCATGGGGAGGAGCGGCGGTGGCCGTGAATGACGAAGCAGAGTGATCGCGCCGGACCCCCCGGGGGATCCGGCGCGTCGGGGTCCTAGAACTTGCCCTGAATCTGGAACGCGATGACGACGCCGAAGAGCGCGACGCCTTCGATGAGGGCGGCGAGAATGAGCGCCGCGGTCTGGATGCGGCCCGACGCCTCGGGCTGACGCGCCATGCCCTCGACAGCGTGCGCCCCGATGTTGCCGATGCCGATGCCGGCGCCGATGACGGCGAGGCCGGCGCCGAGGCCGGCACCAATCAGGGAGAGACCCTGGTTGTTGCTGGTCATCTCAGCGGCAGCCTGGAGCAGGGGAAGGATTGCCATGATGGATTCTTGTGCCTGACGGTAAGTGAACCAACGAATGAATCAGCGCCGCGCGACGACAAACCGTCCGTCGCTGCCTGTCCACGGACCCCGGGGCCCAACAGGCTTCCCCGGCCGCCCGGCCGGGTACTGATCGTCCCGGCGGCGCGCGCCCGGGATCGAGGAAGAGCGAGACCTAGTGATGCGACTCCCGGATCAGGCCGATGAACACGCTCGACAGCAGCGTGAAGATGTAGGCCTGCAGGAACGCCACGAACAGTTCGAGCAGCATGATCGCCACCGCCATCAGGAATGGCGCACCCGACACGGGTCCGGCGAAGGTGAAGATCAGGCCGATGAAGGCGAGGACGACGATATGCCCCGCCGTCATGTTGGCGAAGAGACGGATCGCGAGCGCGATAGGCTTGGTGATCTTCCCGATCATCTCAACGGGCGACATGATCAGGAACATCGGGACGCGCAGCACGGCCGGCAGTTCGTTGTTCCAGTAGAAGAGTGTCGAGAGGTACCCGACGCCCTGCGCGCGGATGCCGGCGACTTCGATCACGACGAAGGTGATCAGCGCCAGCGTCGCCGTCACGGCGATGTTCCCGGTCGCCGTCGATCCGTAGGGGACGAGGCCGAGCAGGTTCGCCGTGAGGATGAAGAAGAAGATCGTGAGGAGGAACGGCACGAAGCCGTTGCCATAATGCCCCACGTTCGGCAGGATGACCTCGTTGCGCATGTACAGGACGAGCGCCTCAATCCCCGCCGCGAAGCCTTTCGGATGTCCGAGCTCGTGCGAATGCCGCGCGTGCGCACGCGCGCTGAGGATCAGCACCACGCTGACGAGGACCGCGGCAAAGAGCAGCATCACCACGTGCTTCGTCGGCGAGAGGTCGACCGTGATGCCCCCGATCGACACCGGCTGCCAGAGCGCCTCGCATTCGTGCTCGCTGACGCGGTGCCCGATGCAGACTTCCCTGGCAAACGGGGGAAAGATGGTCGGCAGCTCGAGGAAGTGGGAATCGGTGATGTGCGGCGTGATGATGTCGATCTGCGCCACCCCCGTCGCCGGCCCCTCGACGGCGACGTGAGTCGCCTGGGCCCCGACCGGGACCGCACCAACGACACCCAGCAGTGACACCACGAACAGGAGCGAACGGAACGCGCTCATGACTGAAGGAACAAGGGTTCAACCAATGTGGAAGCGAAGAGGAACACGGCCAAGCTGACCATTGCGGTCGCCGACGGCAGCCCTAACGACTTGATGCAAACCAGCGCCCAGACGACAAACACGGTGAAGCGAAGAATCGCCCCGAGTCCCCACCCCGCGATGACGTTCGATTTCGCCATCCGCCGCACGATCGCAAACGCCACCAGCTGCGTCACGAACGAGACGACCGCACTCCACACGATCGCGCGCTCCCCCTCGACGCCATAGGCGAGCACCAGCACCAACCCCAGGACCGCCAGCAGCACCGCGCTGGCGACTGCATACCACAGCATGGCCCTCATGTGTCGCCCGTCTGCTCGTGGTCCTCGGGCGACGACGCCGACGCGTCCCGCAACCTCCGCCGGGCCTGCTCGTCCCGTTCGAGATCCGCCATCAATCGACGATACATGCTGTAAAACGCGGCCGAAGCACCCACCAGAACTCCCCCGAGCACCCCCCACGGCGCCGTGTGCAGACGCCGGTCGATCCACTGCCCCGCGTAAAGAAAGAGCAGAACCGAGATGGCAAACTGCAGCCCGATTCCGGCGTATTTGCCGAACGCGCGCGATGCACGAACGTCCTCCGACTCGCTCGCAGTCGTCTCACTCCGCCGACCGGTTTCCCTACTCATTCGGGCGGGGAATCTAGGAGTTTGTGAAATTTTTCGCAAGCGAACCGACGCTCCGTGCATTAGAGAGGTCTAACATGAGACGATGTGACGGAAACGCCTGATAATCTTCAAGTTATAGAATCCGCGACCTTGACTGTCCGATCGGTGGCCGGTAAGTTCGCCTCCTATACATTTTGTGATCCCCCATCCCATGCCCATCGGGGCCCTCCGGCGCATGCAGTCGCGTTTTCTCGTCCTCCTTCTCCCGGCGCTCGCCCTCGCCACTGCGTGCGGTCCGCGCACCCGGTCGAACGATTCCGCCGCCCGGAAGCGACTCGCCGACGGCCCCCTCGTCGTCTCGTCGTTCGACGTGCAGGCGAACGGCAGCGTTCGCTTCGCGCTGCACGTGACGAATAACGCCGGCAAGCGCATGGAGCTCACTTTCCCCTCCGGACTCACGCACGACATCGTCGTGCTCGACGACGTCGGCCGGGAAGTGTGGCGCTGGAGCGAAGGGCGCATGTTCACCCAGGCGCTCCAGAATCGGATCCTCGACGCCAGCGAAACGGTCTCGTATGACGCCGAGTGGCTCCCCGAGACGAAGCACGGTGCCTTCGTGGCGGTCGCGTCGCTGCGCAGCGAGAACCATCCGGTCGAACAGCGGGTGCAATTCACGCTGCCGTAGCTCCCGTAAGTCAGGCGAACGCGCTCCACATATCGGCGAGCCCAACGTGAGGCTCGCCGTTTGCGTTCTCCACTCGCGGGTCATCCCGCCTGCATCGCACCCCGGCGCGCCTGCTCTTATATGCACCCGGGGCGCGCATTACTTTCCGGCGACTTTCTCCCAGGACATGGCGTGGGGACTTCCGAACAGACGCACACACCGCAGGACGACCGTGACCTCGAGCTCCTCCGAAAGCTGAGCGTCTCGCGCAAGGCGCTGCTGCAGCAGATCGGCCGCAAGATCATCGGCCAGGAACAAGTGGTGGAAAACCTCGTGGCCGCCATTCTCGCCGGCGGCCACGTGGTCATCGTCGGCGTCCCCGGCCTCGCCAAGACGCTCCTCGTGCAGACGCTCGCCGAGGCACTGGACCTCACCTTTAACCGCGTGCAGTTCACCCCCGACCTCATGCCCGGCGACATCACCGGGACCGAGCTGCTCGAGGAAGACCACGCGACCGGCCGACGCGTCTTCAAGTTCGTGAAGGGACCTGTTTTCGCGAACGTCGTCCTCGCCGACGAAATCAACCGCGCCCCGCCCAAGACGCAGTCCGCGCTGCTCCAGGCGATGCAGGAACGCACCGTCACGGTGGCCGGACAGACCCACAAGCTGCCGTCGCCGTTCTTCGTGCTCGCCACGCAGAATCCGATCGAGCAGGAAGCGACCTATCCGCTCCCCGAGGCACAGCTCGACCGCTTCATGTTCGAGCTCAATGTAGGCTATCCGTCGTTTGAGGAAGAGGAGCGGATCGTCATGGCGACCACCGGGGCGGTACACGTCGACATCGACGCGGTCCTGAAAGGACAGGAAGTGCTCGACCTGCAACAACTGGTACGCCGCATGCCGACGCCTCCCTCGGTCGTGAAATTTGCGGTCGGCCTCGCGCGCTCCACTCGCCCCACCGAACCGGACGTGCAGGGCGACGTGCGGAAGTACGTCTCGTACGGGACGGGGCCCCGCGCGTCGCAGTACCTGGTCCTGGGGGCGAAGGCGCGTGCCGCATTGGATGGACGCCCCGTTCCCGATCTCGACGACGTGCGGAGCGTGGCCATGACCGTCCTGCGCCATCGGATGGTCATGAACTTCCAGGCCGAAGCCGAAGGAATGGGCGCCGACCGTATCGTCGACCTCGTGCTCAAACGTTGAGCAACGTTGCGCGCCGTTGCTCAACGTCGAGCAACGGCGCGCGCGCCGGCCGCTACCCCTCGCGGCGGCCCCACCGACCG
>JBDTUA010000319.1:0-6543 GCA_040007995.1 Gemmatimonadota bacterium | reverse complement strand
GTGGTTGGAGTGGTGGTTGGTGTGCTGGTGGGCGTGCTGGTGGGCGTGCTGGGAGTCGAGGGCGTCCCCCCGGCACCTCCCGACGCCACCGTGAGCGTGATGGTGCGGGCCTGCTGCTTCTTGAGCGAGCGCCACTCGGCCTGCAACGACGGGGATGATGCGAGCGCGGGGCTGACGAAGTTGTTCAGGAGCTGGATCAGCGTTCTCCCCTGGCGGACCTCCGCCTTGACGCCGGCCGTCGACGCCGAGCGGCGACCGCGATCCTTGGCGCGATCGTCGAGCGTTGCCTTGAGCTCTCCGGCCACCGCCCGGAGTTGATCGGCGAAATCCGGCTCGAAGCCTGCGGCGATGAAGGCCGCCTTCCGTGTTTCGGCGGCATCGGCCATGCCGAGTGCCGCGGCGATCGTTCCCTCCACATCCGTCTGGTGACGGATGGTGAGGGCGCGCCGGAAGCCGACGTCGGGTTCCGCGAGCGTACGCGCGAAGCTCGACAGCGGGAGCATGTACCACTGGCGAAGCTGACGCACCTGGCGGGTGAGCGACGACGTCCCCGACTTCGTGAGGCGCGAGCGAGTGTCCTGCTCGACCGAGAAGGTGGTGAGCCGATCGATGACCGCCGAGAGTGCATCGGCCTGCACGCCGACCTTGGCGAGCGGCAGGCTCACCGCGTTACGCGCGAGGAAATCGCGGACGCGGCGGAACATCTGGAGCGTGTGCTTCTGCTGGGCTTGCATACCGACTCCTGAAAAGAATGTGGTCGTACGGGACGCCGGGAGAACGGCATCGCGCGCGGGCGTCCGGCGACGCGCGATGCAGGGTGCTGTGCGATGGAGCGAGGTGGCGGGTACTCAGGCGCCTCACGCGGTCGCACTACCGGTGTGCAGCGACTGATTCCCGCGGTCGCGTACTGCCTTCGTGTTCGCGGCTGGAGCGTTCACTCGCGCGTGCGTGCGGTGCGTGACGGCGTCTGTCTTCTCTGCCACTGCGAGTGGCCGCTCCGCACTGCCGTGTCTCGAGTCGTGAGTCGTTGCCTGTGTCTTCGCATTGACTTCAGGTCGTTTGTCGCGCGTCGAGGTCGTCTTCGCGCTCGTCGCGACTGGGTGCGCGCCGAAGTCGGTCCGGTCTCAGGCCGCGTCAACCGGGAGCGCGGTGGCGATGAACAGGTTGTGCACCGCTACGGCTGGATGTGCGGGCGGGCGGGCGCTGTGTGCGAGCATCTCCTTCGGCTCGTCGGGCCGGGCGACGAACTTCTGCTGCGCCGAACGTCGCTCTCAGGTCGCGTCGGTTCGTTGTGCGCTGGCGTGCATGACTTCCGCAGGCGCGTCGGGCGAGTGTGCCACGCTGGTCAGTGGTTCACCGCTGACAGCGGATGACTCGTCGCTCGCGGTGAGCGTGTTGCACACCGCACTCGGCGGCTTCGCGGTCGGATGCGAGTGGTTGTGGGCGTCGGGCGAGCGCTCGGGGGCGGCGGCCCAGTGCTCGTGGCCGGTGGCTGAGAGCTCGCGGATGTTGGCTGGGACTTCGGCGGCGTCGGGCGTCGGCTGTTCACCGAGATGCGACGGCTGTGCGGTCGCTACGAGCGGCTACTCGATCGGAGGTGGCGTGTCGCCGTGCAGCCGCGACAGATCTGGGGTTGGGTGGCCAGGCTCGTGGCGGCCCGCCGTTCGGTGCGGTCGCGATCGGCCAAACTGGCGGGCCAATTCGGGTGGGGTCAGCGTCGCGTCGAGGCCACTCGCTCGAGCTAGCGTGATTTTCTCGATGACGACCCCCTCCTAGTGTAAGAGTCCAAAACATTGGTCTGTGTCAAGGGGGGGCGCGATTTTGGACAAGCGGCTGGCAACTGTTTCGGCTTTCGATCGGTCCCAGGCCCCCTTTTCTGCCCGTCGTTTGTAACGAAACGCGATTTCGGAAAGATTCCATGCAGCGTTTCGGCTTCTCATGACGGTCTTGATGTGGAGGGGAACGAGAGCGAATTCTGCGGGCGGCAACATTTGCCGCCTACGTTTGGGCCTCTCGTGACGGTGCTTATATGGGGATGGTGATGAACGAAGTGTGCGCGGGACTGCGCGTGGCCGGCTTGGCACGAACGCAGCGGCGACTCCGCCCCCTCCAAACAGGCCGTCGGCCGGGTCGGCCGATCGGATGGTTCACCCTCTGTGAAAGGACCGCGATCATGACTGTCGAAGCCGTGGGCCCCGGAACGGACGCAGCACCGCCAACCCCTGTGCATCGGTTGGGGTGTGTCTCGTTCTCGGCCGCAGGACTGCAGGTGGCGTTTGATGGGGTGTCGGGGGGGTCGCTGGACGGCGTGTCGTCGATGCCGGCACGCGCGCCGCGTTCGTCCGGCGTTCGCAAAGCCGCCGCGAAGAGCGGCGGACGTGGCGTGACGTCGCCGAGCCATTCGTCTGACGGGGCGACGACCGCGTCGGATCAGCCGTTCACCAACCTATTGAAGCGCATGACCCCGTTCCTCCGGTCGCAGGCGTGGCGTCTGGCGCCGGGCGACCATGACTTGCAGGAGGACCTCAAGCAGGAGGGACGGATCGCGCTCTGGCAGCTTGAGCCGGTCCGGCTGGCGGCGGCGCGCAGTGCGGATGGCTACCGGCGCGCGACGATCCACCATGCGATGAAGCGGTATCTCCGGGTGCTCGGGCGCCAGGTGCCGGGGGAGGTCGCGATCCGGTGGGATGTGGTGGAAGAGGTGCTGGATCGGTACAAGGAGAAGGAGAAGGACAGGGCGGCGTAGGGGGGAGGGCCTCGCGCTGAACGCAGAGGGAGGAGGGGGGCAGGTGGGCGGATGGGTGGGCACCTCCTCCTTCAGCGGGCGGTGTGGGCAGGTGGCTGGCCGCGTGAGTGACGCACGCGACGTTGGTCGAGGCATTCGAGACGCTGGCCGCCTCGCCGCAGGTCGGATCCAGACGGCTACGCCGAAGTCCGGATTTTTCACCAGGGGACGCAATAACGGCTGTCAAGTCTGCTATGAGGAGTTTGTCGAGAACGCCGTGGGCACCCGGGGGCTGATGGGGTATCTTGATGAGCGGCACGCTGTTCCTCTTACCCCTTCCGCCGCTAAGACGCGAAACTCCGTCACCGCGCATGGCGCCTCGCGATCCGAACCCCGACTTCGATGCCGTCGTCGCCGAAGCTCAAGCGCTGCCGGCGCAGTTCCCGTGGCTCCGGCTGATCTGTTAGGACGAAGGGAGAGCTTGCATGACTTCGCGCGACGCTCTCGACGTCGATGATGCATCGCATGCCCTCATTTCGCCGCGCGATGCGTCTACATCACGATCGTAGGATTCGCCGGTCAACGGGGGTAGCACCGGCTACGCCGTCACCCGCCCCCAAACGGCAGCGTGTCGAGATCAATGTTCCCGCCCGTGACCATGATCCCCACCCGCTTCCCCTCGAACCGCTCCCGGTGCTCACACACCGCAGCGAACCCCACCGCGCCACTCGGCTCCACGATCGTCTTGAGTATTTCCCACAGTCTGCGGTAGGCCGCCACGATGCCGTCCTCTGACACGGTCAGGATGTCGGAGACGTGCGTGCGGATCACGCCGAAGGTCAGCTCACCCAGCGGTGTGCGCAGGCCATCCGCCACGGTATGCGCGGGCTTCTCCACGATGTGCCCCGCCGCGAGCGAGAGTGCCGCGTCATCGGCCTCGCGAGGCTCTGCGCCCAGGATGGTCGCCGTCGGCCGCAACGCGCGGAACGTGAGCGACGTGCCGCTCAGCATCCCGCCGCCCCCCACCGGCGCGATCACGATATCGAGATCCGGGACGTCCTCGAGCAGCTCCACCGCCGCCGTCGCCGCGCCGGCAATCACCCGGTAGTCGTTGTACGGATGGACGAGCGTTGCCCCCGTCTCCGCCAGCACGCGGTCGCACGCCTCCTCGCGCGCGGCAGGGGTGGGCTCGCAGAAGATGATGTTCCCGCCATACCCGGCCACCGCGCGCTGCTTCACCATCGGCGCATTGCGCGGCATCACGATGTGCGCGGGAATGCCGCGCAGTCCCGCCGCGCGCGCGAGCGCCGCGCCGTGATTGCCCGACGAATGCGTGGCCACCCCGCGCGCCGCTTCCTCGTCCGTGAGCGAGAAGACGGTGTTGCAGGCGCCGCGCGCCTTGAACGCGCCCACGTTCTGCAGGTTCTCGCACTTGAAGAAGAGCTGCGCACCGGTCTCGCGGTCAAGCAGGTGGCTGGTCATCACCGGCGTGCGATGCACGTGCGGGCGGATGCGATCGTGTGCGGCGCGAATGTCGTCGATGGTGGGTATGGGCATGGATTCAACCTAACGAATCCGCTCGTACACCACATCAAAGGCGCGCACCGTCC
Organism: Gemmatimonadota bacterium; assembly: GCA_040007995.1. Lineage (GTDB taxonomy): Bacteria > Gemmatimonadota > Gemmatimonadetes > Gemmatimonadales > Gemmatimonadaceae > SCN-70-22. Next base: position 2,208 of record JBDTUA010000319.1, on the reverse strand, counting down.
GGACGTGCATTGCGTTCACCCTGCCGTCTGCGCCGCGCGTGAACCAGACCTCGTCCGCCGGTCCCCCGGTGCCGAAGCCCGTGTAGTGATCGCGCGAGGCGGCCGGCTTGAGCGTGACCGTCGTCGCCGATGCGGCCGGTGCGCGGAAGAGCACGAGCGCCCCGTTCTGCACACTGAGCTTCACGGTGCTCAAGACTTCGGGGCTGTAATACTCGCCCGCCGCGTCGGCCAGGTCGCGCGCACCTGGTGTCCAGGACGGTGGCGCCTTCCGCGGCGGATTCGGGGCCGGTCGCGCCGCGAGGTCGCCCGCGAGCAGCACGTCGGTCATCGCGCGCGTCTCGGCACGCGGATCGACGTCGCCAACATTGCAGAGCACCGCCATCGTGAGCCCCTTCCCGGGATAGTTTACGAGCTGCGAGCGGTAGCCCGCCGTAGCGCCGTTATGCTCGACGGTGTGCAGCCCTCGATACGTCCCAAGCACGAGACCCATGGCGTACACACTCGTGTCGCCGTTGGTCAGCACCCCGCGCACATGCAGCGACTCCGCCATCGCGCGCCAGGGTGGCGTGGGGTGGTCGAGCACTGCGGTCCAGGTCAGCAGGTCAGAGACGGTCGAGAGCAGTGAGCTGTTGCCGTACACCTTCTCGAACGGCATGTCGAGCCGCCACCCGTCCGCCCCTTTCGAGTACGCCTGCGCGCGACCCTTCACGATGCGCGTGTAGTCGTCGCGCCAACCGCTGTGCGTCATGCCGAGTGGCGCGAAGATGCGGTCGTGCACGAAGTCGGGGAACGACATGCCACTCACGCGCGTCACGATCATCGCGAGCAGGTTGTAGCCGCTGTTGGTGTACGCGTACCGGTCGCCAACCGGGTAGTTCAGCACGCGCTGGCGCTGGATCACCTGCAGCACGTCTTCCTGTGTGAAGGCGCGCGTGCCACGCGGCCACCCTTCAAGGTCGACGATTTCACCCCAGTCGCGGAGCCCGCTCGTGTGGTTGAGCAGGTGTCGGATGGTGATCGTGCGATCGTAGCGCGGCAGCTCCGGGATGTACTTCCGCACGTCGTCCTCGAGGCGGAGCTTGCCGTCCAGCGCAAGCAACACCGTCGCGGCCGCGGTGAACTGCTTGGACACGGAGCCCGCCTCGAAGATCGTGGCAGGGGTGATCGGAATGTCGAACTCGAGGTTGGCTGATCCGTAGGCGTGCGTGAAGCGCGGCTCCCCCGCGCGATCGATTCCCACTGCGCAGCCCGGACTGTTCGACGAGTCATACGCTGCGAACGTCTTGTCCGCCAGCGCCGCCAGGTCCGTCGCCTGTGCTGATGCGCTCCCGGCAATCGCGGCCTGAGCCAGTGCGACAGCGGCGATAGCGGCGACCCGCTGGAGCAGTGGTCTACAGCGCGCATACATGCGTACGTCTCCCATTGTGGTCGTGCGTGAGTGATGCGCCCCGGTCATGGCGCGCGCGTTCGGCCCGGATTGTGCCGCAGCACCTGCCCAGGTCGTGCTGCCGTGAATCGCCCCTGCTCCACCACCGGCGTGCCGTTGACGAGGACCCAGTCGATTCCGACGGGAAAGTGGTGTGGATCGGTGAACGTTCCGCGCTCCCCGACTGTCGCGGGGTTGAAGACGGTGATGTCTGCGACGCAGCCGGCATGCAGGCACCCGCGGTCTGTGAGACCGAGCCGCATGGCAGGCATACCGGTCATCTTCCGCACCGCCTGCTCGAGGGTGAGCACGTGGGTCTCTCGCACATAGTGGCCGAGCACACGCGGGAAGGTCCCGTAGTTCCGCGGATGCGGCACACCGTCGCCACGTCGGGTGAGGAGGCCGTCGCTGGCGATCATGGTCTGCGGATGTGCCATGATGCGGCGGACGTCCTGTTCGTCGAGCACGTGGTAGACCATCACGGGATCGCCGCGCAGTACGCCATCGACTATCAGCGGCGCAACCGCCTCGCGGGTCGGCGGAACGCCGCGCGACACGGCGAGGTCGTGCAGCGTCTTTCCATTGAGCGCTGGCTCCCACTTCACACGAGCAAACTGCACGCGCCGCAAGTCGCCACCGCCGCGGTCGTTGAGCAGCAGCTCCACGATCCCGGCGAGAATGCTGTCTTTCAGCCCGGGATCCTGCATGCGGCGCCGCAGCGCGGAATCGCCGCCGGCGAGTGCCCACGGTGGAATCAGGATGCTCAATCCGGTCGAGCTGGC
>JBDTUA010000318.1:0-6551 GCA_040007995.1 Gemmatimonadota bacterium | reverse complement strand
CATCCCCAGGCGATATCGTCGCAGCGGATTCCGCCGGTGATCGATGTCGACCATCACTAGCGTCGAGTCGGCGCCCGGGACGTCGGGCGACCCCCGGCGCATCGAGGCCGGAGTCCTACCGGTAGTATGCGCCCACTGCTTCCTTCCAGTCCCCGTCGGCTGGATCGAACCGGAGAGTGACACCTCCTTCTGTTGCGCCGGCTGCCGCACCGCGTACACGATCCTTCACGAGAGTGGGCTCGGGCACTACTACGACCTTGCCGGGCGTCGCGCGTCGCCCGTGCCGCTCTCGGGTCGCAGCTACGCAGAGTTCGACCATCCGGCGTTCCAGTCGCGTTATGTGACGACGACCGCCCAGTCGCTCTCCCGCGTGGAGCTCCTGCTCGAGGGGGTGCACTGCGCCTCATGCATCTGGCTCGTCGAACGGATTCCGTTGCTCCTTCCGGGGGTCGCGCGCGCCGAGCTCGAGATCGGTCGCTCGCTGGCCACCATCGAGTGGGACGCCGGCTCGGTGGCGCTCTCCGACGTGGCGCGCACGCTGGCGTCGCTCGGCTATCCCCCGCACCCGTTCCTCGGCGTACGCCGTGACGCGGTGCGGCGCCAGGAGGAACGTACCGCCCTCGTCAGGATCGGTGTCGCGGGAGCGATCGCGATCAACGTGATGCTCGCGGCGCTGGCGATGTACAGCGGCCTGTTTGGCAGCGGGATGGAGGCCGACTACACCCGCTTCTTCCGCTATGTCTCGCTCGGGCTCACGATTCCGGCCGTGCTCTTCCCGGGGCGCGTCTTCTTCGCCGGGGCGTGGGCCGCGCTGCGCACCCGCACGTTGCACCTGGACCTCCCGGTTGCCCTCGCCCTCGGCGCGGGCTTCGTGCGCGGGACGGTCAACACGATCGCCGACTCTGGACCGGTGTATTTCGACGGCGTCACCCTCCTGATCTTCCTCCTTCTCGTGGGGCGATACCTGCAGCAGCGCGGCACGCGCGCCGCCACCGACGCCTCCGAACTGCTCCTCTCCCTGACGCCGCACGGCGCGCGCATCGTCGACGACGCCGGGACGCTGCGAGAACTCCCGGCATCCGCGCTGTTGCCGGGGATGACGCTCGATGTGCGCGCGGGCGAAGTCCTTGCCGCCGACGGCTCGGTCGCCGAGGGGCGTTCGTCGATCGACCTCTCCCTCCTGACCGGTGAATCGCACCCCGTCGCGGTGCAGGCCGGGGACCTCGTGTATGCGGGGACGCGCAACTGCTCGGCCCCCCTCCGCATCCGCGTGGCGCGCGCCGGCGACGAAAGCCGCGTCGCCCGCCTGCTGCGGCAGGTGGAGGAGAGCGCCCTCCGTCGCGCCCCCATCGTGCGACTCGCGAATCGGCTCGCCGGCTGGTTCGTGGGTGTCGTGCTCCTCCTCGCGGTCGTCACCTATCTGTGGCGATCAACGGTCGATCCCCATGCCGCGCTCGACGGCGCGATCGCCCTCCTGATCGTCACCTGCCCGTGTGCGCTGGCCATGGCGACGCCGCTCGCCGTCACCGTCGCCATCGGCGGCGCGGCGCGGCACGGCCTGCTCATCCGCGGCGGTGACGCCATCGAGGCTCTCTCGCGCCCGGGGATCATCCTCCTCGACAAGACCGGCACCGTCACCGAGTCGCGAGTCGCACTCGTGCGCTGGGACGGAGCGGAGTGGGCGAAACCGCTCGTCCTCGCCCTCGAGCGCGACTCGACGCACCCCCTTGCCGACGGCTTCCGCCGCGGGCTCGCGCCAACGACTCCTCCGACTCCTCGGACTCCTCCGACCTCTCCGGCCGGAACGACCCACGATGCGGGCGCTGCCGTGACCGACCCCCATTGCGACGACGACTGTGTCGTCGAATCGTCGTCCCACGTCGTCGGCGCCGGGATCGTGGGACGAGTGTCCGGACGCGACGTGGTGGTCGGTTCGCCGCCGTTTGTCGCTCGGCACCTGACGTCCCCGGCCGCCGAGGGGAACTCCGATGCGAGCAGCGACGCCCTCACGCCGGTGTGGATCGGCGTTGATGGTTTCCTCGTCGCCCGTGCCTATCTCGGCGACCCAATCCGCGCCGACGCGGTGTCGAGTGTTGCCGCGCTCCAGCGCGCCGGATGGGAGATTCGACTTCTCTCGGGTGACGCGGAATCGGTCGTGCAATCGGTCGGGCGCGACCTGGGGCTCAGCCCCGACGCGTGCCGGGCCTCGGCGACCCCCGAGGAGAAGCTTCGACTGGTCGAGGAACTCGCGCGTACGCACCGCGTCGTGATGGTCGGTGACGGCGTGAACGACGCGGCGGCGATTGCCGCGGCCACGGTGGGCGTCGGCGTGCACGGTGGCGCGGAGGCCTCGCTCACGGTGGCCGACGTCTTCCTCACCACCCCGGGACTCACGCCGCTCGTCGCGCTCGTGCGGGGCGCTGATCGCACCATGCGCGTCATCCGACGCAACATCGCATTCTCGCTCCTGTATAACATCGTTGGAGCGTCGCTCGCGATCGGCGGATTCATCTCACCGCTGGTTGCCGCCGTCATGATGCCTATCAGTTCGCTCACCGTCGTACTCGGCTCCTGGTACGGCACGTCGTTCGAGGATGCATGAGCATCGTCTACATCGTCCTCCCGCTGGCGCTGGTGATTGTCCTGGTCGCCGTCGTTGGATTCGTCTGGGCCGCACGGCGCGGACAGTTCGACGACCTGGAGACGCCGGCGCTGCGGATGCTGCACGACGATGAGGGCGCGGTGCCGCGCAGCGACCCCGCTTCCCCCGATCGTTAGGGCGCGCGACACATCGAGAGCGCCGCCGGACGCCGCCGGACGCTGTCGGACGCTGTCGAGCGCCTCCTGGCGCCCGCGGCCCGCGGTGCCCCGCCTAACGGTCCTCGCTCGCGGAGCGCTGCAGCCGCGAGGCGACCTGCTCGGTTTCGGCCATGACGCGTAGCAGATTTCCGCTCCAGAGCTGCGCGATCTGTGCTTCGGTGTAGCCCCGTCGCACCAGCTCCAGCGTGACGTTCGGCGCTTCGGTGGCATCGTTGTAGCCATCGATCCCGCCCCCGCCATCGAAGTCCGAGCTGATCCCCACGTGCGCGATACCGATCAGCTTGACCGCGTAGTCGATGTGATTGACGAAGTCCTTCACCGTGGCGCGAGGGGGCGGCGGATACGCCGTGTTGAGCGCCGCGAGCTTCGCCTGGTAGTCAGTACGCTGTTCGGGAGTCATACGCGCGAACGCTCCTCCACCGCCTCCTCCCCCTGCTCCGCCGCCGAGGCCGAACGCCTCCCGCAGCGCGGCGAGCGCCTTCACCCGCTCCGGCGAGTCAGGCGGCGCCTTCTTGACGTAACCATTGAACGCCACCATCTGCACGACTCCGCCATTGCGGGCGAGTGCCCTGAGCTGCTCGTCGTCGAGATTGCGGCTCACGTCGCACAGCGCGCGCACCCCCGAGTGCGAGGCGATCACTGGTGCCTTCGACAGTGCCATCAGCTGCAAGTTCGCCACCTTCGACGGGTGCGAGATGTCCAGCATGATGCCCAGCCGGTTGGCCTCCTGCACGACTGCCTTTCCCTGCGGCGACAACCCGTTCCACTGCCACTGGTTGTCCCGCTCTCCCGTGTTGGAGTCGGACAGCTGCGAGTGCCCATTGTGCGCCAACGACAGGTAGCGTGCCCCCTGGTCGTAGAAGAGCTTCACGTTGGCGAGGTCGGTGCCGAGTCCGTAGCCGTTCTCGACCCCCATCAACGCCACTTTCTTCCCCGACGCAGCGATGCGCGTGACGTCGGCCGCGCGGTAGGCGATCGCGATGCGATCGGGCGCGATCTCCTCGGCAAGGCGATGCACCGCCGCGAACTTCTCCATGTCCTGCGCTTTCGCGCGCGCGTAGCCCTCCGGCGTCAGCTCCCCCTGACCGACGTAGATGGAGAAGAAGACCGCGTCCAGCCCCCCTTCATCCATCTTGGGCAGGTTTACCTGCGTCGCGAGGCGGTCGGCGTAGTTCGGGTGCTGCGTGGTGAACTGCGCCGGATTGATGTCGACGTGCGTGTCGAGCGTGAGCACGCGCTCGTGGATCGCACGTGCCCGGGCGGCCAGGTCGGCGTCGCCGGCGCTCGCGCTCGTCTGCGCCGACGCGCAGCCTAACGTGGCGCACGACAGCGCGAGGACGATGCGGGTCGCGCGAAGGACAGTTCGCATGCCTAGGCCACCGGCATGTTGCCGAACGGATCCTCGAGCGACGGGGACTGCGGCGTGAACATCTCCGCCCCGGTCTCGGTCACTACCCAGTCGTCCTCGAGGCGCACGCCGAACTCGCCCGGGATATAGATCCCCGGTTCGTCGCTGAACGTCATGCCGGCGGCGAGCGGGAGCGGATTCCCCTTGACGAGGTACGGCCACTCGTGCCCATCCATCCCGAGTCCATGTCCGACGCGGTGTCCGAAGAACTTGTAGCCCGGGCCGTAGCCGCCGTCCTCGATGACCTTGCGCGCCGCCGCGTCGATGTCGCCGCACGGCACGCCGGGCTTCGCCGCGGCCAAGGCCGCCGCCTGCGCCGCATGCTCGATCTCGAACACCGCTTTCATCTTGTCGCTCGCCTTGCCGAGCACGAAGGTGCGCGAGAGGTCCGACGAGTACCCCTCGACCTTGCACCCGCCGTCGATGAGGAGGATCGAGCCCTCTTTCACGACCTGCGGGGTGATCGAGCCGTGCGGGAGCGCCGACCATTCACCGACCTGCACCCCCGCGCCACCACTGAAGCCCAGCTTGTCGTGCGCCTGCGAGACGAGTCGGGCGAAGTCGCCCTGCGTCATCCCCTCCTTGAGCGACTTGTACGCCGCTTCATACGCCTTGAGCGTCACGAGCGAGGCGAGCTTCATCAGCTCGAGCTCGTGCGCGTCCTTGAACATCCGGCAGCCGGCGGTGATCGGCGTCCCGCTCGCCACGCGCAGCTGCGGCGCGGCCTGCGCGATGTTGTCGCTGAAGACAAACTTCACCGTCTCCTCGACGCCCAGCTTTCCCGCGCTGATCCCGCGCGCGCGCAACCCGTCGGCGACCAGCTTGGACGGACTCTCGTCCTCCTCCCAGGTCATCACGTCGGTCGACGTGCCTAACGGGCCACGCTTGACCTGCTCGATCGTGCGCGCCTCCTCGAACTTCGGCGTGACCACGAAGGGCGTTCCCTTCACCGGGACGATCACGGCGGTCAGCCGTTCACTGTTCCCCCAGTTCATCCCGGTGAAATACGACATCGAGGTCCCCCCGGTGAGCAGGAGCGCATCGATCTTCTGCTCGGTCATCAGCTGGCGCGCCTTCTCGAGGCGCCCCTTCCGCTCGTCGACGGAGATTGGCGTCGCCTTCGCCTTCATGGAGGTCAGCGCGGCGATCGCGGGGGGTGCCGCCCCGCCGCGTCCTCCTCCCCCCTCCTCCCCCTCGCCCTCCTGGGCCGCACTGGCCTCCTTTCCGCTGCCGACACAAGCGGTACCGGCGATGGCCAGCGAGGAGGTGGCAAGGAATTTCCGGCGGGAGAACATGCGGAGTGACTCCGGCGTTAGGCGTGGGAGGAGCGAGGATGGCGGCACGGCGTGGATCCCTGCAAACTGCCCCCCGGCGCGAAGCGCGTCGAGGGGGCGATGCGCACCCGGACGCGATGCGCGCACGGACGCCCGCCGCGGGTCCTGTCGGGAAACGCACGCATACCGCAGGGCGTTGGCGGGCGACGCGTGGTCGGGGACGGTTCCCGACGCCGCGGCGCCCGAAGCGCAGCAGCAGGAGATATTGGTCGTCGATGCCCGTCACCCGCGCCCGGGGGCGAGCTGCGACTCCCTACGCGCTATGTACCGTCGGCCAGCGGCGCGACCGCGCGCGACTCGGCGCGCGCCTCGGATCGCGGCTCCGATCGCGTCGCGCGCAGCGAACGATCGATAGGCTCGAGCGTCGGCAACTCGGTCGGCGACGCCACGCCGAGGTCGCGAAACCGGCGTGCCTGTGGCAGCACATTCTGTTCGAGCGACCCGACGCTCCGGTTATAAGCATCCACGGCCCGCTCGAGCCCGCGTCGCATGTCGTCGAGATGCGTCGCGAAGACGCGCAGGCGGTCGTGCAGTTCGCGGCCGAGGGTGCGCACCTCCTCCGCCGACTGCGATACACGCTCCTGCTGCCACCCGTATCCGACCGCACGCAGCAGCGCGATGAGCGTCGTCGGCGAAGCCGGGACGACGCGACGCTCCACGCCGTACTCGATGAGCGCGGGATCGTACTGGAGCGCCGCGCTGAAAAACGTCTCGCCGGGCAGGAACATGACCACGAACTCCGGCGCCTGCGGGAACTGCTCCCAGTATGCCTTCGCCGAGAGGCGGGCGATGTGGTCGCGCACCTGCCGGGCATGCTGCCGCAGCAACGCGTCGCGCACGACATCGTCGGGCGCCTCCAACGCCTCCAGATAAGCCTGCAGCGGCGCTTTGGCATCCACGATCACCACCTTCCCGCCAGGCAGGAGCACCTGCAGGTCGGGGCGCAGCACCCCCTCCCGCCCCCCGACGCTCCCCTGCTCCACGAAGTC
>JBDTUA010000317.1:0-6551 GCA_040007995.1 Gemmatimonadota bacterium | reverse complement strand
ACCTGCTTCACCTGCTTCACCTGCTTCACCTGCTTCACCTGCTTCACCTGCTTCACCTGCTTCATCCGCTTCACGCGATCCCCGCGATCCCCGCGATCCGGTCGATGCACCCGCTTCGCGACCGGCCTGTGCCCGCGCGATGCGCCGCGCGTCGTCGTCTGGCCAATCGCCGGACGGTGCATATGTTCGCATCTCCCGGTGGCGCCTCTTGCTGCCCGTTCCATTTCCTCCAGAGACGGCCCATGCGATTCCTCTGCTCGTGGCGATCGTTCGCGCGGTGGGCGGCATGCCTGGCGATCCTCGCCCCCGCGGCTGCGGTCGCGCAGCGCACCGATACTTTGCAGCTGCCGGGCCTCCGACAGCCGGTGGAGGTCCTGCGCGACGCGTGGGGGATCGCGCACATCTATGCGCGCAACGAACACGACCTCTTCTTCGCCCAGGGCTACACCGCCGCGCGCGACCGCGCATTCCAGTTCGAGATGTGGCGACGACAGGCGACCGGGACGGTCGCCGAGCTGCTGGGTGAACGCGAACTGTCGCGCGACATCGGGGCGCGCCTCTTCCAGTACCGGGGGAGCGTCGCCGCCGACCTCGCGCGCTACCATCCGCGCGGCGCCGCGATCATCGGTGCCTTCGTGGACGGGATCAACGCCTATGTGGACGAGGCCGCACGCAATCCTGCCCTGGTCCCGCTCGAATTGCGCCTGCTGGGGACCACGCCCGGGCGCTGGACGCCGGATGTCGTCATCTCGCGTCACCAGGGCTTGTTAGGCAACATCACGGAAGAGCTGAACTACGGGCGCTTCGTCGCCCGCCACGGAGCCGACCTGCTCCGCAAGGTGGAGTGGTTCCATCCCGGCCCGGGGGAGCCGGCGCTCGCGCTCGACCCCGCCGTCGACACCGCAGGACTCTTCGAACCGATCCTCGACCTGTACAACGCGTACCGCGCCCCGCTGCGCTTCGTCTCCACCGACGTGAAGGCTGCGTCTCGCGGCGACGCGGCGGGCGAACGTCGGCTGGCGGTGCTGCAGGCCGCCGAGGATGCGGCGCTGAGCGGAACCGCGCGCCGGGACATCGGAAGCAACAATTGGGTCGTGAGTCCGCGCCTCACGCTGAATGGCCGGGCGATCATGGCCAACGATCCGCACCGTGCGCAGGCGGCGCCCTCGCTGCGCTACTTCGTGCACCTGGTCGCGCCGGGGTGGAACGTCATCGGCGGCGGCGAGCCGACGGTGCCGGGCGTGTCGATCGGCCATAACGAGTTCGGCGCGTGGGGGCTCACCGTCTTCGGTACCGATGGCGAGGACCTGTACGTGTACAAAACCAACCCGGCGAATCGCGCGCAGTACCGGTACCGCGGCGCGTGGGAGTCGATGCGCACGGTGCGCGAGTCGATCCCGGTGAAGGGACGCAGCGCCGAGTCGGTGACGCTCAAATACACGCGCCACGGACCGGTCGTGTACGAGGACACGGCGCGCGGCTTGGCGTACGCCGTGCGCGCCGCCTGGCTCGAGCCGGGAGGCGCACCCTACCTCGCCTCGCTGCGCATGGATCAGGCGCGCACATGGGACGAGTTTCGCGAGGCGTGCAGCTTCAGCAACATCCCCGGCGAGAACATGGTCTGGGCCGACGTGAAGGGGAACATCGGCTGGCAGTCGGTGGGGATCGCGCCGATCCGCCCGACGTCGAGCGGACTCGTCCCCGTCCCTGGCGACGGACGGTTCGAGTGGGCCGGGTATCTCCCGATCACGCAGAAGCCGAACGATTACAACCCGTCCAGCGGATTCATCGCGACGGCGAACAACAACCTGACGCCGGAGAACTATCCGTTCCGCAACGCCATCGGGTGGAGTTGGGCCGATCCCTTCCGGTTCGCGCGCATCTCCGAGGTGCTCGGTTCCGGCCGTCGTGCGTCGATGACCGAACTCATGGCGCTGCAGAACGACTACACGTCGCTCCCGGCGCGGGCACTCGTCCCCCTGCTGTCCGGCCTGACGGCGCAACGGGAACCGGTCGAGCAGGCACGTCGGGCCTTGATCGGGTGGAACTCGGTGCTCGATAAGGACTCGGTCAGCGCCGGCATCTACGAAGCCTGGTATCGCCACCTCTCGGACAATACGGTAGGCGTCGTGGTGCCGGCCGCCGCGCGTGACATGGTGCCCGGCGTGCCGACCAAGCGCATCATCGAGTGGCTCACCGCTCCCGGCGGGGAATTCGGGAACGTTCCCACCGCGGGTCGGGACAGTGTCCTGCTACGGAGCCTCGACGAGGCCGTCACCGAACTCACGGAGCGCTACGGTCCCGACATGAAAGGGTGGGCGTGGGGTCGCTACCATCACGTGCTCCTGCGGCATCCCATGAGTGCCGCACTCAACGGAGAATTGCGCAAGCGCTTCGAGGTCGGGCCGTGGCCGCGCGGCGGAGATGGCAACACACCGGGCGCCACCGGCGGCGGAGAAAACCAGACTGCGGGTGCGTCGTTCCGCTTCATCGTCGAGGCGGGGAACTGGGATGCGGCGGTCGGGACGAACACCCCCGGTCAATCGGGCGACGTCTCAAGCCCCCACTACCGAGACCTGTTCGAACTGTGGAAGGACGATCGCTACTTCCCGGTGAAGTACTCGCGCCCGGCGGTCGAGTCGGTGACCCGCGAACGCTGGCTGCTCGCCCCGGGACGGTGACGGCGCCACACAACGGGCCGCCGCGACGGCGGTCCGTTGTGCGACTGAGTGCGGTGCGTCTGTACGCCGTGCGGCTGTACGCCGTGCGGCTGTACGCTGCACGACTTTCGGTTGTCAGACCGGCTCAGTAGAACGGCTCGCTCCAGCAGCGATCGATCGTGGTCTCGATGTAGCGGCCGTTCTCGTACCAGTCGGTGACGTAGCAGACGGTCTTGAATCCCCCGGACCGGCCGACCTCGCGCGTCACCGTCCCTCCGGAGTACGGCCCATTGCTCCCGTGTCCAGCCCCGGCGCACCCCGCCCCGTCCGGGTCGTCGCAATAGGGATACGAGGGAACGGGCTCTGGGGGCGGCGGAGGCGCGTCGCCACTACATGCGCGGGTGAGCGGCGCCCGGCCGTTTGAGCTGGAACGCTGCGTCTGTCGCACGCTGGAGGGGACGTAGGCGAGCGAGGGCCAGACGACGGTGTGGTCGCTTTGCATGGTTGCGAGAAGTACGCAACCGGACGAGGCGGTAAAGGCCGGCCAGGTTGACGTGCCGACGCCCCCCCACTCGGTGCGCGTCTCCGAACGGATATCAGACCATACCGGCTTCAGTGCACCGTCGGAGGCGATCGAGACGGCACGCGTGGCTCGGTGCGTGTAGTCGGCGGGATCGGTCTGGTTGATCGTCGTGATCGTCGAAAAACGGAAGGTCTCGGCCGATGCCAGAACCGCCGATGCCGCGATCCCGATGGAAAGAGGGCTCCCTCCATTGTATGGAATGCCAAACGCAGTCGGCGCGCCGAGCGACGTCGCCGAGGAGCGCGGACCATCGAGGGCGGCGGGTCGCGCGACCGCAGCGCGCAAGGCCGCGCGCAGCGCGGAGGGGCCGGCGAGATGCGTCACGCGTCCCTCGATTACCGCGGTCGCCGACGACTGGGCGAACTGTCCGCCCAACCGCTCGGCGCGCGCGAGGTCGTCGAGAATGGCGGAGAGTCCGGCGTTCGAGGTGCGGATGGCGAACTCCCCCTCGGCGGTGACTGGTGCGCGTGGCGCGGTTGGCGACAGCGGGGCATCGCTGCACGCGAGAGGTAAGAGGAACGTCAGGGCGAGCAGGAGCGCCCGGCGGGCGACGCCTGAGCGCCGCGGACGGGAAAGAGCAGGGAACGTCATGAGAGCCTCCGCCGAACGGCGGTGGTGACAGCACTCTATCGATGGCTCGCGCGGCCGATTGCGGCGCCCCAGGGCACCCGCGGCGCGAGATCGCGTGGTCCGCCCGAGAGGGCGGATCGTGGGTCGCCTAACGCGTAGGCACGACCGCTCGCTGGTGAGACTCGTACCAGAACAGCATGACCGGAAGATTGGGCGCGACGAACGCGGACGACCACACTCGGCTCATTCCGCCAACCGGCGGGATGCTGAAGATGGAGTGTCCGAGGTCGAGAAAGGTATGCGGCGCGGCATCGCCGATCGCGACGGTGGAGTCGCTCCAGGCAATCACCCGTGTGTCGTTCGATAGGCCGATCCCACCGCTGTTGACCTGTAGGTGGGTGACGCCGCATGCGTCCGACCAGCTGGCCGGGATGGCGCGCACGCTGTGCACCGCGTCGACCAGTCGCGGGACGCGGAACGATCGTCCGCCGTCGATCGAAGACGCCAGGGCAAGAGTATCGAAGAAGAAGGTGCCGTTCCGCTCCGCCTGCAGCCAGGCGACCCGGAGCGCGCCACTGGAGGCGATGGATATCGTCGGCGACCGTACATAGACATCATCCGTGGCCGTAACGCGCACCGGACGACTCCACCGTTCGTCATCGAGCGAACGGCGCGCGTACCAGAGCACGTCGTGAAAGTTGGTCGAGGCATCGAGCGGCGCGGCGATGAAGAGCGCGTGCACCGTATCGCCCGCGACATCGAAAGTCACCTCGCTCGGCAACAGGGAAACGAAGGAAATGAGGTGGCTGACGCGCCAGCGCAACCCGCTGTAGATGAGGTGCGCGAATGGGACGTTGGATGGGACGGGCGTGGCGGCAACGAGGGTATGCAGCTGGCCACGTCGATCGAGCCGGACCGGCGCCGAAAGCCCGTCCTCCCAGCGCAATGCGCTGTCGGCGAGGATGAGCGTAGGGGGCGAGACGACGCCGTTCAAAACCTGCGCCGCCCAGACCTGAGTGGCGCCCTCCCCGCCGGTGCGGTCGGGGGTAGTGACTCCCGCGGTCTCACCCCACAGCAGGTGCACCACGCCAAGCGCGTCGATCCCGGTGCGGAGCGCGCGAAAGGACATGGGCAGGTCGGGCTTCGCGATCTCGACCACCGCGCCGGTCGTGCGGTCCACGACGAGTCCAAGAGCAGTGGCGGGGAAGGAAGGGGCAGCTTGTCCCCCGAGCTGCGGCGGATACTCGCTGGCGATGACCAGCTGCCCTGCCGACGCGGCCACCGCAGTAGGATGCATCGACGCCGAATCGTTGAAGGCGCGCCAGATCAGGCGCGGCGGACTCCACGAGTCGGCGGCGCACGCGCCCTGAGCGAGCAGGTTCGCCGGCGAGACGGAGAGAAGGGCGCATGCCAACCACGTGCGGAGCTGCGAGGGAGAGGACATGTGAATCGTGCGGCGGCGGCGGAGGGGGGGACGGCCAGGATGCGAAATCGGCGACGCGCGAATCTGTCGGGGAGACGTCACGCAGGCGTCACGTGAGCCCGGTCGTTTCGCGCCTCGACCAGAGCATACGCCAGACGGGTGGGCTCCCTCCCATCCTGCGACTGCGCGACGTCGCATTCCACCGCACGAGAAGCCCCAAGCAAAGCCAAAGGATCTTTCTCGTTGTCAGCGTCCCTTGCGCCTGCCGTGTCCTATTGCGTGCCGCAACCACTCGAGCGACACCCTCGGCCGCTCCATCTCACTCTCGTCTTCTCGTCTTCTCCCTCATGTCTCTTCCTCGTTCTTCGTCCCTCTGGAATTTCTCCGGTGCCGTCGCGGCCGCCGTCCTGCTGGCCTGCAATGACCCGGCAAGCTCAACGTCTGCCGGATCGATCCGGCGCGTCACTGGTGATTCCCAGACCGTGGTCGCCGGCGCGGCTCTGGCGGCGCCGATGGTGGTGCAGGTGCTGGCGCAGAGTGGAGATCCGCTCGCCGGCGCCGTCGTTTCGTGGACGCTGGCCACCGCCTCGACCGGCACGCTCGCCGCGTCCACCAGCACGACCGACGCTTCGGGACAGACGAGCATGGACTTCACCGCCGGAACCATCGCGGGCTCCGTGGACGTCGGGGCGACGGTCGCATCCGTCGCATCGGTCGTCTTCACGCACACCGTGGTCGGGGGCGTCCCCAGCGCGCTCAACAAGTTCGCCGGAGATGGCGCCGCCGGCGTGGCGGGGAGCGGCATCCAGGTGGTGGTGAAGGTGACCGACAGCTTCAACAACGCGGTGTCGGGGGTGATAGTGAACTGGGCAGTGGGAGCGAGCGGCGGAACGCTGAGCGCCGCCAGCGGCACCAGCGATGCCACCGGGCTCGCGCGCGTGACGTTGACCCTTGGCTCCACGCCGGGGACGTACACGGTCTCTGCCAGCAGCGGAAGCTTCACCCCCGTGACCTTCAGCGTGACGGCGATCTGAGTCGGAGGGTCGGTCGAGCGGCGAGAACACACCGAACATTCCACGGAGACCGGCCTCGCATGACTACCGCAGCGATAGCCTCGAATCGTCGGGGCTCCATCGGAGCTCGGGCAGAGCGCTGCGACGCTACGAGCGGTACGGCCTGATCTCGCGACGGCGCCGGAGCGTCGACGACGTGTGGGGGTGCCGATTGGGTCGTGTGTCTCAACGCAGGGACCGGCGTAGCCCCCGCCGTCGGTACGAGACCTGTTCCTGGAGACCCGATCCCATGCGTCACCATT
>JBDTUA010000316.1:0-6567 GCA_040007995.1 Gemmatimonadota bacterium | reverse complement strand
TCACGAGGTCCGGCGCGACCCGCTGCCACGCGCTTGGGAAGCGTCCAGGAGGCGTCTCCAAGAAGAGTCCGGGATGAGTCCGGGAGGCGCGAAACCGATCACGTGCGCGCTTCGGACCGGCCGACGCCTCACGAGACCTAAGGGCTGCTGCACGCCACCGATGGCGCTGAAGCCGAGCTTAAATGTCCTGATACTCTCGCGGACTTACTTCTTTGTCTCGTGCGCTACCGCTTCCTCGAAGGCGCGGCGGGCCGTCGAGTCGATGCTCACCAGTCGTGTCATTCGGGCGAACTCTGCCTCAGAAAATCCGTGAGACCTGAGCAGCGACTGCAGCTCGGTCACCAGTTTGGTGTGCAGTTCATCCTGAACCTCCGGCTTCTTGTTCTGCAGCTCGGCGAATTGCGCCTGAAACCGATCGCGCAACGCGGAGACGACGAGATGCGTTTTCGCAAACGACTCGATCGTTGCCGGATTTACCGCCGGAACCGTGTCGGGCGTGGCCTGTTGTGCCGTTTGCTGGGCGGCAAGCCGAGCTGGCGTCGTGGCGCCGGTCACAGCGCACGCGAGCAGGGAGACAAGTCCGGCGAGCAGGAAGCGCTGCATAGGTCGTGCGACCGTTGGAGGGGGAACACACTGACGCCCAATGTCTGGATCGGCGCGGAACGCGTCAACTGACATCTATAAATAGGTAGCAGCTTGACTTGCGGGCCTGCGGATCATCGGGGCAAGTTCGCCGGGCGAGTTCCGCAGGCGTGGGTTCCCGGTACGCGAGGTACGTATGAAGACGTTGCCGGCGCTGGCAGTGCTGCTCGGGGTCGTGCTGGTCCTCCCCGCCCGTTCGGAGTCGCGAGCCCCCGTCGAAATGGCGCCGGCCGAGCTGAATGGCGTGGTGAAGCAATACTGCCAGAAGTGCCACAACTCGACGCAGCGCCGCGGTAACCTCTCGCTCGCCGAGTTCGATGTCTCGGCGGCGCCAGAGAATGCCGAAGTGGCCGAGGCGATTGTGGCCAAGCTGCGCGCGGGCATGATGCCGCCGCCCGGTTCTTCCCGACCAGCGGCCGACACCCTCGCCGCCCTGGTCAAGACGCTCGAGTTCCAGCTTGATTCGGCGTCCGCGGCGCATCCGAATCCCGGCAGCCGTACCTTCCAGCGCCTCAACCGCGCCGAGTATCGGGCGGCCGTGCGGGCGCTGCTCTCGCTCGACGTGAATGCCGGGACCTACCTCCCGCTCGACACCAAGAGCGACAACTTCGACAACATCGCCGACGTCCAGGCGCTGTCGCCCGCGCTACTCGACAGCTATCTGCGCGCCGCGAGCGACATCAGCTGGCTCGCCATCGGCAATCCATCGGCGACGGAGGCCGCGCACACGTATACCGTGCCGAAGACGGCCTCGCAGGTCGAGCACGTCGACGGGGCGCCGTTCGGGACTCGTGGCGGCATCTCCGTCATGCATGTCTTTCCGGCCGACGGCGACTACCTGTTCGGGATGAACTTCTTCCACGAGACGACCGGTGCCTTCGCCGGCGGGTTGGCGCGTGGGGAGGAGATCGAAGTCTCGATCGACGGTGAACGCGTGGCGTTGCTCAACATCGATCGCTTCATGCACGCCTCGGATCCCAACGGGGTGGCGATGAACAGTGATACCCTGCGCGTGACCGCCGGCTCGCATCGCGTCTCGGCGGCTTTCGTTCCCCCCGCCTTCCAAGGCGTGGTGCAGGACCTGATCTCCCCGCTCAAGTACTCGCTTAGCAGTACGTCGAATGCGACGGCGTATGGCTTCTCGCTACTTCCACACTTGCGCGATCTCACCATCAAGGGGCCGTTCACGACAACGGGCGTGAGCGAGACGCCGGTGCGCCAGCGCATCTTCTCGTGTCGACCATCGGCGCCGGAGGCGACACGTCCGTGTGCGCTGTCGATCGTTGCCCGCCTTGGGAGCGACGCCTATCGGCGCCCGCTCACCGACAACGACCGCAAGGGGCTCATGGCGCTCTATGATGCCGGAACAGCCACCGGAGGCTTCGAGGCGGGGGTGCGCACCGCTCTCGAGGGGATCCTCGCGAGTCCCGACTTCGTCTTCCGGTTCGAGCGTGCACCCTCGGGGGTGTCACCGGGTGCGAACTATCGCCTCCGCGATCTCGACCTGGCGTCCCGGCTCTCGTTCTTCCTCTGGTCCGCTCCGCCGGACCGTCAGCTGGTCGCCGTTGCGACGAAGGGGACGCTGTCGCAGCCGGTGGTGCTCGAGCGTGAAGTGCGACGCATGCTAGCCGATCCGCGCGCCTCGGCGCTCTCCACCCGCTTTGCGGCGCAATGGTTGCGCCTGCCGGACCTCGACCTGGTGCAGCCCGACATCCGGCAATATCCCGACTTCGACGAGCAGCTGCGCTCGGCGATGCGGACGGAAACCGAGACCTTCTTCGACTATCTGGTCCGCGAGGACCGCAGCGTGCTCGACCTCTACCGTGCCGACTTCACCTTCGTGAACGCGCGGCTCGCGCAGCACTACGGCATTCCGAACGTAGCGGGCGACCGCTTCCGGCGGGTACAGTACCCGGACAGCTCGCGACGGGGACTGCTCTCGCACGCCAGCATCCTCACGCTCACGTCCCATGCCACCCGCACGTCGGCGGTGGAGCGTGGCAAGTGGGTAATGGAGGTCCTGCTCAACAGCCCGCCGCCGCCGCCGCCGCCGGGGGTCCCGGACCTCGAGGCGACCCCGGGGACAAACGCGGGACGGCAGCTGACGGTACGCGAACGCATGGAACAGCATCGCAAGAGCCCGGCGTGCAGCTCGTGTCACAAGATGATGGACCCGATCGGGCTCGCGATGGAGACCTTCGACGTCACCGGACGGCTGCGGCTGCGCGACAACGGGATGCCCATCGACTCGCACGGGGAACTGTGGGACGGGAGCAAGGCGGAGAATCTCATGCAATTGCAGGCCGCGCTGCTCAAGCGCGACGAGACGCTGCTTCGCACCTTCACCCGCAACCTGCTGGCGTATGCAGTAGGGCGGCGCATCGAGGCCTATGACATGCCGACCGTTCGCCAGATCGTGCGCGACGCCGCGACGCAGGATCATCGCATGACCGCGTACATCCTTGGCGTGGTAAAGAGTCCGGCCTTCCAGATGCAACGTGCCGAGGGCGGATCGCTCAAGGCAGAAGACTCAGCGCAGGGCGTGCATTCCTTTTCACGTTAGGGGACCGAGGTCATGGCGATCATCATCCGGCAGCCGCTCCCGCGCCGCACCTTCCTCAAGGGGATGGGGGCGGTGGTCGCGCTCCCCTACCTCGACGCGATGCTTCCGTGGCGTGGCGGCGGGACGGCGGCCGCCGACCCCACTCGCCTGTTGTGCATGGAAATGGTGCACGGGGCTGCGGGCTGCTCTCCGTTCGGGCTCGATGAGCACCTGTGGGCGCCCGCCGTCACCGGTTCGGGCTTCGACCTGAGTGCCACGTCCCTCGCGCCGCTCGAACCCTGGCGCAAGCATCTCACCATCGTCAGCAACACCGACGTACGCATGGCCGAGGCCTACAAGTCCGAAGAGATCGGAGGCGATCACTTCCGGTCGAGCGCGGTCTTCCTGACGCAGGCGCACCCGACGCAGACCGAGGGGTCGGACATCTACGTAGGTGCATCGCTCGACCAGATGTACGCGCGGCGCTTCGGGCAAGCGACGCCGATCCCCTCGATGCAGCTGTGCATCGAGCCGCTCGATCGCGCCGGCGGGTGCGCCTACGGCTACTCGTGCGTCTACACCGACTCGATCAGCTGGGCATCGCCGACCGAGCCGCTCCCGATGATCCGCGACCCGCGCGTCGCCTTCGAGCAGCTGTTCGGCACCGGCGGGACGTCCGCCGAGCGCGCGGCGCGCACGCGCAGCACCAGCAGCATCCTCGACTGGATCACCGGGCGGGTCGCGCAGCTCAAGCGCGAGCTCGGCGCGGGCGACCGCCAGCGCATGGAGCAGTACCTGGAGAACATCCGCGAGATCGAGCGCCGCATCCAGCACGTTGAGGCGCGCAACGCGAGCGGCGAGGTGCGTGAACTGGCCGGCGCCCCCACCGGTGTCCCCGACTCGTTCGGCGAGCACGTGAAGATTATGTTCGACCTGCAGGTGCTCGCCCTCCAGTCGGACATGACACGCGTCTTCTCGTTCAAGATGGGGCGCGACGCCTCGGCGCGCGTCTTCCCCGAGAGCGGCATCATGACCGGCTTCCACCCGGCGTCGCACCACGGAAATAACCCGGCGCGGGTGAAGGAATTCGCCGAGATCAACCGGTATCACGTGAGCCTCCTCCCGTACCTGCTCGAGAAGCTGCAGACCACGATGGACGGCGACAAGTCGCTCCTCGAGAAGACGACGATCGTCTACGGCTCACCGATGTCGGACAGCAACACGCACAATCATCGGCGCTGTCCCCTCGTCCTGCTCGGCGGCGGCAACGGCAAGTTAGCGGGCAACCTGCATCTCAAGGCGCCCGACGGCACACCGATGGCGAATGCGATGCTCAGCCTGATGCACTCGCTGGGAATGGACGATGTGCAGTCGTTCGGCGACAGCACCGGCGAATTCACGCTCTGATCCCGATCTCACGGAGACGAGGCATGCACATCTTCACGAGCTCGAAGCGGCTGCAGATGCTTGGGGCGATCGGCGCCCTCTGGTTGGTCGCGGGCACACAGCTGTGGGCAAGCGCCGCGTTTCCCAGAGCCCGAGTGATCGCTGCGACGCTGGTGGCACCGGTGGCACCGGTGGCACCGGTGGCTGATGCTGCGATGCGAGGCGACCTCGCAACCGTCCGCGCGCTACTGCAGAAGGGGGGCGACGTCAACGCCGCCCAAGGCGACGGGATGACGGCGCTGCACTGGGCGGCCAACCGCGGCGACGTCGAACTCGCCCGACTCCTGCTCCGGTCGAAGGCGTCGCTCACGGCCACGACCCGGGTGGGGGCGCTCACACCGTTGCATCTGGCGTGTCAATCGGGGAGCGCGGAGGTCGTCGCAGCGCTGCTCGCGGCCGGCGCCGATGCCCGCGCGGTGACCGCGCTGGGAGTCGGCGCGCTGCACCTGGCGGCGATGGCGGGGAATGTCGCCGCCATTGCTGCCTTGCTCGATGCGGGGAGCGACGTCAACCGCGCTGAGCCCGCGTTGGGGGAAACGCCGCTGATGGTGGCGGCAGCCCGTGGACGGACCGCGGCGGTGCGCCTCCTGCTCGCGCGCGGGGCGGATCACCGCGCCGCCGGGCGGACGATGGATCCGATGGCGGCGTCGGCTCAGGATCGCCAGGCGAAGCAGAAGCGCAACGCGGTGCTCGACGCGCTGCGTGAGCAGCAGGGCATGACGCGCCTGCCGACCTGGCAACCCGACGTGCATCAGGTGCAAGCGGCGGTGAAGGCGGCGCGCGACGTGGAGGTACAGACCGCGAGCGATGCCGCGATCGCGAGCGCGTCGGCTGCGGCAGCGGCCGAGGAGGCGCGGTTGGCCGCGGCCGGCGGGCGAGGGCTCGACGACGACGACCCAACCTACACGGAGCTGCTCGGACCGCAGGGGGGACACTCGGCGTTGCTGCTGGCGGTGAGGGAGGGGGAGGCGGAGACGGTGAAGGCGCTGCTCGACGGCGGTGCCGACGTCGACCAGGTCAGCGCGGGTGACCACACCAGTCCGCTCCTCATGGCGGCAATCAACGGCCAGTACGACGTCGCAATGCTGCTCCTGTCGCACGGTGCCAATCCGAACCTCGCCTCCGATGCCGGCGCGGCCCCGCTCTACGCCGTGTTGAACAAGGAGTGGGCCCCGACCTCGCGAACGCCGCAGCCGGCGTTTCAGCTGCAACAACACGCCACATACCTCGAGGTCGTCCAGGCGCTGCTCAAGGCAAAGGCCGATCCCAACGCCCGCCTCAAGCGCAACCTGTGGTACACGACGTATAACCGAGACAACCTGCGCGTGGACTTCGCGGGGGCGACGCCCTTCTTCCGGGCCGCCTACGCCACCGACATCGCGGCGATGAAGATACTGCTGGCGGCCGGAGCCGATCCCACCGTGGCCACGACCAAGCCAGTGACCCGCGCTCGACGGGGTGGAGCGGCCGCGGCGCCGCGCGCCGACCCGTCAGGGCTCGCTCCCGTACCCGACGGCGGGCTCGGGGTGTTGCCGCTTCATGCCGCCTCGGGGGTCGGTTTTGGCCAAGGCTTCGCCGCCAACGACCACCGCCACGTGGCCGACGGCTGGCTCTCCTCGGTGCGCTTTCTCGTCGAGGAGCTCGGTGCCGACGTGAATGTCCGCGACTACAACGGATACACACCGCTTCACCATGCGGCGGCGCGCGGCGACAACGAGATGATCAAGTACCTCGTCTCCAAGGGAGCCGACGTCACCGCGATCGCACGCACGGGACAGACGACCGCCGACATGGCGAATGGTCCCGTACAACGCATCTCGCCCTATCTCGAGACCGTGGCGCTGCTCGAGAGCCTCGGATCGAAGAACAGCCACAAGTGCGTGTCCTGCTGAGTCGACGCCGCGGAAGGTGATGCCTCGCAACGTGCATGAAGGGCC
>JBDTUA010000315.1:0-6568 GCA_040007995.1 Gemmatimonadota bacterium | reverse complement strand
CGCCTGACGCAGGCCGCAGCGACGGAGCGCCTGACGCGTGGCGCCGCAGCGGCCGCGCCTACCGTGCAGCGCCAATGCGGGTGAGGAACGGCGCCACTTCCAGGATCGTGATGTCGTCGCGCTGGCGCAGGGCGCGCATGAACCACTCCTTGTGGCCGGCGCCATAGGTGATCACGAAGCGCCGCCCCTCGCCACGATGCGCGTCGAGCGTGCTGGCGATGTATCCGAAATGCAGCCGGTTGATATTGTCCCACCCGCCCGGGCCGAGTTCGGCGTTGAACAGGCGATTGTACGGTTCGTGCGCCGCGGTCGCGATGCTGTCGTATGCCGCCGAGTTGATGAAGTACGGATTATCCGCCCCGCGCAGTGCGATGAGTGAGTCGGAGACGGCGTTTGCAGTGGTGTACTCGCGCCACTCGGCGCGACGCGTGGTGTCGCCCTCGATGCGCGTGAGCGCTGCCGTGCGGAAGGCGTCCATCGGCCTGGACCATCCTGCCGTCGGGACGATCGTGAAGCGCATCGACTTGGTGAGCGGAAAGAGGACGTCCACGTACTCGGGAAAGCGCACCACGCGCGGCTCGGCGATTTTCCCCGTGGCGACAAACTCCCGCATGGCGGCATCGAACCGGTTGGGGGCGATCTCGGTGAGCACATAGTCCGGGCGCACTTCCTCGATCAGCCGGCGCAGCACTGCCGTACTGTAGCGCGTGCTCGTCCGATGCTCGCTGTGGATCGTCCCCACGACCATTACCTCGTTCTTGCGCGGCACCGCCCCCGCGACCGCGCGCGACATCGCCTGGGTAACGGCGCGCACGGGCGCCGTACGCGGTGGGGGAGGACCGACGGCGTACGAGGCCGTGTTCACGTACACGGGCATCGCGCTTCCCGCGCAATGCACCACGAACGAGACGTCGTCGGGCGATAACGCCCCGGACTCCGCGCGTTCGCAGGCCGGTGTCGCCGCCACCTCCGCGCCGTTGAGCAGGTCGTAGGCGTGCACCGTGCCCGTCGTGCGATCGAGGGTGAAGGTGAGGGCGCCGTCGGCCGTGTTGGTACGCAGGGCACTCCCATCGACGAGCGCCGCTTCGTTGCCGGCGCGGAGTCGCTCCAACCCTGCCGCATCGCGCGGCAGCGCCGCCGTCAGGTTCTCGCTGCCGATGGCCGTGATGAGGATCTCATCCTCGATGAAGACAGCGACCTGCTCTTCGTGATTGTAGTACCAGGGCTCGATCGTGAAGATCATTCCCTGGGCGAGCGTCGCGTCGGCGAGGGAAGGATCGCCGGTATCGAGACCGAGATGGTGGCCGAAGTAGAGCGGCGCCTGCATGTAGGGGCGGGCCGCAGCGGGAATGGCGCCATCGGCGACACTCTGCAGAGTGGCGAGCGTTACGCCGGGTCGGGCCGCGGCGATGACGGCATCGGAGATGCTCCGTACCATCTCGACCAGTTCACGTTGCCGCGGCGTGAATCGCGCGCCGACGGGGAAGGTGCGCCCCACGTCGCTGACGTAGTGGTCGCGTTCGCACCCCACGTCGAAGATGACCAACTCGCCGTCGAGCATCGCGCGGTTGCGCCTGTCGTACTGCGCCCCGAGGATGCGCCACGGCCAGAGCGAGTTCTCGCCCGACTTGATGATCGGGGCGAAGGCGTCGCGCTGTGCACCGAGCGCCATGCAGTCAGCGGTGAAGTTGCCGGTCAGGGTGCGTTCATCGATCCCCGCACGTACGCGCGCCGCGCCGCGCGCGATGGCAATCATCGTGAGCCTCGCCGCCTCGCGCATCGCCGCGACCTCGCGCGGCGACTTTCGCATGCGGACGGTGGCCACCTGCGCGTACGCGTTACCCAGGACGAGCGCCGCGTGTGCACGTTGCAGCTGAGCCGCGAGCAGCTCGCCGCTGGATGGCGAGGCGAAGGGGGACGCAGGGGGACCGAACGTTGCGGTCGGACGGCCGCCATCGATCAGGATGCGTGCGCCGCGCGCCTCGAGTGCGGCCAGGTAGCCGTCGAGCGCGTCGTCCGGATGCACGACATCCACGCCGCTCAGCGCTCGGAGCGCCGGATCGTTGGCCAGTGGGCGACCCGGGAAGTCATTCGGGCGGCCGCTGCTTTCGAAGCGCGGGTCGTTGCGCGGAACGAAGAGCACCGATTGGCGCGAGCGACCGTCGATGGCCAGCAGCGCACGCGGCACTTCCAGTCCCACGAAGTACTCGAAGTCATCCAGCTGCCGGAAGGTTTCGCCGCCGCTGGTCCCTTCGCTCCCCGGGATGAGGAGCACGTCGCCCGCACCCAGTTGCCCGAGGAGCGCCGCGCGCCGCGCCACATACTCCGCGACCGGAAAGACCGGCGCGGTCCAAGCCGTGAAACGCTCGGGACGCTGGCCCGACAGCGGTGCCGCTGCAACGCCGCCGAACGCCAGCGCGAGGGCGAGCAATCCGCCGCGGCAGGCGACGACGCCGGTCATTCGACTGCGTAGCATCATGTCCATGCTTCCCTGCTGGTCGAGAGTTGCCGTGCATGTCGCCGCACCGCCAGGCATGCTCACCGACGGCCGATCCAGTAGCTCACCTTCATCACGACGAAGTTGTCGCCATCCGCACGCACCGAGTTCCACAGGTCCTGCGGGCGCACCAGTTCACCGTCGAGGACCTGCCCGAAGCGGCTCTGCTGCCAGACAAAAAACGCCGTGCTTCCCGGCAGCCACTCCCAGCGCAGGACGAGGTTCGAGCGGAAGGAGAGGCGCTGGAAGTCGAGCGCCGGGAGGACGAAGCTGTTCGCCCCATCGGTCACGCTGGCGGTGCCGTCGGCGTGTGGATCGATCGTGGTGCCCGTGGCCGCAGCGCCATACACCCGCAGCACCTTGCTGCGCGGAGACGGCACTTCGCCGAAGCCGTAGAATCGTCCGCTCGCGGCGAACGGCTCGGCGTACCCTTCGATCGTGAAGTTCGGCGTGAGGGCGTAGTTGATGCGGAAGCGCGCCGAAAGGGTGCTGCGTTCGACGGCCGCGAAGATGTAGCGCTGGCCGTACGTCGCCGAGAGGCCACCGCTGCGCGTCGCGACGTACTGCCTGGCATCCACCGAGTGCGAATACGTGGGATCGACCGAGCCTTGCCACTGCGGCGCCGGACGGGTCGCGACCCCGGTGCTCACGTCCCATCGCGAGCCGCCGAACGCATCGTGATAGTACTCGGTGCGCGCGTTCCACGTCGTCGGTACGTTGGAGCGGCTGGTCACCTGCCCCAACACGGAATAGCCGGCCGGGGTGGCGATCAGCGGACCGCCACGCGTCAGGTCGTCGCTGAACGACGGGACGTAGAGCGTGCCGCGCGCATTGAGCTTCAGGAAGGAATGCAGCACCGCCTGGGCAGTCTGGTTGAAGCGCAGGTACTGCCTGACCCCGCCGTAACTCCACGACCCGACGGTCGACGTGCCGAGCTGGTAGAAGCGCACGTACCGGTTGGGCTTCGTGTCGCGCAGCTGGATGTCGGCATTGAAGTCGATGTCGTCGCCGCTCCGCATCTGACCGGCGTCGTTGATCTCGAAGCCGGGGGTGCGGGTGGAGAGCTGGATCCCGCCTAACGTGAAGCGCCCCGCGTTCTTGTCGAGACGGATCGATGCGGTCGCGCCGCTGAGCGAGGTGCGCGTCGGGTCGTACGTGAGGTAGTCCTGGTCCGGGCGCTGGAAGAAGTGGGCGCTGTTCCGTTGCAGCCGGGCGATCGCGCCTGCGTCGCCGGTCACCCGACTGCCGCCGAGCCAGCCGGTCACCTCATACATCCCCTGCCGGTACCGCAGCTTCCAGTCGATGCCACCAGCGACCGCGTCACTCGGCAGGAGCTGGCGGAGCCCGGCGTGGTCGTCGAGCGCGCGGCTGACCGAGGTGAGCGACATGCCGAGGTTTGACTGCTGGGCGCCGAACTCCTGTTGCAGCCGGATGACACCGAAGAGCGCCGGTGGCTCGACGGCGGTGCGTCCAATCGTTCCGCTGTCGACGTTGAAGGTGCGGGCGAACTCGCGCGGCGTGACGGCGGCCAGCGCACCTAACGACAATCCGCGCGCCAGCCGCCCGGTGACCTTCGCAGCCGTGGTGATCGTGGTGTTGGTCGGAACGTCGACGAAGTCACCCGCGGCCGTACCGCGCGGTGCCGCCCCGATGCGCCGGGAGTAGAACCAGTTGGGGCGACCGATGAAGCTCGCGCCGCGCCCCGTCAGCAGCTCGTTCCCCTCGACGAAGAAGGGGCGGCGCTCCTCGAACACCTGCTCGAACGCGGTCAGGTTCACCACAGCCGGATCGGCCTCGACCTGCCCGAAGTCGGGATTGAGGGTCGCATCGAGCGACAGGTTCGGACCGAGCCCCACCTTGAGGTCGGCGCCCGCGCGGGCACCGAGCTTGTCGTTGAAAGGATTTCGCGGGTCGACGTTGGAGCGGAGCGTCAGGTCGCTGGCGACGTAGGGGAGCAACTCGATGCGTCGCGTGGGTGCGATCCCGGCGATCCCTTCCAGCAGTCCAAAGCGCGACGAGTATCCCGCCGCCGACACCGGGATGAGCACCCACTGCACACGCTCGGCCTTGTCGGCGACGTTGCGCGTGAGTTGCAGCCCCCACTCCTGCCGATCGGCGGCATTGAAACGAAGTTGGGAGAACGGGATGCGCAGCTCGGCGGTCCACCCGGCGCTGTCGACCCTCACGCTCGCGCTCCATACGGGGTCGAACTGCGGCTCGAGCCCGCTGTCCTCGCTGTCCTGTGCGTGGTAGGCGTCGCCGCGCACCCCGCCCGACGATATCGAGAAGGCGTAGGCGGTGCGTCGATCGTGGTAGGTATCGAGTGAGATGGTAAAGACCTCGGCGTCGCTCTCGCCGTCCCGCCGTGTCACCGATTGGCGGATCGCACGGGGATCGCTGCGCATGAGGCGCGCGCCGACATAGAGCGCCGCGTCGTCGTACAGGATGCGCACCTCGGTCGGGACGCTCGGCGTCGCACCCTCGCGCGGAATCTTCTGGACGAAGTCCCGGATCGGCGTGGCCCGGCCCCACGCCGCCTCATCCATCGATCCATCGATCCGCACCGTGGCGCCGTCCAGCCGGGCGGCATGGGCGGTTTTGACTCTGACGGGTGGCGCGTCGCTCGTCGTGTCCCCGCGCGACGCGGCGCGCTGGGAGGAGCTGCTCTGGGCCGGCGCGAGGGTGGCACAGACGAGGGTCGCCGCAGCGAGCGCGACCAAGACGCGGGCGATGGCGTGGGGGGAGGAGGAGGGGATCACTCCCAAATCTCGGTCGAAGCGCGTCGCGAGGGAATACGGATACGCCATCTGGGGTGTGCGCTCCGGGTCGAGGCAATAGGCAGGCGCACGTTTGATTTGGAGTGGGCGCGTACGTAGCTTCCGCGCATGACCAGACCAGACCCCTCGCACAAGGCGGCTGCGGCGTCAGCGCAGGCGCGTCAATCGGGCGGAAGCGCCCCCGATGGTGTGGAGCGACGCACGAATCCGCGATTGCGCGAATTGATCGACGAGATGCTTGTCACGGTTCGCGTGGCCGTGAATCGCGAACTCTGGACGCCCGAGGAGCGCGCGAGCACCGAGACGGAGCTGAACGCGATCATGGGTCGCATTCGCTCGCAGGCGATCCCCAAGCTCCACTGAGGTAGCACGGCAACGGTCGATCCCGCTCGCTCGAGCGGACGCGGCGCGTAGGACGGAATTCCCTAGCGAGCGGCCACACGCGCCGCCGCGTCGGGGACGAGCCGCACCGCGTCGCCCACACGCACGAGGCCGGGGTGTTCCACCCAGGCATTCAGGGCGAGCTTGCCGCCGAAGCGTCGCCCGATGTCGCGCAGGACATCGGGATCTCGCGTGATGGTGTCGGGATCGACGGTCGTCATCGGACAGCGCGCCCGCAACGAGTGCAGGGCGATCACCGCATCACCGATGTGCAGGGACTGCCCCGCCCACTCGCGTTCGGCTAGACCCTCTACACCCCCGATCAGGATATTCGGGCGCAGTCGCCGTACGTCACGTCCAAAGGCGGCGACCGCTCCGTCAGTTGCAACAAGCAGCGGCAGGACGTCGAAGCGAACCGCGTGTACGTCGGCCACGAGGCGCGCGTCGTCACCGGCGGCACGCCGAACGGCCGCCAGCGCTTCTTCGCTCTCCCACGGCGAGCCGTCCACCAGCGCTCGCCCGTCGGCGTCGAGCGATCCGTGCAGCCCGAGCAGGTGATAGTGGCGCCGCGAGGTGCGCACGCCTTCGGGCCCTCGCACGTGCACGATGCGATCGCCGGGGATTCCAGTGGGCGTCAGCAGAGCTTCCTCGATCGCCTCGCCGGCGAGCGTCTTAACCGGGTAGCGCCAGAGACCTGCGACGTGGAGCGCCGTCATGAAACCTCCGCGGGAGAGCGGGAATCGCACTCCCCGGACGAGAGAAGCCCGGACGAGAGGAACAAGAAAGGGAACCGGGAGATGACGCAGTGAATCCCGCATTGCGTATTCCGTTCCCGGCCGCTCGTCTTCGCCTGCGTCTCGTCAGCTCTCCTCTCGCCTGCGTCCCGTCAGCTCTCCTCTCGCCTGCAGCACCC
>JBDTUA010000314.1:0-6613 GCA_040007995.1 Gemmatimonadota bacterium | reverse complement strand
TGCAGGGCGAGACGGCGCCGGCCTCGTTATGAGCGGCGCTCGCGCGCCTCGCCGAGTGGGGAGGCGCCGACGTGGTCATCATCGGACGCGGTGGCGGCTCGCGCGAGGACCTCTGGGCGTTCAACGACGAGCAGGTCGCGCGTCAGGTGGCGGCGTGCGGCATCCCGATCATCTCGGCGGTGGGGCACGAGGTGGACGTGAGCCTGTGCGACCTGGTGGCCGACTGGCGCGCGCCGACGCCCTCGGCGGCGGCTGAGCGTGCGGTGCCGGTGCTCGACGACCTGCGCCGGGAGGTGGCGACGCTCGGTCGGCAGCTGCAAAGCTGCGCGCACGACACGGTGCGCGACGGCCGGCGGCGGCTGGAGCAGGGCTCTCGGCGCCTCGCCCAGGACGCGCATCGCCTGGTGGAGCGCCGGCAGCTGCGGCTCGAACGGCTGGCCGGTCAGCTGCAGGCGCTCTCACCACTCGCCACCATGTCGCGCGGCTTCGTCGCCGCCACGACGCCGGCCGGACGGTTGATTGCCTCGGCGGCGGCCGTGTCGGCCGGCGATGCGGTGCACCTGCGCTTTCGCGATGGCGTGGCGGTCTCGCGGGTGGAATCCGTCACAGTGAATGTGGACCCAGCGACCGGGAAGGAATGATGGCAACGTTCGAGGAAGTGCTCGCGCGACTGGAGGCGATCGTCGAGGAGATGAGCGCCGGGGAACTCCCCCTCGACCGCGCCCTCGCGCTCTTCGAGGAGGGGATCGAGCACTTGCGGCTGGCGACACAGGAACTGGGCCGCGCCGAGGCCGCGGTGAAGGTGCTGAGTGCGCGTGCCGACGGGGTGCTGGAGGCCGCGGATCTTGGCGGCTGACGCGGTGCCGTTCGCACTGGCCACCGAGCGCTCGGCGATCGATGCCGCACTGGTCCGCCTCTGCGACGAGACCGTGACGTCCTTCACGCCACTGGTCGCCGAGGCAGTTCGCTATTCGTTGTTAGGGGAAGGGAAGCGGCTACGCGGCTTTCTCGTGCTGCATGCGTACCGTGCGTGCGGGGGAACGGGAGACGCCATGGCGCTGGCCGCGGCGGTGGAAGTGGTGCACGCTTACTCGCTCGTACACGACGACCTCCCCTGCATGGATGACGACGACATGCGGCGCGGACGCCCGACGGTACACAAGGCATACTCGGTGGCGATCGCGACCGCGGCCGGGCTCGCGATGGTGCCGCTGGCCGCGCAGGCCGCCTTCCGCGCGGCGATCGCGCTCGGCCTCGACGAGGCGGACGCCGGGACGATCGTGCGCGAATTGATGCGCGCGTCGGGGGGCGGGGGGATGATCGGTGGCCAGCTGCTCGATCTCGAGGCGGAGGGGCGCGCGCTGGGGTTGGAGGAACTCGAGCGCATCCACCGCGGAAAGACGGGTGCGCTGATCGAGGCATCGGTGCGCCTGGGGGCGCTGGCCGCGCACGCCTCGCCCTCGCAGGTCGAGGCGCTCGCGCGCTATGGCGCCTGTCTCGGCCTGGCGTTCCAGATCACCGATGATGTCCTCGACGTGACGGCAACGACTGACGAGTTGGGAAAGACGGCCGGGCGCGACGTGGCGCTGAACAAGAGCACCTATCCGGCGCTGCTGGGAATTGCGGGAGCCCGCGAGCGCGCCGGAGCGTTGATCGGGGAGGCGCTCGACGCGCTGCGGGGCGCCGAGATCGCGTCCGAGGGACTCGAGGCCCTGGCGCGATACGCGGTCGAGCGACGCTCCTGACCGCGAACCGGCCGACACTCGGCGCGGGGTGCTTCATCCCGCTTGGAACTTCCGCCGATGGCGGCACCACTACACCTTCCCGCCATGTCTATTCTGGACCGTGTCGATTCCCCCGCTGATATCCGGCGCCTGACGCGTGACGAGTTGCGCACACTCGCCGCGGAGATGCGCGCGCGCCTCATCGACGTCTGTTCGCGGACCGGCGGGCACATCGGGGCCGGGCTGGGGGTGGTCGAGCTGGCCATTGCGCTGCATTACGTCTTCGAGACCCCCCGTGACCAGCTCGTCTGGGACGTGGGGCATCAGGGCTACCCGCACAAGCTCCTGACGGGGCGCAACGGGCGCATGGAGACGCTGCGGCAGGAAGGGGGGCTCTCGGGCTTCCTCAAGCGCAGTGAGAGCGAGTACGACACCTTCGGCGCCGGGCACGCCGCCACGTCGATCTCCGCCGCACTCGGCATCGCGGCCGGGCGCGACATCCTGGGCGACGACTACAAGGTGGTGGCGATCATCGGCGACGGCTCGCTGACCAGCGGGATGGCGTACGAGGCGCTGAACAACGCCGGCCACTCCGATCGCGACGTCGTGGTGGTGCTGAACGACAACGAGATGTCGATCGCCCCGAATGTGGGCGCGATGTCGCGCTACCTCACGCAGGTGCAACGCAACCCGCTCTACAACCGGGTCCGCGACAAGATCGGCGACTTCGTCGAGATGCATGGGGCGCTCAACACCCTCGTGCGGAAGTGGGAGGAGAGCGTCAAGTCGTTCCTCACCCCCGGCGTGCTCTTCGAGGAGCTGGGCTTCCGCTACTTCGGTCCGATCGACGGGCACGACCTCGACGCCCTGATCGACACCTTCGAGGTCGTGCGGGAGCGGGGAGGGCCGCGCTTCGTCCACGTGGTGACACAGAAGGGGAAGGGGTTCCCTGCCGGTGAGCACGTCGAGAAGTGGCACGCGCTGCCGCCTGGACACGACCCGGCGACCGGCAAGCAGCGCACCGCCTCCACCGCCAACCCGGCGTACACCGCCGTCTTCGGGGCTGGACTGAGTGAGTTGATGAGCGAACGCGGCGACGTGGTGGCCATCACCGCCGCCATGCCCGGCGGGACCGGGACGGCGATCGTCGCCAAGTCGCATCCGTCGCGCTTCTTCGACGTCGGGATCGCCGAGGGACACGCCGTGACCTTCGCCGCCGGGTTGGCAACACGCGGCCTGCATCCCGTCGTCGCGATCTACTCCACCTTCCTGCAGCGTGCGTACGACAGCGTCATCCACGACGTCGCGCTGCAGTCGCTGCCGGTGACGTTCTGCATGGATCGCGCAGGGCTGGTGGGCGAGGACGGCGAGACGCACATGGGACTGTACGACATCGCCTACATGCTTGCCGTCCCGAACATGACCGTGACCGCCCCGAAGGATGGCACCGAGATGCTCGCCCTGCTGCGGACCGCGGTGTCGCACGAGGGCGGTCCGTTCTCCATACGCTATCCGCGTGATGCGGCGCCGGAACTCGTCCCGCCGATGCGTGAGATCGCGCCGACGCCGCATGCCACCTGGGAAGTGTTGCGCCAGGGGCAGGGCGAGGTCGCCATCCTCGCCGTGGGGACGATGGTGCGTCACGCCATGGCGGCGGCAGCCACGTTAGGCGCCGAGGGGCTCGACGTCACCGTGGTGAACTGCCGCTATCTCAAGCCGCACGACGAAGCGACGCTCGCCTCCCTGCTCACGGGGCACAAGGTGCTGCTCGTCATCGAGGAGGGGACTGTCGTGAATGGTTTCGGGGCCTACCTGGCCAGGATTGTCGAAGAGCAGGAACCGTCGGTGCGAGTCGTCGCCCACGGCGTCCCCGACCGGATCATCGTCTCGGCGTCGCGCGCCAGGCAGCTTTCGCTCTGCGGGCTCGACGCCGTGGGGATTGCCGCCCGCGTCCGCGCCTTGCACGAGAGCGAGGCGATCGCCGGGTGATGCGACTCGGCGTCGTCGGACACCGCGGGTACGACGACCTGCTGCCGCTCCTCGATGCGCTGCGGTGCCTGGCGCCGACGCTGGGGGCGTCGCTCGTCCTCGAGCCGGACCTGGCGTCGCTCGCCCCGGAACTCCCGCTCCTGCACGACCTGTCGGCGGTCGACGCCCTGCTCTCGCTCGGTGGCGACGGGACGCTCCTTCGCGCGGCACGCCTCCTCGGGGGACGCGAACTTCCCATCCTCGGCATCAACCTCGGGCGCCTCGGATTCCTCACCGCCTGCGGCCCCGACGAAATCGAGCCGGCATTGCGACGCTTCGTCGCAGGAGACTACGTCTCCGATGCGCGCATGGCACTCGAGGCGGTCGTCTCCATCGATGGGGAGCATGAAGCCAGCTGGCACGCGCTCAACGACGTCGTGCTGCGGCAGGGCGGCAAGGCGCGCGTCATGCGCCTGCACGTGGAGGTCAACGGCGAGGAGATCGCGCAGTATGCCGCTGACGGCGTTGTCCTCTCCACGCCGACGGGTTCCACCGCCTACGCCCTGTCGGTCGGCGGCCCCGTGGTCGATCCCGCGCTCGATTCGATCCTACTGGCACCGATCTCGGCCCACTCGCTCTCGATCCGGCCGCTCGTCCTCCCTCCCTCGGCCGAGGTGGTCGTGCGCGTCGAGGATGATGACAGCGATCAATTGGTAACGATCGACGGGCAGATCGGGACGACTTTTGGGAGCCTCCATCGACTCACCGTGCGTCGCGCCGGACGTGTCGTTCTCCTCGTTCGTTTCCCCGAGATGACCTTCTACGAGCGCATGCGGCGCAAGCTGGGGTGGAGCGCCGGCGGCGGCGTCTCCCCCTAACCGATGCTCACCGAACTGCGTATCCGCAACGTCGCGATCCTCGAGGCAGTCGCCCTGCCGCTGCGCGCCGGCTTCAACGTGCTCACCGGCGAGACCGGGGCGGGGAAGTCGATCATCGTCGGCGCGCTCGGCCTCCTGCTCGGTGAGCGTGGCAATGCCGACCTGGTGCGGGCGGGCGCGGACAAGTCGAGCGTCGAGGGAGTCTTCGACGCCACGTCCCACCCCGACGTCGTACGCGCACTCGATGCCCGGGGAGTGGAGGTCGAGGACGGCGTGGTGGTGCTGCGCCGCGAGATCTCCAGCGCGGGACGGAGCCGCGCCTGGATCAACGGCTCCGTCGTCACGACCGGGGTGCTCGCCGAGGTCGGGCGCGCCCTGGTGAACTTGCACGGACAGCACGAGTCGCAGACGCTGCTGAATCCGGATGTGCAGCGCGCCGTCCTCGACGCCTTCGGCGGAGCCACGCTCCAGGCGGCGCGCGTGGCGGAGGCGTACGCCGTCTTGAGCGAGGTGCGATCGGCGAGCGCGTCGCTCGCTGCGCGCCGCGCGGCCGCCGAGAAGCGGGTCGACTACCTGCAGCACGTGGTGGGCGAGTTGTCCGGCGCCAGGCTGGCGGCGGGAGAGGATGTGCGGCTGGAGGAGGAAGCGCGTCGTCTCTCGCACGTGGCCGAGTTGCGCGTGCATGCCGAGCAGCTGCGAACGGCGATCGATGGCGAGGACGAGGGGGCGCTGCGTGCGATGGGGGCGGCGCAGCGCGCGTTAGGCGCGGCCGCGCGGCTCGACCCCGCGCTCGACCGCCTGCATGAGATGCTCGACGGCGCCTTCGTGCAGCTGGAGGAACTCGCGCGCGCCGTGCGCAACTACGATCTGCAGCTGGACACCGACCCCGCGCGCCTGCGTGAGGTCGAGGGTCGGCGCGACGTCGTCTTCCGCCTGACGCGCAAGTATGGTGGCAGTGTGGAGTCGGCTCTCGATGTGCTGCGCGAGTCGCGCGAGGAACTCGACCTCGTCGACACCGCCGCGCTCGACCTCGGGGCGCTCAGCCAGCGCGAGGTCGAGTTGG
Source organism: Gemmatimonadota bacterium (assembly GCA_040007995.1). Lineage (GTDB taxonomy): Bacteria > Gemmatimonadota > Gemmatimonadetes > Gemmatimonadales > Gemmatimonadaceae > SCN-70-22. The sequence continues at coordinate 980 of JBDTUA010000314.1, read as the reverse complement.
CCGCCGCGCTATCACGTGAAGCCCAGCGGTTGAGCGTCGACCGCGCGAATGCGGCACATGCGCTCGAGCGAGCGGTCGACGCCATCTTCCCCGACCTCGGCCTCACCGACGGGCACCTGACGATCGGGCTCACGCCGCGCGCGGAGATCGGGGCGAACGGGGCGGAGGATGTGGAGTATCGCGTCGCCCTCAACGTCGGGCTCGAGGCGCGCGCCCTGGCCCGCGTGGCGTCGGGGGGGGAACTCGCGCGGGTGATGCTTGCCCTCAAGACCATCCTGGCCCGGCTCGACGGTGTGCCCACGCTCGTCTTCGACGAGGTGGACGCCGGAATTGGCGGTCGGGTCGGCCTGTGTGTGGGTGACACCATGCGCCGCGTGGCCGAGTCGCACCAGGTCTTCGCCATAACGCACCTCCCGCAGATCGCCGCGCGCGCGCACCACCACATCGTCGTCAGCAAGGCGGCGAAGGGTGGGATCACCACGGCCGACCTGCGCGTCGTCGACGGCGAGGAGCGGATCGCCGAGGTGGCGCGAATGCTCGGCGGCGATCCGGAGAGCGACACGAGTCGCGCGCACGCGCGCGAGTTGCTCGAGAGCGCGGCGGCAGCTCCCGCGGTGCGACCTGCTGCCAGAGTGAGTCGTTCGCGCAAGCGAGCTAGCGGCACGTAGCGCGCACGCGCGTCGGCGTCGGAGTTCGTGTCCCGATTTGGAGACTCCCGACCCGCGCGCGCGACGGCGGACGAGAGTTCGGCGGCTACGCGTGCCCAGCCGCACGCTGTCGGTCGTACGTTTTACGCTGCGCCTGTCGCCGGACGCGAGTCGCTTCGTACCTCACCAGCTGTGCGCGTCGGCGTGCACGCGTCGTTTCGTGCTTCTCCAGCTGTGCACGTGGTCGTGCACGAGCCGGGTAGTACTTCACGGGCTGTGCACGTGGCCGAGCGCGCGTCGCGTGCTACTTCGCGGGCTGTGCACGCGGCCGCG
>JBDTUA010000313.1:0-6617 GCA_040007995.1 Gemmatimonadota bacterium | reverse complement strand
GTGCAGCAGCGGGACGATCGCGGGATCATCAACCTGCAGAACCGTACCGGCAAGACCTGGGCAGAGATGCTCGGCTACTGGTCGCTCGCGTCGGCCTCCGATGATTATCCCGGCGGCACGATCACCGACCCGCGGGCACGGCTGCAGAGCTGGAACACGCGCAATATCTTCGCAACGATGAGCGCCTCGCTCCGCTACGCGGACGGTACGGCCGCCTTCCCGCGCCCGTGGCCGATCAACATGCGCGCGATCACTTTCGGTACGTTCCCGAGCAGCATCCGCAACGTCTTCGCCCTCCCGGGTGGCGGCTTTGCCGCGTGGGAGATCTCCGGCGCGCAAAGCACACCACAAGTGCTGGCCATCCGGTCCACGACCGGGGGCGCGCCGCCGGCGAATGTGGGAATGGCGATAGTGCGAGTGAAGTAGAAGACGAGAAGACGAGAAGACGAGAAGACGAGAAGACGAGAAGACGAGAAGACGAGGGGCGCGGGGGCGAGAGCCGACGCGCCCCTCGTGCTGTCGGAGCGCGAGAAAGTCGGATATTGTTCGAAAGTCCCAGCCCCCGTCTTCTCGTCTTCTCCACTCTCGTCGTCTCCCTTGTGTCTCACTTCTTCGGCGCCCACACCATCTCCACCGGCGGCATCCACATGGCCGCGGCGCGCGCGGGCTCGGCTGGCATGCGCGCTCTGCAGATCTTTAGTGCCTTGCCGCAGTTCTACAACGAGAAGGCGACCGTCAAGCCGGAGAAGGCGGCGCGCTTCACCGAGGCGATGGCCGCAGCGGGCATCGACAAGCAGCACTGCATCGTACACGCCGCCTACGTCCTCAACACGGCCTCGAGCGAGCCGGAGAAGTACGAGCGCGCCAAGCTCGGGCTCGCGAAGGAGCTGGAGCGCACGACCGCGCTCGGTGTGAAGGGCTTCTGCTTCCACCCCGGCTCGGCGGGGAAGAGCGATCCGGCGGAGGCGGTCGAGCGTGTGGGTGATGCCATTGCGTTCGCCCTGAAGCAGGTCCCGCACTCGGCGCGCATCTTTATCGAGAACACCGCGGGGGCGGGGCGGACGATGGGGCGGTCGCCGGAGGAGATTGCCGGGATGCTCGCGCGGGTCCCGGCGAGCGCCCGCGCGCGCGCCGGCTATGGCCTCGACACCTGTCACCTCTTCGCCAGTGGACACGACTTCGTGTCGGCGCCCGCGGCGGCCAAGGCCGTGCTCGACCACTTCGCCGACGTCATCGGTGAAGCGCCGTCGTTCCTGCACCTGAACGATTCCGAGGGGGACTTCGGGTCGAACAAGGACCGGCACGCGCTCATCGGCGAGGGAAGGATCGGGGTGGATCCCTTCCGTTGGCTGCTCCACGATTCGCGCGCGCAGGGAATTCCGCTCGTCCTCGAGACGCCGCAGGAGAACCCCGACATCGCCGAGGATGACGCGTCGGCGGATCCGTTCGACCTGCGGATGATGAAGCTGCTGCGCTCGCTCGCCGCCTAACGACCGTCGTCCCCACCCCGACACCTCGGGTGGCGACACCTCGGGTGGCGACACCTCGGGTGGCGACCGCTCGTAGGGAGGGAGCGTCCCGTGCCGTCTCACCCTTCGCCCCCGGTAATCGATCGATGGTTCCTTTCCTGCGTCCCTTCGCCCGTCCCCGCTCACGATTCAGGCGCCACGTCGCGTCGCCCCTCCGCACGCTCCGTCGCAGCGCGCCATCGTCCGTCGTGCGCCTCGCGGGGGCTCTCCTCGTCGCGTGGCTCGTCGTCGCCCCGCGCGCGGCCGCGCAGGGGGGCTCGCAGGGCGACCTCCTCGTGCTGCTCTCGGGAGGAGGGGATACGATTTCCGTCGAGCGCTTCACGCGCACGCCCGGACGCCTTGAGGGGGAACTGCTCATCGCGTCGGCCAATGCGCGCTTCAGCTATGCGATCGACGTCGATGCCCAAGGGGGCGCGACCCGGCTGGTGAACGAGTATCGGCAGGCGACCGCGCCGCTCTCCAGTGAGCCGCTGCAGCACGCCGACGTGCACTTCGTGCGAGACAGCGCGATCGTCGAACTGAGCGGTGGCGGAAAGTCGACGACACAGCGCTTCGCGACCAGGCCCGGTGCGCTCCCGTTCCTCAATCCGTCGTTTGCGCAGGTGGAGCTGGTGCTGCAGCGCGCACGGCACCTCGGCGGCGATTCGGTCGACGTCGCGGTCTGGGCGATCCAGGGGGGGCAGACGACGATGGCGCAGGTCGTGCGACGGGGCGCCGATTCCGTTGTGGTCATCATCGGCGGGATCCCGCTGCGGCTGGCGGTGAACGCGGCCGGCGCGATCACGGGAGGGAGCGTCCCCTCGCAGGGGCTGCGCTTGGTCCGTGCGCACGGCGCGGCGGCCGGGGCCATGTCGGTCGCGCCTCCCGACTACAGCGCTCCTCCGGGGGCACCCTACACGGCGGAAGAAGTCACGGTGACGACCCCCGCCGGCCACACACTCGCCGGGACGCTGACGATGCCACGGGGCGCCACGGCGCCGGTCCCGGCGGTCGTGACGATCACGGGGAGCGGGCCGCAGGATCGCGATGAGGCCATCCCCCCGGTGAAGGGGTATCGCCCGATGCGTCAGGTCGCGGACACGCTCAGTCGACACGGGATCGCCGTCCTGCGGCTCGACGACCGCGGGACGGGTTCATCGAAGGGCGACTTTGCGGCCGCGACCAGCGCCGACTTCGCCGCCGACGTTCGCGCCGCACTCGCCTATCTGCGTCAGCGTCCCGACGTCGATGGCGCACGTCTCGCCCTCGTCGGACACAGCGAAGGCGGGCTGATTGCCCCAATGGTCGCCGCGACCGATCCGGCGCTGCGCGGGATCGTCCTGCTCGCGGGACCGGCGAAGACGGGACGTGTGATCCTCCAATATCAACTCGGCGCGGGGGTCGATCGTTCGCCCACGATGTCGGCAGCTCAGCGTGATTCGGCGCGACGGAAGGTCGATGCCACGATCGATTCGCTGGGGGCGACGCAACCGTGGATGCGTTATTTCCTCGCCTACGATCCGCTCCCTACGGCACGTCGAGTGAAGGTGCCGACGCTCATCCTGCAGGGAGCGACCGACCGGCAGGTGACCGCGGATCAGGCGGAGATGCTGGAGCGAGCCCTGCGCGAGGGGGGGAACCGACAGGTCACGCGTCGCGTCTTCACCGATACGGACCATCTCTTCCTGCGTGACGCCGACGGTACCCCCGCCGGATACGCCGCCCTTCCGGATCATCAGGTGCGCGCCGACGTGCTCGCGGCGATGCTCGATTGGTTGCAGGCGCGCCTCCGTTAGCGCCCGAATGCACGCATCCGCCGTCGCTGCGATGCGCACTTTGACGGGTGCAAACTCGTTGCGCCGCGCCGTGCGCAGCGTCCATTCGGCGAGCGAACATGTGCCGTGTGGTACGCACCGAGCCTGGTTTCCCTAGGGAAATCGGCCTTTTTCATAGGGAAAGCACACCAGTCCCCTATTGCTTCTCACACGTTCGCTCTTAGCTTTTGGCGCGAAGAATTCGTGGTTTCCACCGGGGGAACTCACGTCTCCATCACTCAGGAGTCGAACGATGGCCGCTAAGAAGAAGGCCGCTGCGAAGAAGGCTGCGCCGAAGAAGGCGCCCGCCAAGAAGGCTGCCGCGAAGACGGCGCCGGCGAAGAAGGCTGCCGCGAAGAAGCCCGCTGCGAAGCGGAAGCCGAATCCGGCATTCATGAAGCCCATGACGCCGACTGCCGAGTTGGCGGCGGTCATCGGCCCCAAGCCGCGCCCACGTTCCGAAGTCGCGAAGTCGCTGTGGGACTACATCAAGAAGAACAACCTCCAGGACGCGAAGAACAGGCGCAACATCAATGCGGACGAGAACCTGAAGAAGGTCTTCGGTGGCAAGAAGACCGTCTCGATGTTCGAGATGACCGCGCTGGTCAGCAAGCACCTCAAGTAAGCCGCGTCACGCGGTTGCACGTCGGAGGCGCGTCTCGACCCGAGGCGCGCCTCTCGTGCGTCTGGAACCCGGTACAGGAGGGAGCGTAGTTAGATTTCGACAGCACTCCTCCACCCGCCCTCGCCCCGCGCATGCCCGCCAAGAAGTCGCCCAAGCCGAGTAACGTCGTCGCCCAGTCGCGCAAGAAGACGCGCACATCGTCCGCATCCAGCCGCGCGGTGTGGGAGAACGTGAAGGGGATCGCCGGGGCAATCCTGCTTTTCTTCTTCATTCGCGCCTTTTTCTTCGAGGCGTATCGCATTCCGTCGGGGAGCATGATCCCGTCGATGCTCGTGGGTGATTGGCTCTTCGTGAACAAGTTGCGCTTCGGCCCGCACGTCCCCTTCACCGAGGTCAATCTCCCGGGCTATGCGGAGCCGACACGCTACGACATCGTCGTCTTCGTCTCGCCGCCGCAGTACGACCAGCCGTGGGACCTCACCCCGACGCTCGTCAAGCGACTGATCGGGCTCCCAGGCGATACGCTGTACATGCGCGACGCCAAGCTGTTCGTGAACGGCATCGAGCAGCGGCAGGGATACGGTGCGACGTCGGAGGTCGGCGATCCTAACGAAGTGAGCCCGCTCTTCGACTGGCAGAAAAAAGTCGGACTCAGCGCGTCGCGCTTCGGTCCGGCGCCGGCGCAGCCCACGCACGACAACTGGGGACCCTTCGTCGTCCCGGTCAGCCACTACTTCATGATGGGCGACAATCGCTACAACTCGAAGGATTCCCGCTACTGGAGCTTCGTCCCGCGCGAGAACATCCGCGGGCGACCGCTCTTCGTGTACTATTCGTGGGATGCCGACAGCGACCGCCCGCTCCCTGCGCTGACCGCCATCCGGTGGGGGCGCCTCGGACACTGGATCCGGTAGACACTCCCCCATGCCCTTCTCCTTCGACCTCGACATCACCCGCGCGCAGACGATCCCCGCGCGGCTCTACACCGACCCGGTCTACCTCGACCTGGAGGTCGGGCAGATCTTCTCGCGCACGTGGCAGCTGGTGGGGCGCACGGCGCAGCTCGAGGGGCAGGGGGCGTACATCACCGCCGACATCGCGAACGAGTCGATCGTCATCGTGCGTGACGGCGAGGCGCTGCGGGGCTTCCACAACATCTGCCTGCACCGGGCCGGGCCGGTCGCCCAGGGGTGCGGCAAGCGGCAAACGATGCAGTGCAAATATCACGGCTGGACGTACAACCTGCGCGGCGAGCTGGTGCGGGCCCCCGAGATGGAGGGAACCGCGAACTTCACCCCGAGCGACTTCCGGCTCCTCCCGGTGCAGGTCGCGACCTGGGGTCCGCTCGTCTTCGCCAACCTCGACCTCAAGGCGCCACCGCTCTCGCACTTCATCGAGGACATCCCGGACAAGGTCGCACGCTTCGGGGCCGAGCAGATGCAATTCGTGATGTCGCGTGAGTGGCGCATCGACTGCAACTGGAAGGTCTACGTCGACAACTACCTCGAAGGGTATCACGTCGCCGTCGTGCATCCGGGGCTGCACAAGGAGCTCGACACGGACCACTACGTCGTGGAGCCGCACCGCTACTACTCGCGGCAATACGCCCCGCTGCGCCCGTTAGCCCCCCACGCCACCGACCGCAAGTACATCCCTCGCGAGGGCGACGACGAGGCGCATTACTACTGGATCTACCCCAACTGGATGCTGAACATCTACCAGGGGCAGCTGCAGACCAACATCGTCATCCCGATCGATCACAAGACGACGCTCGTGCGCTTCGACTGGTACGCACTCGTTCCACCCGCCGAGCACGACCCGGAGTGGACGCGCCTCATCGACTTCAGCTTCGAGATTCAGGAGGAAGACGTCAGCATCTGCGAAGCGGTGCAGCGCAACCTGCGCTCCCGCGTGTACGATCGCGGACGCTACTCGGCGACGAAGGAGAACGGGGTGCATCACTTTCATTCGCTCGTGCATGAAAGTCTGACGTGAGAAGACGAGAAGACGAGAAGACGAGAAGACGAGAAGACGAGATGGCGAGGGTTTCCTCTACTGCTGAGGTACGGATGACGAAGTCGATGACGATGGTCCTCGTCGCTGTGTGCGTGGCGGCGACCGGGTGTCTGAGCAACAGGCCGACGTCGGCGCCGGCGCCGGTGGCGACGAGCGTGAGCGAGAACGGGATCACCTGGCATCTCCCCTACGGTCCGCCGACACGCCCCTTCTCGCCGGCGGTGCAGGTGAGGAACCTTCTCTTCCTCGCCGGCCAGATCGGCACTTCGGCCAGCGCCCAGGGGGGCGTCGTGTCCGGCGGGATCCAGGCCGAGACGAAGCAAGCCATGGAGAACATCAAGGACGTGCTCGAGAAGAGCGGCTCGTCGATGGATCGCGTGGTCAAGTGCACCGTCTTCATGGCCGACATGCGCGAGTGGGACGCGATGAACGAGGTGTACGCCACCTTCTTCCCGCGCAACAAGCCGGCGCGGAGCGCCTTCGGCGCTACCGGGCTCGCACTCGGGGCGCGCGTGGAGATCGAGTGCATGGCGGCGGTGCCGTGATCGGGCGTCGCCGCGTCGCCGTGCTGCTGGCGCTGTCGGTCGCTGGGGGCATGCCGCTCGGTCCCCACGCGACGGCGGCGGCGCAGGGAGCCGGTCGCGGCACGATCGA
>JBDTUA010000312.1:0-6632 GCA_040007995.1 Gemmatimonadota bacterium | reverse complement strand
CGTGCTCGCCCGCCCTCGCCGCCGTGACGCGCCCGCGCAGGCGGATCGTGCGCCCTGCCGGCACCACGTCGTTGGCCTGTGGGTGCAGGATGCGCAGTCTCCCATCCTCGATGGCGGCTCCAGCGATCTCGACGCTCGGCAACACGATCGGTGCCTGGCGCCGCCAGCGACGCTTCGGCGGACAGAACCGGCCTCGCCGGCGGCGAACTACTCGCGCCCGACGTACCCCAGCGCACGCTCCCAGGGTGCCCCCAGATCGAGACGGGCGATCCAGTCATGCAGCGTCTCTTCACGGATCCACGCACCACTCGTTTCGATCATGCGCGCGACGTCCCGCAGATGCCGATCGGAGCCGCCCATCTGTGCGTAGCGCAGCTTGTAGACGATGACGTATTCGATGGGGGCGAAGCGGACCTGCTCGCCCTCCACCGCACGCGTCACGTGGGCGGCCAGCGCCCACGCTTGCAGCGGGTCGTCGCCGGCCAAATACACGTCGGCCCGCATCGCCGTGTCGGAGTGGATCACGTTGAAGTACCCGTGCGCCGAGCGCTGCCGCTCCTGCTCCACGACCTCCGCCGGCGGGCAATAATAGTCGTCGGGCGGCCACAACCCGGCAAACGTCGCGGCAGCGTCCGACTCGAGCCGGATCACGAGATCGACATCGAGCGTCAGTCGTGGATGGCCGTACACAATCGCCGCGAGTCCGCCGGTGACGACATAGTCGAGGTTCGCGCGATTGAGTGGGGCGATGAACAGCTCGATGAGGCTAGGCGCCGGCGTCACGCATCAGTTCTCGGACTCGCGCTGCGACCTGCTGCTCGGACCACTCCGGGCATCGTGCGCGTACTCCCGCCGCGAGCACGGCGCGCGAGTCGACCCAGAGGTGGTGTGCAATCCGCACCTTTTGGTCCGCGCTCATGGCGCGAATGCGGTCCTGTTGGTGCGAGAGGGCGGGGTTCATGACCGAATATCGGTGCTGGCGGCAGAGCGGGGCAAGTCGCGGGCGAAGGGGGGATTCGCTGAGGTTGCGACAGCTGAGGGCGGGACAGTACCGCGCGAGGACACGTCGGTCGCCACGCAGCCGCCCTCCTATGGCGCCCCGGCTTCCACCGCTTGGCCAAAGCCGATCACGTGGCCATCGGGATCGCGAATCGCGAATTCCTTCATCCCGTAGGGCTGAAGCGTAGGCCCGTACGCGAATACGGCGTTGTGGGCGCGGAACTCCTCGTACAGCGGATCGATCGCGGAGACCCAGTAAAAGGCGTCCCAGGTCCCGCCTTGGGCTTCCATCGGCCGAATGCGGCTCGCATCCGGGATCCGGCGCAGCATCAGGGCGCACCCATCCCTGCTGAGAATTGCGAACTCAGGGGGATCGCCGCCCGCGTACTCGAGCGCAAAGCCGAGAACCTGACGATAGTACTGCTCCGTCGCCGACACGTCGGCCACCGGCAGATAGGGTGTGCCGCGAAGGAAGGTGGAACGAGGCTGATGAGAAGGCATGGGAGTCCAGTTTCACTTGATCGAAGATGCGATCGACATCGACCGCGGCAGCGAATTGATGCCGAATCGCACGGACTTGAGCGACAATCTCGTCATCAGGGTTAGAACCAGTCTCCGGTGGCAAGAAGTCACGGGGCATCGAACTCTCCGGTCGCAAGTTACTCGACTCGGTTTACGGCGGCCATCGCCATGTGGTGCGCATCGACACCGGCGAGCGCCGCGAGATACGCACCGCCACTCGCGACATGCGCCAAGTAGCCCGACCGGGACGTGCTGCACGAGCAGGGGATCAGCTCACCGAACAACAGGTCGTGAGAGCCTCGAAGTCGCTGGCGTGCTCCGGGACTCCCTCGCGCGACGCGCGACAAAGGGCCGCTGCATCGAGGTTACCCGAGCGCGAGTCGTTAGGCATGGCGGCGATGTGGGTGATGCTTCGCTCCACGGCGGCGCGCCCCATGGCGCGCATCCGGTCGGGAGTGTCTTCGAGGTCAACGTCGTTGCTCGGCGCGAACGAAGCGGTCGTGGCGGCAGAGGGTCGACCGATCATGCCGATAGGTGAACACGCTCCCCCTCGAAGTCCATGCCCGCGCTGCTCGCCGCTCGGGGGACGTGACTCATGGCATGTTCAGCCAGCGCGGCGATGGTGAGGGACGGATTCACCCCGGGATTGGCGGGCATGGCCGCGCCGTCGCAGATGAGGAAGTGCTGATAGCCGAAGGCGCGCAACTGTGCATCGACGACCCCACTCGACGCATCGGCGCCGATGGGCGCGCCGCCGAGGATGTGCGCGGTGGTCGGGATGTTCGCCGCAGCCTCGAGCACGCCGCTCTGCGCAATCCCACCAGTGCGCTCGGCGAGCCACTCGGCGGCCTCGTTGGCCACCGCAATGAATGTCGGATTGGGCTTCGCTGCGTCCTGCTCGGTGCGCAACCCGATGCCGCCGAACAACCCGCGCCTGGGTCGGAATGCGATGGCGTTGTCGCTGGTCTGCATGACGAGGATCAGGAGCGTGCGCCGGCTCCACCCGAAGGGGAATCGCCCTCGCATAAAGCGCAGCGGATGTCGCACGATGCTCCCGAGCATCATGAGGGGGCGTGTCATGCGCGTCCCGTCGCCCGTGAGTGGCGCCAGCAGCAACGACATCCCGTCGCCGCGCTGGCCGTAGGTGCAGAACTCGATGTGGGTGTCGGGGCGTGGATGGATAGACCCGCTGATGGCGACGTCGTGCCACGGCTGGCGCGAATCGTCCGGGAGCGTCACGGCCAGGATCGATTCGCTGTTGGTCCGCACCAGCTCTCCCAACCGGTCGCTGAGCCGCGGAAGCGCCCCGTTCGTCTTGCAGCGGATGAGGAGGCGATTGGTGCCTAACGCGCCGGCGGCGACGACCACTCCGCGGGCCGTGAAGGTGCGGCGGTCCTTGGCGAACCAGGCGCCGGGCACCTTCGTCTCCACGCGATACCCGTGGCTGCCATCCTCCGCGCCGACAGGCGCAATGCTCGTGACCTCGCGATCGGCGAAGATCGTGGCACCCTTCTTCTCGGCGAACCAGAGATAATTCTTGAGCAACGTGTTCTTGGCGCCGTGTCGGCACCCGACCATGCAGGCGCCGCAGCGCAGGCATCCGGTTCGCTCCGGCCCTTCGCCGCCGAAGTACGGATCGGGGACGGTCCGTCCTGCCTCTCCGAAGTAGACGCCGACGGGGGTGCGCGCAAAGGAATCGGCGACGCCGAAGTGCTCCCCAACGTCCTGCAGCAGCTCCTGCGCGCCGCTGGAGAACGGGACGATCTGGACGCCGAGCATCCGTTCGGCGGTGTCGTAGTGCGGCTGCAACGCGGCGCTCCAGTCGCCGAGTGAGGCCCACTGCGGATGCTGGAAGAAGTCTGGCTTGGCGCGATAGAGCGTGTTGGCGTAGACCGCGCTCCCGCCACCGACGGCTGAGCCGGTGGCGATGAAGATGTCCTTGAAGGAGGTGAGGCGCAGGATACCGTGCATGCCCAGCGCGGGGGCCCACAGGAAGCGCCGCACGTCCCACGCCGACTTCGCGTACTCGTCGTCGGCGTAACGGTGTCCGCACTCGATGACGGCGACCTTGTACCCCTTCTCACTCAGACGCAGTGCCGCGACGCTCCCGCCGAAACCTGAACCGACGATGATCCAGTCGTAGTCGAAGGTCCGCGGAGCCATCAGCTGCAACCTTCGGAGGTCACGAACTGCGGTGCACCCTGAATGTCTCGTACAACTCGGGGTGGGGGTCGCCGTACGTGATCCGCCGGCGGCGCACCAGAACGTCGCGCATTGGCGAGAAGCCCGGAGGCGATCGCGAGTCCCACGTTGCACGGGAGGTCGCGTGCGCTCGAGGCCGACCCCGTATGGAATGCCAGCGTAGCGCCCGCGTTGGTCAACGATTGGGATTTCGACGGATAGGACGTTCGCAAAGGCCTTTCCATGGGCGTCGTGGGAGTATGCGGGGCGGTTTCCTGAGGCGCGAGGGCCGGTGGCGCGTGGGGCGGACGAGCCGCCGCGCGACGACGAAGTCGCGGGCAGTCTGGTCGGCGCGAGCGTCGGCGTCGGGAGCGACTGACGCAAGCGGTCCCCTCGCGAAAGCAGCGAACTCAGCCAACCTCCCCACGCCATGGGACCGACTAGCCCTTTGAAGCCGGAGCACCCATGTTGGTCGCGCTACGCCACACGGGGAGCGCGAGATCATGTGCCGGTCAAGGAGCGTTGCGTGTGTCGGTGGAAGGCTCGCGTGTGAGCGAGCGGTAGGGAGAGGGGTGCGCCTGGCGCTGCTTGGTGTCGTTGCTGCTATCACAGCCGGGCTGGTGACGCACGAACTTCAGGCGCAGCAAAGGCGCCCCGTCGTGTCGAAGACGGCGACACAACTCGGCACGATGGCGCAGGCGCAGCAGCGACGCCTGATGCCGAACGTGATCGACTCCACCGCGTCGGTCGCGCGAGCGATGCTGGCGCGCCTCAAGATCACCGTCACCGTCACGACGCGCGACACCACGAGCGCCGCGCACGACCAGCGCGTCTTCTCGCAATCGCCGCCGCCCGGGTCACCCCTCCCCGCCGCGTCGGTGACCGCGGAGCTCGGCGTCTATCGCTACGTGCCGGTGATGCGCGTCAGTGTGCCTAACGTGATCGGACGCCCGGTCGCCCTTGCGGTACGACTCCTGCAGCGCGCGACGCTCACCCCCAGCGTCCCGCGCGCGGCAGGGCTCCTCTCGCAACTCGCGGTCGTTGCAGACCAGGTCCCCAAGGGCGGGACCTCGGCGACTGCGGGCGACACCGTCACGCTCATCGTCGACGTATCCGCGCAGGTCCCCCTCGTCGTGGGGCTCGATATGGCGACGGCCACGCGGCTCCTCGTGTCGCGCGGGCTCGACACAGCAGTTGCCGGAACAGAGTACTCGGATGATGTCCCCGCGGGTCGCATCGTCCGCCAGCACCCGGACTCGGGGACGGCGGTCCGCCCGGGCGATGCTGTGTCGGTGTGGACCTCACTGGGGGCTCATCCTCCGGAGCCCGCAATGACGATGCCGCGCCTCACCGGGCTCTCGCTCGCCGAGGCGACGGCGACGCTGGTGCCTCTTCAGCTCCAAATCACGCACGTCGACTCCATCTTCGACGCGCAGCGCGCGGGACGCATTGTCGACCAGCAACCCGGCGCCGGGGTAGCGGTGCATGCGCGCGACCCGGTCTCCGCGACCGTGGCGACCGCACCTATCGATCGTGTCATTCCCTGGGTGGTCGGGGAGGCGTGGCCCGACGCTGCCTCGCGGCTCAAGGATTCCTCATTCGTGGCGAGCTTGCGCTTTGCGCCTGGCGACGGCATCGCGCCGCGGATCGTGATGCGCCAGTCGGTCGACTCCGGCCAGCGTCGCCCGCCGCGCACCGTCATCGTCGTCACCGTCGCCGACACGGCCGGACCGCCGCCGCCGCCGTCGCGGGTCATGACGGACGTCGTAGGGCGTACGCGGGCGGTGGCGATCGACACGTTAGGCTTCCTCTCGGCGCGCATCACCATCGTCGAACAGGTGGTCCGAGCGCTCGGGAGCGACGGTCTCGTCGTGTCACAGGAGCCGCCGGCGGGGGCGATCGTCTTTCCGCCGGTCGATGTTGTGCTGCAGGTTGGGCGTTACCAGCAGCTCCCGGTGCCAGACACGGCCGCTCGCGACTCGACGGCGCGCGACGCCACCTTGCCGCGTGATTCCACGTTGGTACCGTCACTCATAGGTCTGCGATTGCGTCGGGCCCGCGCGCTCCTGCTGCAGGCGCGACTCGCTCTGGGCGAAGTGAGGGGAGCGGATGCGTCGCCCGATTCCCTCGTCGCGTCGCAGACGCCTGACGCTGGGTTGCCCGTGGCAGTCGGGGTGGCCGTCGGTGTGGTGCTGCGCGCACAGCGGGAGGGAGCCGACACCTCGATCGTGATTCCCCCGCCGATCACCGAGGAGATCAATCTGGCGCCCTTCCTCATCATTCTTGGCGGTGGTGTGGTCGCTGGCGTCCTGTTGGCACGAATACGCCGCAAGCCGCGCCCCAGCGTCGTCCATGTCGCGCTCCGCCCATCGCCGGCAGGGCCGCCCGCGGTCGAGCTACCGCTGGGCGAGTCGGTGGTCGAGAACGCCGTCGCGCTCATCGACCTCGCCCCGGAGATCGAGATCGACCTACCCACGACACTGATCGAACGAGAGGAGGAGCACGATGGACAATAGCGAGCATACCCTCGCCTGGGTGTTCGGGCTCCGTACGCCCGACGGTTCAGACAAACGACTCGATGCTGTCGTCGTGTCGCAGGTGACCAAGGCCGTACTCGCCGCCGCGACCGCTGCCGGCCCGGTGGCTGCCGCCGGCGCCGCCGCCGCCGTGGCGCGCGCCGTATCCTGCGTTGCCGACGCCCTCGAGTCGCGCCTGAGCGAGATCCTGGTCACCGCATGGAACCAGCGCAAGGAGATCGCCAAGTACGCAGACATTGCGAAGTATCCCCCAGGAAAGAAGCAGTACGTGCAGCTGTACCAGCACCCGGTGAAGTGGACCTATAGCCCATTCCTCGAGATTACCGTGCGAGGGATCGTCTTCACCGTGAAGCTGGAGATCATCCTCAAGCTCACCATCGACCAGGCCGTGCT
>JBDTUA010000311.1:0-6707 GCA_040007995.1 Gemmatimonadota bacterium | reverse complement strand
GGGCGACGAGTTCCATGATCGCCTTGTCGGTTTCGATTTCGGCGAGGATGTCGCCGCTCTTGACGGCGTCACCCTCATTCTTCAGCCATGTGACGAGGCGACCTTCCTCCATCGTGGGAGAAAGCGCCTCCATGAAGACCTTGGTAGCCATGGGAGGATCGTTAGGCGGTGGGGAGGTACATGACCTGCCGGATGGCCGCGATGGTCTTGGCGACATCAGGCTTGGCGGCGCGCTCCAGGTTCTTGGCGTACGGCATCGGGACGTCCTCCTGGTGCACGCGGAGGATCGGGGCGTCGAGGTGGTCGAAGCAATGGCGCTGGATGTAGTCCACGACCTGGGCGCCGACGCCGCACACCTCCCACCCTTCCTCCAGCACGACCGCACGGTTCGTCTTGCGGACCGACGCGGCGATGGTCTCGACGTCCATCGGGCGGATCGTGCGCAGGTCGACGACCTCGATGCGGATCCCCTCCTTGGCGAGGGCATCCGCCACCTGCAACGCCATGAGGACCGACTTGCCGTGTGTCACCACGGTGCACTGGTCGCCCTCGCGCTTCACCTCGGCCTTCCCGATCGGGACGATGTAATCCTCGTTGTCGGGGACCTCGCCCTTCGTGTTGTACAGCATCTCCCCCTCGAGGACGACCACCGGGTTATCGTCCCGAATGGCAGCCTTGAGCATCCCCTTGGCGTCGTACGGGGTGGCGGGGGTGATGACCTTGAGACCGGGGATGTGGGCGTACCACGATTCCCACGCCTGCGAGTGTTGCGCCGCGAGCTGCAACGCGGCGCCGTTGGGACCGCGGAAGACGATCGGCATCGGGTACTGCCCGCCCGACATGTACAGCATCTTGGCCGCGGCGTTGACCACTTGGTCGATCGCGAGGAGCGCGAAGTTCCACGTCATGAACTCGATGATCGGCCGGAGACCGGCCATCGCCGAGCCCACGCCGACCCCGGCGAAGCCCAACTCGGTGATCGGCGTGTCGACCACCCGCATCTCGCCGAACTCCTGCAGCAGCCCTTTGGACACCTTGTAGGCGCCCTGGTAGACGGCGACCTCCTCGCCCATGAGGAAGACGCGGTCATCGCGCTGCATTTCTTCGCGGATCGCCTCGTTGAGGGCGTCGCGATACGTGATCACGCTCATGTCGTCGTCTCCACCAGGACGTCTTCCCACAGGCTCTCGAGCGCAGGTTCCGGGCTCGCCTCGGCGAAATCCCAGGCATCCTGCACCGTGGCCTTCACTTCTTGGTCCAACTTGGTCATACCGGCGTCGTCGATCTCGCCCTTCTCCTGCATGAGAGCGCTCAGCACCAGGATCGGATCGCGCTTCATGTATTCCTCCAGTTCCTGCTTGGTGCGGTACGTCCCGCTGGCCGCGTCGGACATCGAGTGCCCCATGAACCGGTAGGTCCGCACCTCAAGCAGGGTGGGGATGGACTGCGTTCGTGCGCGGTGCACTGCCTCGGCCACTGCGGCACGCACCGCCAGCACGTCCTGTCCATCGACCTGGTCGCGCGGCATATCGTACGCCGCGCCGCGCTGGTAGATGTCGTGGATCGCCGAGGCACGCTCGAGCGCAGTGCCCATGCCGTACCGGTTGTTCTCGATGATGTAAACGACGGGGAGCTTCCACAGCCCGGCCATGTTCAGCGCCTCGTGGAAGGCACCGGTGTTCACCACCGATTCGCCCATGAAGCAGAGGATGACCTGGTCGGTGCCGCGGTACTTGATCGCGAAGCCGACCCCGGTCGCGATCGGGACGTGACCGCCGACGATGCCGTGGCCCCCGAGAAAGTTCAGGTTCCGGTCGAAGAGGTGCATGGAGCCCCCCTTGCCGCCGGAGCAGCCGTCGCTTCGCCCGAACAGTTCGGCCATCACAGCGCGCGGCGTGATGCCGCGCGCGAGCGCCTGCCCGTGATCGCGATACGTCGTGATGACGTAGTCGTCGTCGCGGAGCACGGAGATGGCGCCGGTGCCGCAGGCTTCCTGCCCGATGTAGAGGTGGCAGAAACCGCCAATGCGGCCGAGGGCGTAGGCCTCCGCGCAACGTTCCTCAAATCGGCGCTGCAGGAGCATGGAGTGGAGGAGGGTCGCGCGCGTCGGCGCGTCCGTCTCGCCGAACGTCAGTTCGGCGCGGGGTTCAGTCTTCTTTTTCGCCATGGCAGAGAGGGCGGGCGCCGTGGGGCACCCCGTGACCGTGGCGCACGCAGTGGCGCGCCCGGGAGTGATCTCCTGGGATGGCCGTACCCCCTATTGAGGCACAGCTCCCGATGAAGGGTCCTGCTGAATCAGTTCTGCTCCGACGACTCCCGCCGCGGCATGTGGCCTGGGCGGGTGCGGCGGTCGTGCGTCAGACGCCGGCGGCCTGCACCTGCTCCCACGCGTGATAGCTCGAGCGGACCAGCGGTCCGGCTTCGACGTGCCGGAAACCGAGCCCCATCCCGATCTCGCGCAGTTCGCGAAACTCGTCGGGCGTGTAGTACCGATCGAGCGGAAGGTGATCGTTGGACGGTCGGAGGTACTGTCCGAGTGTGAGGATGTCGACGTCGACGGCGCGCAGGTCGTGCATCACGGCGACGAGTTCTTCCTTCGTCTCCCCCAGCCCGACCATGATTCCCGTCTTGGTCGGGATGTGAGGGGCCTCGCGCTTCGCGAAGCGGAAGATCTGCATGACGCGTTCGTAGCGGCCGCCCGGACGCGCGCGCTTGTAGAGGCGCGGGACGGTTTCCGTATTGTGGTTATAGATCTCGGGACCGGCTTCGAGGACCATCCGGATGGCGTCTTCGTTGCCCTGGAAATCCGGCACGAGCACCTCCACCGAGCACCCCGGGAGGCGGTGGTGGATCTGCCGAATGGTCTCGGCGAAGATGTACGCGCCGAAGTCGGGGAGATCGTCGCGATCGACCGAGGTGATCACGGCGTGCTGCAATTGCATCTGGGCGATCGCTGTCCCGATGCGATGCGGCTCGTCGATGTCGTACTTGGGCGGGCGGCCGTGGGAGACGGCGCAATAGCCGCAATTTCGTGTGCAGACGTCGCCGAGAATCATGAAGGTCGCGGTGCCGTGCTGCCAGCACTCGCCGACGTTCGGGCATTGCGCCTCTTCGCACACGGTGTGCAGGTCCAGCTCCTTCATGAGACCCTTGAGGCGCGCGTAGTTCTCACCGCCCGGCGCCTTGACCCTCAACCACGAGGGCTTGCGCTCGGGAAGAGGCTCAACGCGATGTCGCCCCATGATCTGGTACAGCGAATCCGACATATGGCTGCAGGTGCTCCGCCGAGGACTTCAGGCGCGTCGGGGCGACGACGCCTGCCTCCCGGCGATGGTTCGGGAATCTACCCTTCCGTGCGGGTGCGAGCCAACCTCCCGTAACCTCGTTCCACCGGGATGAGGGTTACGATTTCACCCCAGCAGGGCGCGAGAATCGCGACATAGCGAAGGGCGAGAGGTCGTGGCCTGGTGGGTCGCCGGCAGCGAGAGCCGCGACGACGTCCCCGGTCAGCGGAGCGAGAAGGATTCCATTGCGCGAGTGTCCGGCGGCATAGAGGATAGCCGGCGCGTCGGGATCCGCGCCGATGATCGGGAGACCGTCGAGGGTCATGGGACGAAAGCCGCACCACGTGCGAACCTCGTCGGCTCGTGCGAGTGACGGAACCAACCGCGTCGCCGTGACCCGAAAGCCGGCGAGGGCGGCGTCAGTTGTCCCGGTGGTGAAGCCAACGGTCTCGGCCGTGCTACCGACCATGACCTGCCGCTGGGCGGTTCGGGGGACGACGTAGCCCCCGTGGCCGAAGACCGGTCGACGCAGGGCAGGGGCGGCAGCGAGCGCCATCATCTGCCCTCTGAGCGGTCGGATCGGGAGTGGGCGAGGAAGTCCCGGGAGGTGCGGAGCCCAGGCACCCGCTGCGATGATCAGGTGTCGGGATCGTATGCGCGCCCCCGTGTCGAGATGCAGCACCGCCTCGTCTCCAACCAGCTCCACGCGAGTCGCCTGTGCATCATGACGGGGGATGGCCTGAGCGGCGACGGCGGCGTCCAGCACCCCCATCAGTCGTTGGTTGTCGACCATGCCGTCGCCGGCGTGAACGAGTCCGCCGAAGGGCGCGTGGAGCGCGGGCTCGAGCTCCGCGATTTCGCTGGCGGAGCGCCAGTGCGTTGATGAGTCGGCGGACTTGGCGAGCGTCGCGGCCTCACGTTCGGTGGCGGCGATGCGCAGGACCCCATCGAGGGCAAAAGGGACCTCAAGTCCTGTGACGTCGCGCAATTCGTCGAGGAACGAGCGGTATCGATCGCGGGCGGACAGGGTGAACTGGAAGGCGCGTCCACGCACCGGTTCGACGGTCGGCGCGAGGAAGCCGGCGGCGGCGATGGAGGCGACGCCAGGGCGCCGACGCCCGACGAGGCAGGTCGCGAGCCCACGCGCGGCGGTGGCGCGGGCACACGCCAGTCCCACGATCCCGTCGCCGAGGACGACGATGTCGTAGAAATCACTGGACGACATGCGGTGCCTCGCGCGAAATTGCCGGCAGAAGGTACGCGCGCCGCGGCGGAGGGACATGAAACTTCCGGTTCCTGCGCGGCGTACGGTAACCAGTCCTCGAATTGGAGCACGAACCCATGCTTCGCACCATTTTCATGATCGGGCTGTTCGCCATCGGCGGATTGTTCCTGCTCAAGCTGTTCTTCGGCGTCTTCGGCGTCTTTTTCGTCTTGCTGGTCGGCCTGCTCGGGCTCGCAGTGAAGATCGCTATCGTCGGCGCGATCCTCTACCTCGTCCTTCGCGTGGTGAGTCCGGATACGGCGCGCCGGATGCGCGAGCGGTGGTCGGGGACGAGCAACGTTTGAGAAGGATAGAAGACGAGAAGGACAGAAGACGAGAAGGACAGAAGACGAGAAGACGAGAGGAGCCGGGCACTTGTGCTCGGCTTCTTTGGTATTCCACTTGGTAGGAGTGAGAGGCTCCGTGATTCAGCGGTCAGAATTCAAACCCAACTTGAGATGATACGATATCGCATTGCGACGACGGTAGTTCTTTCCCTCGTACTGGCCGGCTGCCAGGCGGCGACGCCGGCCGGGAGCGCCGGGGGGGCGACGCCATCGCCGTCGCGCCTCGAACCGAACGCGGCGGAATTGCGTGCGGACCTGTTCGCGTTTGCCGCCGACTCGTTCCGCGGGCGCGAAACCGGGACGCCGGACGCGGACCGCGCTGCGGCGTGGATCGCGCGGCGACTCGCCACACTCGGACTGGAGCCCGGCGGCGACAGCGGCTACTTCCATCGCGTCCCCATGCGTCGGACGTCGCTTCGCGCCGATTCGCTGTTCGTCACCACGTCGGCGGGGCGCACGGAGTGGGAGCTCGATCGCGACCTCGCGGTCCTGACGGCGCTCGGCCCCGGGGCTCCGCTTCCGAAGCTTGCCGCCGATGCGCCAGTGGTCTTTGCGCAATACGGCATGATTGACGCCTCGCTCGGGCGCGACGACTACGCGGGGCTCGACGTGAAGGGGAAGGTGATCGTGATCGCGGGGATCGTCCCGGCCGGAATCGACTCGGCGAAGCGGAAGTCGCTTGAGGTCCCGGACGCCCTGTTCGCTCGGCTGGGTGCGGCGATCGGGCGTGGTCCGGCGGCGGTCGTGCTGCTCCTCCCGGATTCGCTCTATCGCATGGCAGCGGGGCAGTTCTCGACGACGCAGCTCGAACTCGCCAGGGCGGCGAGCGCGAGCGGTGCATCGCGGATGTTGCCGATGGTCGCGGTGGGGCGCCTGACGAGCGATTCTCCGCTCGTGCCGCGCGGATGGCCGGCGAACGTGTCGAACACCGAGCTGGCGGGGACTCGACTGACCGTGGGCGTGAGTGTGTCGTCGTCGAACTTCAACGGCTACAACGTGGTGGGGATCGTGCGCGGATCAGATTCCGCGCTGCAGAAGACGTACGTCGCCTACGGTGCGCATTACGACCACATCGGGATCCAGCCCGCGGTGAACGGAGATTCGATCGCCAATGGCGCCGATGACGATGGCTCTGGAAGCGTGACGCTCCTGGCGATTGCCCGCGCCTTTGCGCAGGGGCCGAAGCCGCGGCGTTCGTTGCTCTTCGTCTGGCACGTCGGGGAGGAGAAGGGGCTGTATGGCTCCGAGACCTTTACTGAGCACCCGACGGTGCCACTCGACTCGATCGTGGCGCAGCTGAACGCCGACATGATCGGTCGCAACGGGAACGACTCGCTTTACATCGTTGGTCCGGGCGCCGCGCCGAATGGCCAGAGTGCGGTCCTGGGCTCGGTGGTGGATTCGGTGAACGCCGCCGAGACGAAGCCGTTCGTCTTCGATCGCGAGTGGGATACGACGACGCATCCCGAGCGTATCTACTATCGCAGCGATCACTTCAACTACGCGAAGAAGGGGATTCCGATCGTCTTCTTCACCACCGGCTTGCATCCACAGTACCACCAGGTGAGCGACGATCCGTCGCTGATCAACTACGAGAAGATGGCGCGTGTCGGGCGGCTGATGTACGACACGGGAGTGGCGTTAGGCAACCGGGCGACGCGGCCGAAGCCGACGGCGACGCAGTAGAGGGACGGGAGACGGGGGACGGGGGACGGGAGTGCAGACGGCGCGTCGATGCGTCGATCGACGGCGCGCGCTTCAGCGCGCCGACTCCCCGGACCCCCCTCCCCCCTCCCCTGTGCGCTCCACCGC
>JBDTUA010000310.1:0-6781 GCA_040007995.1 Gemmatimonadota bacterium | reverse complement strand
CGGCGCTCCCGGCTCAACTGACCTTTCCGCCGCCGAGCCACTGGTTGAGCCATCGCAACTCGTTGAGCATGCGATGTACCTGGTTCCACGAGCCGCTGATGCTGTGCGGCATCCCCTCGTACTGAATGACCTTGGCGGGGACGCCGTTCTTGCGCAGCGCGACGAACATCTGCTCGGCCTCGGAATACGGGACCCGCTGGTCCACCTCGCCGTTGATGAAGAGCGTCGGGGCGCGGGCACGGTCGGCGTAGGTGAGCGGCGACTGCCGGATCATGCGCTCGCGCGCCGCCGGGTCCCAGGGCGTTCCGAAGAACTCGGTCTCCTTGGTGCGGGCGATGTCGGCTGTGCCGTAGTCGCTGACCCAGTTCACGATCCCGGCGCCGGGGATCGCGGCGGCGAAGCGGTCGGGGTACTGCGTCATCAACCAGTTGGTCATGAAGCCGCCGTACGAATGTCCGATCGTCGCGACCTTCGTGCGATCGATGGGATAGTGAGCGATGGCGTAGTCGAGGCCGGCCATCACGTCCTGTCCGTCCTTGTCCCCCCACGCGCCCCAGGTGGCCCAGAGGAACTTCTCGCCGTAGCCGGTGCTGCTGCGGAAGTTGACCTTGAGGACGAAGTAGCCCTGGGCGGCGAAGTACTGGCTCTTGAAGTCGAAGCCATAGCCGTCGGCGGCATGCGGGCCGCCGTGGCTGCTCACGATCAGCGGATACGGACCGGCATTCGGCCGGTAGCCGCTGGGGTACATGAGCCACCCCTCGATCGGCGTTCCGTCGGCGCTCGGGAACTGCAATCGCTCGACGCGGCTCAGCGCGACCTCGCGCACGAATTCGGCGTTGAGGGAGGTGAGTCGCCGTTCCCCCGACCCGTCGATGCGCGCGGCGTACAGGTCGCTCGGCGCCTCGTTGGTCCCCACGGTGTAGCTGATCGTGGTGTAGCCGGCGTCGAACGTGACGTTGCCGATGCGTCGCTCGCCACGGGTGACTTGCTCCACCGCCCCACCGGCGGGGGCGACGCGGAAGAGGTGCGTCGTCCCGCCAACGCCCCCCATGAAGTAGACGTAGCGTCCGTCGGGACTCCACGAGGCGTTGGTCGGGAGGTAGTCCCAGTCGCCCGTCAGGATGCGCTCGCTCCCTCCGTCAGCAGCAACGATGGCGAGGTCGGTCGCGGCGCCGTGATCGAGGTGCTGCGCGATCACCGCGTCGGTGGAGAGCTGCCGCGTGTAGAGCACCCAGCGGCCGTCGGGCGAGAAGGCGGCATTCGTGTGTTGCACCTCGCGGTCCGGGGTAACGGAGCGGACCGTGCCATCGAGCGCCACGGTGTAGACCGCGCTCGCCCCGTAGCGCCGCTCGTCGCGATACGAAGAGTCGGCGGTGAAGAGGAGGCGAGTCCCGTCGCGATTCCACGCGACCCCCTGTGGGCGCAGGGCGAGGTGCGTGAGTTGCGTCGCGTTGCCACCGCGCTCGATCCAGAGTTCCTGCGGCGGACTCACCTCGGGGTCGTCCTCGTTCGGGACCGGGAAGGGCTGGCCATCGCGCTGGAAGTTGAGCCAGTCGAACTCCACCCCCTTGAAGCGTGCCTCGTGCCGTTGCTCGAAGTCGGTGAGCACCGGGCGCTGGCGCGGCGTGGGGGGCATCCCGCGCAGGATCGCCGTCACGTCGCCGAGCGGGGCCACGAAGCGCTGCTCGGCGCCGTCGCGGCGGCGACCGCCCGGTGCGTCGCCCTCGGTCACCTGTCGCGGCGTGTCGGGATCGAGGGAGTACCCCTTGCCGTTCACCGCAAAGCGCAGCCGGCCGTCAGCGCTCCACGCGGGTGCGGTGGCGATGGCGCCGGCGGGCGAGACGCGCATCGCCGGTGTGCGGCCATCGCTGCCCACGAGCCAGACCTCGGAGGGGTCGGCGTTGGTCGCCTCCTCACGCGAGGTCACGGTGAACGCCACCCAGCGTCCATTGGTCGACAGCGACGGCGTGCCCGCTCCGCGCAATCGATAGAAGTCCTCGATCACCAGCGCGCGACCTACTGTCGGTGCCTGTGCCGCGATGGCGTGCAGCGGTGCACCCTGCATCACCAGGAGGAGGAACGCCGCTGGCGTCAGGAAGCGGCGACGATCCCGGACGGCATGCGGCGGATGCTGGTGTGGCGCGCTGGAGATGCGGGGCGCGCGGGGGGAAAGCGCAGGACGACGGGTCATCTCGATCTCCTCCTCGCGGGAACGTACGACGGCGCACGCGAACGACGACTTCCCCGCGCGCGCCGCGCCTGCCTAACGGGTGACCGATGCCAGCATCTTGCCGAGGAACTCGTCGATCGCGCCATTCTCGATCCATCGCACGACCGCCACGAGGTCATGCTCGGGATCGACGTAGACGAGGTTGGTTCCGTTACCGACGTGGCCGAACGCCGAGGCAGGGGCGTTCGGCATCCACTTGCGGTCGGTGTTGAGGAACCAGTTCATGTAACCGTAGGTCGGTTGCGGGACGGTAGGGGTCAGCGAGAGCTTCACCCACGCCTCCGAGAGCAGTCGCTGGTCGCCCCAGACGCCGCGCCGTTCGGTGAGCAGGCCGAAACGTGCCATGTCCCAGGCATTGATGAACATCCCTCCTCCCCAGTGGCCCCCGCCCGATGGGACCTGCACGGGCTTCCCGTCGAGGTTGATCCAGGAGTTGTCGTAGCCGTGCCAGCGCCAAGTGCGGGAGGCGCCGATGCGGTCCATCAGCGAGTCGCGCAGGACTTCCTGAAGCGGGCGTCGCCAGACGTTGGTCGCAGCGAGGGCGAGGGCGTTGACCCGCACGTCGTTGTACTCATACGTCGAGCCCGACGGCTTGCGCGCCCGGGTGCGCCACTCGGCGGGGTTCTGCGACGGGCGGTCGGCCCACTCCGGCTTTCCCCAGAGCGTCCCTTCCCAGTCGCTCGTCTGCCGCAGCATGTCATCCCACGTGATCGTGCGATTGTGCGCTGTCTCGAAGGGCTGGATGAACATCGACTCCCCCTCGTGCGACCCCGGCTCGGCGGGCGCCGTCAGACGCAAGGGAGAGATCGGGGCCTGCGACTTCCACACGGTATCACGCACCGAGGGAATGAGCCCCCGATCGACCGCCATCCCGATCGTCGCGGAGAGGAACGACTTGGTCACCGAGTGCGTCATGTCCACGCGATCGGGTTCGCCCCAGCTGGCGATGATGTAGCCGCCGCGCAGGATCACGCCGGTCGGCTCGCCGCGCGGCTTGAAGGGACCGATCCCCTGCCCGTACGGCTCGCGCCCAAACGAGCGATAGTGGGACTCTTCCATGTCGCGCGGAGCGCGCGCATCGCTGGCAATGGCGAAGGCGATCGCCACGGCGAGCTTCGCGGAATCGATCCCCATCGTCGCGGGGGCGCGATGCTCCCACGTGACGCCCGGGACGTAGGTCGCCGGGGCGTTCGACCGCGGCGCACGTTGCGCGCTGAGGAGGGTCGTCGCGAAGGGGACGGCAAGCGCGAGGGCGCGGGCAGGGAGTCGGAACATTCGCACGTCGATCGTTCGGTGAAGGGGAGCGGGTCGAGGGTACGGCGAAGCTGCGGCGCGGGAGGCGGGGCAGCGAAGCGACCGTGGCCGGTCGCCTGCCACCCGCACCTGGTCGTCACGCGCGTGGCACCTCCGGGAGTGCGACGGGGGTCAGCGTCACTCCCGCTCCGGCCGCGCGACGTTGCAGCTCGGCGAACGGACCCGCGAGCAGCGCATTGAGCGTCGTGAGGTCCTCGCGGAGCTTGGTGCCGAGCTGTTCGAGCGCGCGCTGCTGCGCCGACGTCGGCCCGGTGGAGGAGGCCTGCATCGAGCCGTCGAGGTCGAGGAAGCCGAACTTCGGCCCGCCGAAGCCCGCGCCGAAGCGCTTCCCTAACGAGTCGAGCTGCAGTCGCACCTGCCTGACGAGCGGGGCAAGCGAATCGCGCCGCGCCGGGATACCGGCGAGCGCCGAGTCGAGGCGCACGCGCTCGGCCACCATGCGGCGGTGCAGGAGGACGCCATCATTGAACGACCCCTCCAGCGTCGCCAACCGTACCTCGGCATCATGGCGGGCATCGAGCGCGCCGGCGGCGATCTCGATGCGCGTGTCACCGCTGACCTCCACCACCTGCGTGGCGTGCTGACCGCGTGCCTCCAGCGTCACGGTGTAACGGCCCGGGAGGACCCAGCCGCCGGTCGGTGTCCCGAACCAGCCTTCGTCGGCATCGGTCACCCCGGGGGCGCGGTCCCGATGCAGGTCCCAACCGATCCGATGCAGTCCGGCGCTGGCCGGCGCGGCCAGCTGGCGCACCGTGCGTCCCTGCGCATCGGTCACGGTGAGACGCGCAACGGTGTCGGTCGCCGAGCTGGCGGTGCCTAACGTGTACGTGATCAGGGCCCCCGAGGGGGGATTGGGGGCCTGGAAGTTGCGCGCGCCCGGGGTGGGGAGAACCCGGGTGATGAAACGCTCCACGGCGGGACGGATGGCGTAGAGCACCGCCTGCCCGGCCGCCGCGACCGGCATGCCGCGGTCGAAGAGCGAGATGTCGTCGAGCACGATGATGCTGCGCCCATGCGTGCCGAGGACGAGGTCCTTGTGCCGGGGATGCACGGCGATGTCGTCCACCCGGACGCGCGGGAGCGCACCGCCGGCATGTGTCCAGTGCTTCCCGCCGTCGGCGGTGACGTACAGCCCGAATTCCGTCCCCGCGAAGAGGACGTCGCGATTCCCCGGGTGCTCGGCGAGCGACTTCACGCTGTGGCCGGCGGGGAGGTCACCGACCGCAGGAGTCCAGGTGCCGCCTCCGTCGGTGGTGCGGAAGATGTAGGGCGCCTGGTCGTCGTCGTAATGTCCATCGAAGGTCACGTACGCCGTGCGGGCGTCGTGTGCCGACCAGAGAACGCGGCTCACCCAGCGCGGTGCGGGGAGGCGGAAGCGCGACGAGATGTTGGTCCACGTCGTCCCGCCGTCCGTCGTCAGCTGCACGGCGCCGTCGTCGCTCCCGGTGAGGATCGTCCCGGCGTTCGAGGGTGACTCGGCGATGCTGGTGAGCGTGCCGTAGTCACCGACCCCGTCGTCGCGCGACAGCGTCGTCGAGTCGCGCGTCATCCCCATGATCGGGAGCGCCTTCCAGTCAACGTTGCGCGTGAGGTCGGGACTGATCACGTCCCACGACTCTCCGCCGTTTCGCGTACGGAAGAGCCGGTTGCCGCCGTAGAAGATCGTGCGCGGATCGTGCGGCGAGCGCACCATCGGCGTGCTCCAGTTGAAGCGATACGTCTCCTTCGGGTCGGTGGGGACGGGGCGGATGCCACGCTCCTCGCGCGTCGCCAGGTGCACGCGATAGGCGCGCCCCCCCTGTGAGTTGGCGTAGATGTAGCGCGGGTCAGCGGGATCGGTGACGGTGAAGAAGCCGTCGCCGTACGCAATGTTGATCACGTCGGCGTTGGTAATTCCCACGCCGTTGTAGGTCCGTATGGGAACGCCCCAGGTCCCGTTGTCCTGTGCGCCGCCGTAGACGTAGTACGGATCGCGATCGTCGACGTCGATATCGTAGAACTGCCCGATCGGGAGGTTGTCGACGAAGTCCCAGTTGCGGGCGCCGTCATAGGTGAAATACAGGCCCCCGTCGTTGCCGAGGAGCATGTGGCTCCCATCGGTCGGGTCGATCCAGAGGGCGTGATGGTCGACGTGAATGCGGTCGCCGGTGCTGTCGGTGGTGAAGGTGCGCCCGCCATCGATCGACTTGTGGACGTTCGTCCCGAGGATCCAGACGCGGTCGGGGTGCGCGGGGTCGACGCGGACCTGCGAGTAGTACATCGGCCGCGGATTGAGCGAGGACTGGCGACGCCAGGTCGTGCCACGGTCGTCGGAACGGAAGACACCCCCCTCGCGATTCTCCACGATCGCGTAGACCGTCGCCGGTTGCGACGGCGCGATGGCGAGCCCGATGCGCCCGCTCGGGCCCGTGGGAAGTCCGCTGGTCAGCGGCTCCCAGCTGTCGCCGCCGTCACGCGAGCGGAAGATCCCGCTCCCCGGGCCGCCACCGACAAAGCCGTAGCCCTTCCGCTGGCGCTGGTACATCGCCGCGTAGATCGTGCGCCCGTCGGGATCGATCGCCACATCGACGGCGCCGGTGACGTTGTTGCCGGTGAGGACGCGCTTCCAGGTGGCGCCGCCGTCCGTCGTCCGGTAGACGCCGCGCTCGTCGTTCGGCCCGAAGAGGCGCCCGAGAGCGGCTACGAAGACAATGTTCGAGTTGCGCGGATGGATCGCGACACGACCGATGTGCTGCGTCTCCGCGAGCCCCATGTGGGTCCAGTTCTCACCGCCGTCGAGCGAACGATAGATCCCGTCGCCCCAGGTCGTGCTCTGGCGGTTGTTGGGCTCCCCGGTCCCGACCCAGACGATCCCCGGGTCGCTCGGGGCGATCGCGATGTCGCCGATGGAGGTCGAACGCCCATCCCGATCGAAGACCGGCGACCAGGTCGTCCCGTTGTTGGTGGTGCGGAAGACGCCGCCGCCTGCTGTCCCGACGAAGATGGTGGACGGGCGCCCCGGCACCCCTTCGATGTCGTCGATGCGACCGCCAAAAGACGCCGGGCCTATTTCGCGCCAGGGGAGAGTCGAAAGATCCTGTGCCGGCAGCACCGCGTGCATCGCGGAGAGGGCGGACAGGGCGGAGAGCGTAAGGGCCAGGGAAAGCGTTCGTCGCATCGTCAGATCTGGAGTGGAGGGGGGACGTGGAAGTGTGCGGCAGCAACAACGGAGAACGACGCGCCGCGAGGCGCTCATGG
>JBDTUA010000309.1:0-6814 GCA_040007995.1 Gemmatimonadota bacterium | reverse complement strand
CATACGCGAGCGGGGACCCGGCATCGCCGGGCCCCCGCTCGTACTCCCATCCTGCGTCCCTATTTGACTGCCACCGTCACCGGTGCGTTCAACCGCACGACGAGCGGCGCGCCTGCGTTCACACATCCTTCGTAGTTCGCGGTCGCGGCTGCTGCTGCGCCGCCTGCGGCGGCGCCGGCGGCGGCACCGATGATTGTGCTCTTCGATTTGCGGCCGAGGATCTGGCCGATCACGGCGCCGGCGACGGCACCACCGAGGACCTTCTTCGCGTCGTTCCCGGTGCTGCTGCTACGCACACGGCTGATCTCCGCCGTCTGCACCTCGGCGTCCAGCGGATACGTGTGACCATCAAAGGCGATGTTGATGACACGGAATCCCATCTGGATCTGATCGTTCGCGTTCTCGCTGCGCTTGAGCTGCGTCAGCTCGATCGTGACCGCAGCACCGGAGGGAATGACGGCACCATCGGCGCCGGTGACGGCCTCGTTCAAGGTCGCCACGAAGCGATCGCCAACCTTGTTGGTGTTGGTACAGACCTTGTCAGACGCGC
This sequence comes from Gemmatimonadota bacterium, assembly GCA_040007995.1. GTDB lineage: Bacteria > Gemmatimonadota > Gemmatimonadetes > Gemmatimonadales > Gemmatimonadaceae > SCN-70-22. The sequence continues at coordinate 6,264 of JBDTUA010000309.1, read as the reverse complement.
CCAGGCGCATCGTCGCGCCGGCCGCGACCGTCCCCATCTTGACGGCCGATCCGGTTCCCTTCTCGACCGTATTGCCCGACGCCGTGGTGTTCGCCGGGACCGGGGTCGGCTCCGGCTTGGGCGTCGGCTTGGGGGCCGGCGGTTTGGGCTTCGGCTTGGGCGTCGTCTTCGTCGGCGGCGTCACCACCGGCTCGGGCGCTGGGGCCTCGGCCGGCACGTCCTGCAGTTGCGGGATGACCGCGGTGTCGCCGCCCACACGCGCCAAGTCGCGGGCCAGCGCGCTGTCCTGCGCGAGCGCCGAACCGTCATCCTGCTTGTCTTTCGAACACGCGCCTAAGGCGAGCGCGAGCGTAAGGGCTGCGACGGGCCAGGTGGCGCGTCGGATATATTGGGGCATCGAGTTTCCTCCAAGGTGATCGGTCCAGCTGTACGTCATACAGCCTGAGACGGCAAAGGTGCCGTGTCCCCCCTCACCGCCGCAATCCCGTCTTCCCCCTCGAGTGCGCGCGCTGCGACGCCTGATTCCTTACTTCCGGCCCTACCGCGGCATGCTCGCGGCGGGGCTCGCTTGCGTTATAGTCTCCGGGGCGCTTGGAAGTATCAATCCGACGCTCTTGCGCCGCGGCATCGACGGGATGCGCCCGGGGGCCTCGATGGGGCACGTTTGGCGCGTAGCGGCGCTCATGCTCGGTGTCTCGCTCGCCGGAGGGATTTTTCGGTACGGGATGCGCGAATTGCTCAACGCCCTGTCGCGCCGGATCGAATACGACCTCCGGAACGACCTGCTCCAGCACCTGTTGACGCTGGATGCCCCGTATTTCGGGCGGACCCGGACGGGGGAGCTGATGGCGAGGCTGACGAACGACCTGAGCGCCGTGCGCATGGCCGCTGGCCCCGCGATCATGTATCTGGTGAACACCGCCGTCGGTGGCCTCTTTGCCCTCGGCTTCATGCTCTCGATCGAGCCGCGGCTGACGCTCCTGGCGCTGGTGCCGATGCTCCCGTTGCCGTGGCTCACGGGAGCGCTTGGGCGCCGGATTCATACGCGCTTCGAGGATGTGCAGGAGCACTTCGGCGCGATGACGACGCGCGTGCAGGAGAACCTCGCGGGGACGCGGATCGTGCGGGCCTATCGCCAGGAGGGGGCAGAGGAAGCGCGCTGGGGGGCGATGAGCGAGGAGTATCTCGAGAGCAACCTGCGGCTGGCGCGGTTGCAGGCGCTGATGCATCCGACCTTTGCACTGCTCGGCGGCGCGGGTTCGCTGATCGTGCTCGGCGTCGGCGGGTCGATGGTGATGCGCGGGACGATCACCGTCGGGGCATTTGTGGCCTTCGGGATGTATCTCACGATGCTGGTATGGCCGCTCATCGCGTTAGGCTGGGTGACAAACCTGTTCCAGCGGGCGAGTGCGTCGATGGAGCGACTCGAGCAGGTGCTGGATGCGCAGCCGCTGGTGACGTCACCCGCCGCGCCCAGGACGCTCCCTCCCGCAGCCGGTGGACGCTCCCTGGAGTTCCGCGACGTCGGCTTCGCCTACCCTCCCCCCGCACCCCTGCCGGTCGCCGCGGCGCCAGCGGCAGCGCGTGGGCGATTGGTGCGCCTGACGCGCGGCGCGCCGTCGTCCGCGGCGGCGGTCGCGGCACCGCCGACGCCGCCCGAGACGCGCTGGGTCTTCCGTCACGTCTCGTTCACGGTCGCCGCCGGCGAAACGTTAGGCGTGGTCGGGGCGACGGGGAGCGGAAAATCGGCGCTGCTCGACCTCATCACCCGCACATGGGACCCTACCGAGGGAGAGATCCTGATGGATGGGGTCCCGATCCGCGAGTTGTCGCTGGACGATTTGCGGCGAGAGCTCGGCGTGGTGCCGCAGGAATCGGTCCTGTTCAGCGACACCATCCAGTCCAACCTTACCTATGGGACGACCGACGACGCGCCGGTCGGGTGGGCCGCCGACGTCGCCCAGCTGACCGAGACAATCCAGCACTTCCCGGGGGGATTCCAGACAATCCTTGGAGAGCGCGGGATCAACCTGTCCGGGGGGCAGAAGCAGCGCGCCGCGCTCGCCCGCGCGCTGGCACGACGTCCGTCCATCGTGCTGCTCGACGACGCACTGTCCGCCGTCGACACGCACACCGAGGCGGCGATCCTGCACGGGCTGCGCGACGTGCTGGCCGGGCGCACCGCCATCATCGCCTCGCACCGTGTGAGCGCAATCCGCGACGCCGATCACATCATCGTGCTCGACAACGGCGGGATCGTGGAGGCCGGACAACACGACACACTGTTCGCCGGTCGCGGACGTTACTGGTCGTTGCTCGCGCGGCAGCAGTTGGAAGAGGAAGTGGAGGAGGGCGTGGGTGGCGCCTGACGAATCAGGCGCATTCGGCCGGACCATCGACCATCTTTCCCGGACCACCTTCCACAGGACCCTCACCACAGGAGCTACGCCGGATGGCCAGCAAGCGCGTCAGCAGGATCGACACGAAGAAGCGGCAGCGCGATGAGCGGCGCGCCCGATTCGCGGAGACGACACCAAAGGCGGTGAAGCGCGACGTCGGCTCGTCCACGACGGCGCAGACGCCGATGCAGGTACGTGCCCCGGGGCTCGAGCTCGAGGACGGGCTGCGTGACTACGCGCGTTCGCGCGTCGGCTTCAAGCTGGGGAAGTTCGGCCTCGAGATCACGCGTGCCACCGTCGCGTTCACGGACCTCTCCGGGCCCAAGGGCGCCAAGCTGTATGGATGTCGCGTGAAGGTCCTGCTGCGACACGCCGGCGAGGTCGTCGTCAGCCAGGACCGCCCGACCCAGCGCGCAGCGTTCGACGCAGCGATCGACGCCAGCGCACGCGCCGTACGCCGCGCCGTCAAGAAGCCCGCCCGTGTGGCAAAGCGCGCGCGCGGCAGGACCGTCGAGCGAAGCGACGACGACTAGAGATAGGGAGAGAAGAGGCGCGCCAGGCCGTCGCGCACTTGCACGGCGACGGAGCGCCTGCGGAGCGCGTGGAGCGTGACACGTTCGCCGCGCGCGATACGTGCCGACACCAGCAGCTCGAGGCGCTCCGCCAGGTCGGCGTCGTAACACTCCAGATTGTGCTCGAAGTTGAGGCGGAGGCTGCGCGCGTCCCAGTTGGTTGAGCCGATGAGCGACCAGACGCCGTCGATCACGAAGAGCTTGGTGTGGTCGAATGGTGGCGGTGTCCGCCAAACTCGGCATCCGCTCTCGACGAGCGGGAGCAGCTGCGGAACGCTGGCCCAGTCCATCAGCGGGATGTTGTTCCGCTGCGGCACGATCACGGTGACCTCGAGTCCGCGCAGCGCAGCGATGGCCAGCGACGACGTGATGCGGGCGTCGGGGAGGAAATACGGGGTGACGATCGCGATGCGGCGACGCGCGGCGGCGATGGCACCAAGCATCAGTTGCGACATCTTGTCGAGATCGGCGTCGGGGCCGTCGGGGACTCCGCGCGCGACAACGCTCCCCAGGGGGCCCGCCCGCTGGCAGAGCACCTCGACCGACGGAAGGACCTCGCCGGACGCGAAGGTCCAATCCTGCACAAAGACCCGCAGCATGTCGGCGACCAGCGGTCCCTCGACCTTGAAGTGCAGGCAGTGCACCGGCTCGGCGGGGTCGAGCGACAGTTGGTGTGCCTCGCGGATGTTCATGCCGCCGGTGAAGCCGATGCGGCCGTCGACGACCAGGATCTTCCGATGGTTGCGGAGATTGGCGTAGCGCAGCAGGAAGCGACTGACGGTCGGGAGAAAGACCGCCACCGGCACGCCAAGCGCACGCAGGCGAGTCGGCATCCGCGGACGCGAGTAACGACTTCCCACCGCGTCGATGAGGACGCGGACCATGACGCCGCGATTATGCGCCGCGGCCAGGGCGTCGCGAAACCGTATGCCGACGCGGTCGTGGTCGAAGATGTAGCTGGCGAGCATCACCGAATGCTCGGCGCGCTCGATCGCGTCGAGCATCGGCGGGTACGCCTCGTCGCCGTCGACGAGTGGCTCGACGCGATTGCCCGCTCGAAGCGGGAGTCCGGTAACGCTCGCCCCCACGCGCACGAGTTCGTCGAGCGCCGGCGAGCGCTCCAGCAACGCCGCGGGTAGCCCTCCCCCCTGACCCGTGTCGAACGCGACGAACTCGCTCGTGGTCCCGAGTTGTGCCGCGCTTCGCCGGATCCGGTTGATGCCGAAGAGGACGTAGAGCAGTGATCCCATCACCGGCGCCAGCCACGCCAGGCCAACCCACCCGATCACCGCCGGGACTTCCCGTCGCCCGAGCACGGCGTGGATCGTCACACCCGACGCCAGGAGGACGTGGGTCAGCGAGAGGAGGGCGGGCCAGAACTCTAGGAGGCGTTGCAGCGTGCACCTCCACGACGCGCAGTCCGCGGCCCCAGCCCTACAACCGTTCGAGGATGAAGTCGGGGGTGAACTGCTGCAGCCATGAGGCCAGGATCGTGAACTGGTTCGTGATCATGAGCACGCCGACGCCGACCATGAGGACTCCCGCCCCACGCTGCATCCACAACATCTGCTTCTTGAACTTCTGGAAGAAGGACATGAAGCGATCGACGGCGAGCGCCGAGATAATGAACGGGATCGCCAGCCCTAACGAGTACGCGGAAAGGAGCGCCAACCCCCGCGGGAGGTCGGCCTCGCTCGACGCGAAGATGAGGATCGAGCCCAGGATCGGCCCGATGCACGGCGTCCATCCCGCACCGAAGGCGATGCCGACGAGGACCGTCCCGAGGTAGCCCACGGGCTTGTCCGCCAGGTGCACGCGCCGCTCGCGGGCAAAGAAGCCGATGTTCAGCAACCCGATCAGGTAGAGACCGAAGACGATAATAATGCCCCCCCCCACCTTGGTGATGATGTCGCGTTGCGCGAACATCACGCGCCCGATGACGGTCGCCGTCGCGCCGAGCGCAAGGAAGATGAGCGAGAAGCCGAGCACAAAGAGCAATCCGTGCACGAGCGCCACGCGCTTCCGGGACGACACATCATCGAAACTCAGCCCGGTAATGAAGGTGATGTAGCTCGGGATGAGCGGGAGGACGCACGGCGAGAGGAACGAAAGCAGGCCGGCGCCGAAGGCGACGAAGAGGCCGATGGACGGTGGAGTCAAGGACGGGACGGGGGACGGGGGACGGGGGACGGGAGTGTGAAGCTATGTCGCGGCTCGTCCTCCCGTCACCGTAGCGCTTCGGGGAGGGTCTCGGCGTTGGCACTCGTCGCAGACGCCGTAGATCACCAGCCGGTGGCGCTGGCGGGCAAAGCCGTTGGCCTCGGCGACCAGGGTCGTCATGCGCTCGAGTCGCTCGTCGCGACACTCGTGCACCTTGCCGCAGACGGTGCAGAGCAGGTGCTCGTGATGCGGAATGTCGCGCGCCGGCTCGAAGCGGCGGAATCCTTCGCCGAAGTCGCGTTCGACGAGGAGTCCGCTCTTGACCAGCAGTTCGATTGTGCGATAGACCGTGGCCAGTCCGATGCCGCTCTGGCGGTGCGACAGTGCTGTCGCCACGTCGTCGACCGAGAGGTGGCGTTCGGATTGCAGCAGGATCTCGGCGATCGCCAGGCGCTGGGCGGTCACGGGAAGTCCGTGGTCGCGCAGGTACGTCGCGAAGGCCTCGACTACGTCGCTTCGATCCACGCCGGGGCGTCGAGGGCCTGCTTGAGCGATTCGGCGGAGAAATGCTCCGCCTCCGACTCGTCGCCCGAACGCTTGGCAACGCCACGCGCCACGCGCTCCACCGTAGCGAGCGGGGCGTCCGCCTCGTGCGTCATCTCTACATCCCACTTGCCGCGATCGGGCCCCTTGAGTGTCAGGCGGTAGGATGCGGTCAGGATGGCGTATCGCTGAATGATCCGCGGCGGCGCCGGAGGCTCGTCGAGCGGGAGGGGCAGCTCTTCGTGAGCCGCGTCGTCTTGCGACGGCAGGGACTCGCCGTCGGGCGACGGCAGGGCGAGGATCTCTTCGAGCAGCATCACGTCCGGATCGGCGGGCGCCGCGTATGGATCGACGGGCCCCGCGGCGGGCGCTGCATATGGATCGGCGGGCGCCGCGTACGGATCGACGACGTCGGCGAGCAGTTGCCGGTGGAACGTGTCGGGGGGCGGCGAGGCGTCTGCGTATGGCGAGTCGTCCTCCGGAGCGTCCGACGTTGGCACGAATGAATCGCCGTCGGAGTACGCTCCCGCGTTCTCCTCAGTAGTGGGCGCGCCGCCTGGTGCCTCGTCGAGCGCGTCGCCTGGCGCCTC
>JBDTUA010000308.1:0-6817 GCA_040007995.1 Gemmatimonadota bacterium | reverse complement strand
TTCGACGCGCACCGACGGATCGACAAATGAGGCAAAGCCGGGACCCGCGGTCGCCGGGACCACCGGCCGGCCACTGGCGATCGGCGACAGCGCGGTGCAGGACGACGACGACGACGGATTCGTCGCGGGGGCGTGCTCCGGGCGGGACGGGGCGACTGCATGAGCGACGGTTCCGTTAGCCTCGACGGTCCTCACGGGGGGGACCTCGGCGCGAACCGGCGGCTTCTCCTCGTGGTGCTGCCCCGCCGCGACGGCCGGGATACTGGTCAGGAGGGACGCGACAAGGACGAACGATTCAGCACGGCGCATGGACGATCCCGAGGACTAGTGAACGGATGGTTCTGTCCTCGCAGGTATCGACCGTACGCTCCCACTTTCTTTAGGACGGTGAGGGTGCCGCGCCGTCCTGTGGTGCCGTGGCATGCAGGAGAGAGAGCGGATCGACCGAGACGGCGCCATAACGGGCGATCCAGTGCAGGTGCGGACCGGTCACCCGACCCGTTGCCCCGACCTCGCCCACGATCTGGCCGCGCTCGACGGTATCGCCCTCGGCGACGCGGTGCTTGCTCAGGTGGAGATAGACCGTCACCAGCCCTTCCCCGTGGTCGAGATAGACGACGTTGCCGCCGAGGAAGAAGCGGTCGACGAGACGCACCACGCCGCGGTTCGCCGCGCGTACAGGGGCGCCGACCGCGCCGGCAAAGTCGGTCCCCATGTGGCGCGACGTGACGGTGCCGTTGAACTCTCGCCCGCTCCCATAGACGCTCGTCACCCGCGTGTCGCGCGGGCGCTGGAAGGGGGCGCTCCAGAGGCGCGGCGTCTCATGCGAACGCGCCGACACGGCGGCGGCACGCTCGGCTTCGCGTCGCTGCCGGGCGAGCAACGCGCTATCGGGCTTGGCGGAGAATCGCGGCGCAACCCGCAGGCGCTCCAGCGGATAGCTCGCCGTAGCGAGAGGAATCACGTGCATCGCGCTATCCGCCGCCTCGCCGGCGCAGGTGAGGATCACGGAGACCTGCGTCACGTCGTCGATCGAGACCGGGGCGAGCGTGTGCCAGCTACCGGCGCTGTCCAGCGCGAAGTGCAGCGGTTCGCTCCCGATGCGCCCTTGCGGCGCAGCCCCCGATTCGACGCTCCGCACACGCAGGATGAAGAGGGTCCCGGGGACGGGGCGTTCGGGCTCCCACGACATCACCATCGTGCTGGCACAGGGCGCGATGGCGCTCGTGGCTACGCCTCTGCCGTCGTCCTGGCGACGAGCGAGTGCGGAGGCGATGAAGGCGGCGGCGATCAGCGCGACGATGGCGATCGGCGCGTGGATTCGGCGAACAGTCACGAGGCGTGGGCGGGAACGAGGAGCGAAGGGCGCGCCGGACGCGGGGTCGGACGCAGCGACGCATCCTCCCCGCGATTACGGCGATGCGCGCGACGTCACGATCAACATGCGCCGTGCACCGCTGTGCACCAACCCCGAATCGAGGATGATGGGCGGGACAGAGCGTCCTTCTACACCGAGTACGCCAATGAGGCGCACGAAGCGAACGCCGGGCTTCGGCAGCTGGCGCGCCCCCGTGGCAAGTGTCCCCGCCTGCGCCTTGTCGGCGAAGCGGAACTCGACGCGCTCCAGGCGTTCGACCCTACCGGCGAGGAGCGGGGTGGCGTCGAAGTGGGGCAAGAGTGCGAGCGCGGTGGCCGCCACCAGCCACATCGCCGCGTGCGCGGGACGGAGCCCGAGCCGCTCTTTCGCGGCGTGAGGCGTCGTGAGGCGCCGCACGCGCTCGACGAGCGGTGACCCGTCGGCACCCGGGACGTGCCACGCCGGCGACGACGCTCGGGGTGAGAGCCACTCGGCGACACGCGCAAGCGCCTGTGCGAGGCGGAGCGGTTCGCGCGTGACGCGCACCGCCCAGGCATCGGCGGCAAACTCGGCGGACAATTGCATCTGACGGCTGGCGACCCTGTTCAGCGGCTGGAACCAGCCCACACGCTCGATCCACGTCGCCAGCCGCAACCATCGCGGATCGCCGCGCACGACGTGCGCGAGTTCGTGGGCCAGCACCCCTTCCTGCTCGGCGAGCGTCAGCTCGCGCAGCGCGCGCGTCGGGAGGACGATCTCATCGTGCGAGATCGCTGCGGGCGCCGGGAGCGCGTCGGACATGGTGAGCCGGATCCGGCGCTGCGTCCCGGTGCGCGCGAGGAGATGGCGCAGGACACCCCCGGCGACCGTTTCTGACGCGTCGCGACGCTCGCGCAGAGCGGAAAGCAGGCGCCGCCGAGAGAGGGCGAGATGCGCGAGCAGGACGAGCGAGATCACGGCCCACGTGGCCACGGCGATCGTGGTGCGCGACAGCGTGACGACGGTCAGCCGCATGCGCGTGCCGGCGTCGAGTGGCGCGGTCTGCCGATCGCCGGCCCGCACGTCCTCGCGCTGCGTGACCTGGACCGCGGCCATCACGCGCCGCGCCCCCTCCGGGAGCTGCCACGCGCCGCCGAGCGGTCGCCAGGGACTCGCCATCTGCGCCGCACTCGTGAGCCAACCGGCCACGAGCGCGACGTTCCAGATTACGTGGCGCGCTGCTGGCGACCATGCAAGGCGGCGGCGTGATACCAGCCACCACGCGGTGAGGAGGAGGACCGTGCTGTGCACCGCATACGTCAGGAGCCACGCGCCCACGAGGCTTGCGCCGCGCCCGATGGACAGGATGGGGAGCGTGAACCAGCTAGCCTCCATTCTGTTTCACCTGGTGTTCGGCGGCGGCAATCAATCGTTTGACCTCGTCGAGGTCGCCGGCGCGGATCTCCTGCTCGGCGATCAGGTGCGAGATCAGCGCCGCCGGCCGGCCGGCAAACAGCATGTCGGTGAGTTCGCCGACCATCGAGCGCCGCACCTCGGGCTCCGTCACCTCCGCTTGATAGTGGAACTGTCGCCCGATGATTTCGTGGCTGATCACCCCCCGCTTCTCGAGGCGGGAGAGGAGCGTCGCGACCGAGGTGTGGGCCAGCGGACGATCGGGCATCAGCGCTTCCTGGACATCGACCACCGTTGTGGCTCCGCGCGCCCAGAGGACGCGGACGATGGCGAGCTGCAGGTCGGTGAGGTGGACGGACACGATATTTGAGAAGACGAGAAGACGAGAAGACGAGAAGACGAGATGCGGCGCTTGGGGTGAGACACTTGCGCGGGGGAATCCGTTTCCTTCCGGGCGGGGCGCGGTCGCGATGAGGGGCGCGCGGGGTTAGGCTTGGCGCGGCCGAAGCGCTCACACTCTCGCAGCAACTCGTGAATTCTCCAGCAGATTCTGGTCCCTCGACGGTGGCGGTCTCAGTTCCGACGGGGCATCCGTGGCGGTGGGTCCCGTCGCTCTACTTCGCCCAGGGGCTGCCGTACGTCGTGGTCATGACGGTCTCGGTCGTGATGTACAAGCGGCTCGGGATCTCGAACGCCGACATCGCCCTGTACACCAGCTGGCTCTACCTCCCCTGGGTCATCAAGCCGCTGTGGAGCCCGCTCATCGACCTGTATGGCACCAAGCGTCGCTGGACGGTGGCGGCGCAGTTCGCAGTCTCGGCGGCGCTCGCCGCCACCACGCTCGCGCTGGGATCCCCCGCCTTCTTTGCCTTCTCGCTAGCGGTCTTCTGGGTGATGGCGCTCGTCTCGGCGACGCACGACATCGCTTGTGACGGCTTCTACCTCCTGGCGTTGCCGCAGCGCGAGGCGACGGCCTTCGTGGGCGTGCGCAGCACCTTCTACCGCCTGGCGATGATCACCGGGCAGGGGGCATTTGTGGTGCTGGCGGGACAGCTCGAGCAGCGCTCACCCGGCGAACCACGACAGGCGTGGATCCTTACCTTCGCCGCGCTGGCCGCGCTCTTCACCGCCCTCGCACTCTGGCACTGGTGGAAGCTCCCGCGTCCGGCCACCGACCGTCCGCTGCGACGCGGCGCGGTGTTGGACAACGCAGGCATTGCCGGTGCGCTCCCATCGCCCCCCTCATTCCTGTCGGTCTTCACGTCCTTCTTCCAGCGTCCGCAGATGTGGGCGGTGCTGCTCTTCCTGATGCTGTATCGTCTCGCCGAGGCGCAGCTGGTGAAGCTGGTGACTCCGTTCCTGCTCGACCCGCGTGCCGAAGGCGGGCTGGGGTTGACCACGAGCCAAGTGGGAATCGCTTATGGCACGGCGGGGACGCTGGCGCTCACCGCGGGTGGCTTGTTAGGCGGCCTGCTCGCCTCGCGCCTCGGGCTCAAGCGCATGCTGTGGGTCTTCGTCGCCGCCATCCACATTCCCGACGCGATCTTCGTCTGGCTCGCGTACGTCCAGCCGTCGAACTTCGCGCTGGTGACCGCCGCGCTTTCCCTCGAGCAGTTCGGCTACGGCTTCGGCTTTACCGCCTACATCCTCTACATGATGATGATCAGCCGAGGCGCACAGCAGACGGCGCACTACGCGATCTGCACCGGCTTCATGGCGCTCGGCATGATGCTCCCCGGGATGTTTGCCGGGGCGCTGCAGGAGCGGCTCGGCTATCCCCACTTCTTCGTCTGGGTGCTGATCTCGACGATCCCGGGATTCATCGTGGCGGCGATGGTGAAGATCGATCCGGAGTATGGGAAGCAGACGGGGGACGGGGGACGGGAGACGGGGGGTTAAGGGCGCGGAGTGGCGAGCTGGCGCGCGGATTCGAGAAGTTGCTGGCGCATGTCGTGGTCCAGCAGCTTTCCATCGAGCACGACGGCGAAGACGCGCTCCGTATTGCTGATGTCGTCCAGTGGATTGGCGTCGAGCACCACGAGGTCGGCGAGCATGCCGGGCGCCACGGCGCCTAACGAATCGGTGGCCTGCAGGTAACGCGCGGGGTTGCGGGTCGCGGACTGCAGCGCCTCCAACGGCGTGAAGCCGGCGGCGACGAAGTTGCGCAGCTCCTCGTGCAGCGAGAAGCCCGGGTAGATGTACGGATTCGAGAGGTCGGTCCCCGCCATGAACGGGACCCCGGCGCGATGCAGCAGCGTCACGATGCGTTCCTGCTCGGCGAAGACTTCTTTGCGAAGTGCCCAGTCGGCGGGAGTGAGCATGCGGAACCGGAAGTCGGCCTTCGGATTCCAACCACCGCTGAACCAGCGCGGGATGTAGGCGAGGCGCGGATCGGCGGCGAGCGTGGTGTCGTCGAGGAAGGCGACGCTGCGAAGCACGGTCAGCGTCGGAACCATCCAGGTGCCGTTGCGCACGAGGCGCGCAGCGAGGGCCCGGCATCGCACAGGGTCGAAGGTGTCGACCATGCGGCGGACCTGCGCGCGTCCCACGACACCCGCCGAGTCCCATCCCTTGGGCGACGCGTACGCGGCGGTGTACTCCGCGCGCATCGCGTCCTCGTCGCGCGAGCAGGCATTGGTGAGCATCTGCAGGTGTTCGATGCTCTTCATCCCGAGATCCGACGCTTCGCCAACTGAGACGAGCGACGGGACGTGCCCGGCGAACGGGAGTCCACGCCGGGTCGCTTCCTGGGCGGCCGCACGGAATTCCTCGGGGGTCAACCGCGAGTAGACTTTGATGAAGGCGGCGCCGCCTGACGCGAGCGAATCGACGACCCGGCGTGCCTCGTCGGCGTCCTTCACCCCCGTCGACCCCGGCCAGATCGCCGGCGACCCGTCCAGAAGGTGCCCACTCCCAACGATCCGTGGCGCCACGAGGGCGCCACGCGCGACCATCGCGCGTGCCGAGTCGTACCACGCGAAGCGTCCCCACATGTCGCGCACACCGGTGATGCCGTTCGCCGCCAGCACGGGGAGGAAGAGGCGATCGATTCCTGGCCCGGTGGCGTGCACGTGCATGTCCCAGAGGCCGGGGATGACAAACTTGCCGGTGGCGTCCACCACGCGCGCGCCGGGAGGAATCGTGGCCTTCGCGTCGGGGGTGACGGCCGTGATGCGGTTGTCGCTGACGATAACCGTCCGTGCGGTCGCCAAGCGTCCGGTCGCCACGTCGATGATGGTGGCGTGGGTGATCGCGATCGGCGACGCGTCGCGCGCCGCCTCCTCAGTGGATTGTGCCGCGAGTGTCAGAGCCGGCGCAGGGAAGGCGAGTGCCAAGCCCAGAACGGCGGCGTGGAGCGCCGTTCGCGCGACCGGCCGTCCGCGCTGCCCCACACGGTCGCGGATCGAAACCAATGATGACATGCAGGAGTGCGTCATGGAAACGTGCCGGAAGTGCGAGCGTCGGTTGCTACGGCTGCCGGTCTTCGCCGGGCGCGTAGTCGAGCACGAGCGTCTCGCCGTTGGGGAGCGACTGCCAGCCGGCCGCGTAGTCGCGCACCCGCTGGCGGATGCTATCGAGCTCACGCTGCGTGAGCACAAGGGGGGTCGCGCGCGGGCGCGTCGCGTAGAAATCACCCAACCGGGCCTGCACATCGCTGACCGAGACAAGATGTCCCGTCGCGCGCTCGAGGTCGAGCAGGCCGACGATCTCCTCGGCGGGGTCGAGGTCCGACGGAAGGGGACCGCGGGGCCAGGGCGAGCCGAAGTCCTCGAAGTTCCACCCGTCGCTCACCAAGCCGTAGAAACCGCGACGGAAGTGGAGGGTGCTCTCGACCGCATAGTGCGTGAGGTCGTGGACGGGGAAGAACGTCTGCACGTTGCGCAGGACGGTCACGCTCCCGTCTGCTCGGCGAAGTGCGAACGAGGCGATGCGTCCGTCCGCTCCTTTCTTCAGTCGAAGCTGCAGCGACACGGTCACGGAGCGCTTGTGAAGGAAAGCGGGATCGGCACGCGTGACGCGCGCCGGGCGTGAGCATAGTATTGCCTCGTCCTCCACCCGACTCAAGCG
>JBDTUA010000307.1:0-6908 GCA_040007995.1 Gemmatimonadota bacterium | reverse complement strand
CGACCCCACTCACACGCCTCCCATACAGCCCCCCCGCACTCCACCTGGGCCTTCCCAACCCAACCCACCTCAACGGCTCGCCTCCGTTACGCTGTCGCCCGACGCCCTTCCGGCAGCTCCTCACCACCCGACGTCGGGGCGACAACACGAAACGGATGCAGCGCGCGTATTCCCTTGGATTTGCGTTGAAAGAAACCAGAACGCCTCAGTGACGCCTCCAGCACCCACTCCCAGCCGAAGCGCTGGTGGAACTCGCGCTCACTGAGGCCCAGCAGGTCGTGCATCCAGCGGCGCGTCTCGGCGGCGTTTGGCTCGTCCGCAGAGACGAGCCGATTGAGCGCGCTGCGATCCGACGCCAGGTCCGCCAACACTGCGGCGCGCTGCCACTCGAGCGCACTCCAATCTCCCAGCTGCCGCATCTGCTCCCGAATGGTATAGGGGAGGAATGACACCTCCTGTCGGCGAAGCGCGGGGCGAGTGAACAAGTCGGAGAGCGTTCGAGCCAACATCGGCAGTCGCGTGCGCTTGACCAGCCACTCCACCATGTCGCTCGGCGTCGGGCGCGGACGCGCCGCAACCGCCCGGAGAATCGGGGTCGCACCGTCGGAATCGACGAGACCAAAGACCACGCACGTCCTCGGGAGGCGCCGTGTCGACCGCATGCCGGACTCCTCCTCGGTGAGGATGCAAAGCGGGCACCAGGGGGCGACGTCCATCTGCGACTTCACATCGTTCGTGGACGGGCGACGTTCGACGGCGTCCAGCAACGCGACCGAGCCGAGGTCGGGCGAGACATCGTGGAGGCGGCGCGCCATCTGGTAAGGCGGCTCGAGGATCAAGAGCGACGACGAGTTCATGGGATGAGGTTATGGGTGGCTGGGAGGGCTGTACACTCGGGGTACTACTAGTCGAGCGCGCAGCGGCGACATGCGCGGGGACATCCGCACCCAGGAAAGCGCGAAAAAGGGGGCACCCGGTCACGGGTACCCCCCTTTACCTACTCGCGAAGATCGAGACCTGCTCCGGAGTCCGTGGTTCTCGCTCCCTGATCGTCGGGGCGCTCGCGTCGCTAGACCCGCCTCACGCCGGTCCCGAGAGCTCCTGCCGACCGGGTTCCCGATTGCTCGGCGCCCCGGGCCGGTCGACTTCATCCTCACCCTCCTCCGGCGACTCGTCGACAGCGGCGTCACCCTCGAGCCGGACGTCGCTCCCTTCACCCTCCGGCGGGAGCATGATGGCGAAGCGCATCAGCCCCCACTCGGTCGTGATCCCGAGCGCCTTGCGGATGCTGGCGCGATGAAATTCGATGGTGCGCGGCGACACTCCGAGGATCTCGGCCATGTCGCTGGTCGACTTGCCGTCGCCGATCAGACGCAGGATCTGGAGGTGGCGCGGCGTGAGGCGATCGAGCGCAGGATGCTGGAGGGCAGTGGAATCGCGGAACGAGCGCCTGGGCACGCGCGGGGAGATGAACGTCTTGCCGGACAGGACCAACTCGATCGCTCCGTTCAACTCCTCGGCCGACGCCTCCTTGGGAATGAAGCCGTGCGCCCCTTTCTGCATGGAGAGGTCGGCCAAGGCGCGATCCACGTGCATGGTGACGACGAGGACCTTGAGGTCAGGGTATGCGCTGGCGATCTCGGGGAGGAGCTCAAGGCCGTTGCGATGCGGCATCGACAGGTCGAGCAGGAGGATGTCGGGTTTCGTCCTCTCGATCTCACTCAGCACCTCGCGCCCATCGTTCACGACGCCTACGGCGAGGTAGGCTGGCTTGAGCAGGGCGCGAAGCCCCTGGCTCATCAGCGGGTGATCGTCGCAGATCAGGACCAGTGCGCGGCGCATATCGCCTCCTTATCCCTTGATTGGTACGCTGGCCTGCACCGTCGTTCCCTGTCCCGGTGTGGACCAAATTTCGAATCGCCCTTCGGCGAGACGCGTTCGCTCCGCCATCGAGACGAGCCCTAAGCCCTTGCTGCGTGTAGGATCGGTCGCCTCGAATCCCTTGCCGAAGTCCTGGATTGAGACGACGATGTCGTTGTGTTGGCAGCGGGCGGTGATGCGGGCCCGCTTGGCGCGCGAGTGCTTGGCCACGTTGCGCAGTCCCTCCTGCGCAATGCGATAGAGCATCAGCGCGCGTTCGCGTGAAAGCTGTGACGCCCGCCCGTCCTCCTTGAAATCCGTTTCGACTTCGATACCCGACGCGCGGCTGACATCGGAGGCGAGCTGCTCGAGCGCCGGAAGGAGCCCTGCCTGATCAATGATGGCAGGGTGCAGCCGGTGCGCCACCCGTCGCAGCATCACGCCCAGGTCCTGCAGTTCGGAGCGCAGGGCCTCGATGCGCACGGCAACCCGGTCGCCCTCGCCCCGGTCCAGCGTAATCCACTCGCTGAGTTCGTGCTGCAGGATGGCCACGCGCTGCAGGGCGTCATCGTGCACCTCGCGCGCCACCCACGCACGTTCTTCCTCATGCGCGTCCAGCAGCTTTTTTGCGTACACGCGATGCAGCTTGAGGCTGTGACGCTGATAGATGAAGAGCGCCGCGGCGAGTGCCGCCAGCACCACCGCGAACGCCAGCGCTGCCGCTACGTAGATCCAGAAGAGTTGCTGGGAAGCGGGCACCGCATGCCCCTCCAGATCAGGATGAAGGCGAAGACGTCGCCGATCGAACGCACGTCATACACTCGCATCATGCTGGCAATCTGATCGCGCGGCATCGCCGCGATGATCGGCTCGGTCACGACGAGCAATCCGAAATAGAGCAGGACGCCGAGGGTCGTCCAGAGCCAGTCACGACTCCAGACACGCTCCGGAGTGCGCGCAACGTTGGAGACGAGCGTGAACGCCGTCCACCCCATGATGATGAGGGCGCGGAACGGTCCTGAAAAGGTCTTGAACGTGTCCTGCTCGCCGGCCGCGAACGCCAGACCGACGTAGCTGGCAATGAACAGCGGGGTCGCGATGCGCAGGGTGATGCGCGTGATGGGGCGCGTCTGCCAGTACGAGAGCGCCCAGAGGAGCAGTGCGTCCTCGAACGGCTCGAGATAGATGAAGATCCAGAGGTTGAAGCCGAACAGGCTCGAAACCCTCAGCTGGACCAGGTCGGAGACAAAAAAAGCGAGACACCAGAGCGCGATGTACCGGCGCGCCGACGTCATGCGCGACCAGGCGAGCATCACCACGAGCGGCGGCAGCAATTGCGCAAACGTTGCTGCCGCCGGGAGGGGGTGCTGCTGAAAAAAATTCAATGGCGATGAAGTTCGCGGTCTGCTGCCCTAGGGGGAGGCCTAGAGCAGTGGCGAATCGGTGGGGCAATACGGAGGACACGGCCAGTGATGGTCCAACAGGACCGCATCGCCGGCTCCAGCCGCCGCAACGGCACCGCGCGCCGTCTTGCGCGTTCCGGGCGCCTTGGTGATGTCGTTGCCGTTCGCATCGACGCCGACCAGGACGATCTGGTAGCACCCTTCCGCATTCACGCCGTGGTAGTAGCGCATCCCTGCGCACCCCGGCTGCGCAAGCAGCTCCTGGATACCGTCGGCCCAGAAGAAGCCGCCGTGTTCCGAGGCGGGTGCCGCCTTGCGATAGCGCTGCGTGAGCTCCACCGCGGCCGCCAGCGAGATCCGCTGCGGCTCCTTTGGCGGCATCTGTCCGTATCCACCGCGCGGCTTGCGACGCGGCTTGTCCTGTCCCTTGCCCGGACGCCCCTTGCCGGGACGTCCCGTGCCCGGGCGCCCCTTGCTGGCAGTCGTCTTGGCCTGCTTGCGAATCGTCATGCCTCGCCTCGTAAGATGAAGAATGCGGAATAGTTAGGCAGGCGCGCTCGCGAGCGCCAGCCGTCGTGTTGACTACCCGCGCAGGGCGCTCGCTTCGGTGGGACAGTACGGAGGGCACGGCCAGTGGTGATCGAGCGTCTGTGTCCCGCCGTCGAGCAGGTCGTTGCCATTGGCATCGGCCGCAACCAGCACAATGGTCCGCTTTCCGTCGTTGTCGCGCGCGTGGTAGTATCGCAGGAACTGTGCATCGTTGCGACTCAGCAGGGAGAGGATCGCCTTCTTGCTGAACAAGCCGCCGAGTGCACCCTGCTCCGGCGTCCGCATGGCATCGACCGCACCCGTCCCCGCCGTGGCGAGCATGCCGGCGGCCGTGCCCGTCTCCGTCCCGGTGGAACTGCTGTCGAGCGTGCGATGGCGGCGGGTCATCTCCGCCGCGTCGGCCGCCGTGATGGTGTGGTCACGACCCGGGGTGAGCGGGGGAGTCGTCATGAAGGGTCTCGTACGTGGTGATTGACGCGGCGCACCACGTGTTGGTGCGCCACCAGCAGGGACCGCTGAGTCTAGGGACGAGCGTGGTGACTAGACACTCGGGGTAACCCCAGTCCGTGGCGGTGCGACGAGTGTGCGGCTAAGATGCGCGAGATTTCCCTCACCCACCACCAGCACCATGCCGTACGCCATCGCGATTCTCCGCTACCGCCGCCCGCTCGACGAGGTCGTCGCCAACACCGACGACCATCGCACCTATCTCCGGACGCTACAGGCCAGCGGAACGCTGCTCGCGTCGGGCCCCTTCGATCCAAGAACCGGGGGGATGCTCCTCCTTCGCCTCCCCGACGAGGGAACTACGGCGGCGCTCGACGCGGTGCGCGACGGCGATCCGTTCTGGCAGCGCGGTATCGCCCAGTACGAACTGCTCCCGTGGACGCCGGTCATTGGTGGCGTAGCCCTCGATGCGATGAAATAACGAACAGGCGTGCCGGCGAGCGCCGGACGCAGTCGCGGGCGCGCCGCTCCCCGAACGCCTACCGGACATCTAGCAGAGGTGTACCGCCATCGCCTTGAACGTGGCGTACGTTTCGACCCCTTCGGCCAGCCCCAGCTCGTGCACCGAGCGCGCCGTCAGCGCGGCGACGAGCGGAACGCCATCAACGTCGAGCGTCACCCGGGCATAGGCTCCGAGCGTCGTGATCTCCTGGATGCGTCCCCGAAAGAGGTTGCGCGCCGACGACGCGTGCGGCGCCCGGGAGAGCACCACCTCCTCGGCCCGGATCACGGCGTGACATCGATCCCCCGTCGGTGCCGGACCAACGGTATACAGCACCAGCGCACCAGCACGGAATTCGAGCGCGTGATGCCCCGCCGCGTCGCGCGGTGGCGCGCCATCGATCCAGTCGGGGGCAAGGTCCTCGAGCACCCGCGCGTGCCCCGAGAGGACGTTCTCCGCACCGAGGAATTCTGCGATGTAGGGCGACGCCGGGCGGCGAAAAACCTCCGAGGGAGGGCCGGACTGAAGGACGCGGCCACGATCGAGCAGGATCGCGACGTCGCCGAGCAGGCCGGCTTCGGTGAAGTCGTGCGTCACCTGCAGCACCGTCAGCTGCCATGCGCGATGAATGGCCCGGACCTCGCGACGCGTGCGGGCTCGACGCGCCGGGTCGAGGGCACTGAACGGCTCGTCGAGCAGGAGGATGCGCGGACGCATCGCCAGCGCCCGCGCGATGGCGACCAGCTGGCGCTCCCCTCCGCTCAGGCTCACCACATCGCGCGCGAGCAGCGGCGCGAGGTCGAATCGGGCGACCACCTCGGCGATCGTCGCGGCGTCGAGGGCGCCGTAGCCGATGTTCTCCGAGACCGAGAGGTGGGGGAAGAGATACCCGTGCTGGTACACGAGCCCGATCCGCCGCATTTCGGCCGGCAGGAGCGCGGCGTCGCGGCCGTCCAAATGCAGAGTGCCGCCCGTGGGATGAATGATCCCCGCGACGGTCTCGAGGAGCGTCGTCTTGCCGGAGCCGGCGGGCCCGATGACGACGCCATATTGTCCCGCGGGAATCTCGAAGCTGACGCCGTCGAGGCGAAAGGCGCCGAGGCGCGCGGAGAGGTCGCGTGCGACGATCACTCCATCCCTCCGGCGTGCATCTCGCGCTCGCCGCGGAGGGCGCGCAGGGCGGCGAGCGGGACGAGGGCGACGAGGACGAGGGCGGCGGCCACGGGAATCGCCTCGCTGAGGCCGTACGTGGTGAAGCGATCGTAGCTCAGCACGCTGACGGTCTTGGGGTTGTAGGTCAGGATCACGATCGCGCCGAACTCGCTGACGGCGCGGGCCCACATCACCAGCGCCGACGCCAGGAGCCCGCGTCCCGCGAGCGGGAGGGTGATCCTCGTGAAGACCCTTCGGCCGTTGTCGCCGAGTGTCCGGGCGACGGCTTCATAGCGCGGGTCGACGCGGGCAAAGGCCTCGCGCGCGCCGCTGACGAAGAGCGGCGCCGAGACGAAGAGCATCGCGCAGACGATCCCGATCGGCGTGCCGACCACGCGCAGCCCCGCCAGCAGCAATCCCTGCCCGACCACGCTCTCGCGCCCCAACACCAGGAGCAGGGCAATCCCCGCCACCGGATGCGGAATGACGAGCGGGAGGTCGAGCACCGCCGAGAGCACCGCCCGGCCGCGGAAGCGACGGCGCGCCATCAGGTACGCCATCGGCGTCCCGGTGAGTACCCCAAGGAGCGTCGCGATCGTCGCAGTCACGCCGGTGAGCAGCAGCGCCGACCGCAGCTCGGCGTCGTCGCCGAGATGTCGAATTCCGGCCGCCCCGCCCTGCACGACGAGCTTCCCGATCGGCGCGACGAGGAAGAGGAGGAGCGCCGACGCCAACAAGGCGGAGACGACGGTGCTGACGGCCGGCGCTCGCCGCTGTATCATCTCGCGCCGAGTGCTGCGTTTTGGTATGACCCCATCATCCGCCGAATCTCACCACCCGCCCCATCCGTACGCCATAGCAGAACCCCCGATCGGTATATTCATGATCGGGCCCGTCTCCCGTCTCCCGTCTCCCGTCTCCCGTCCCCCGTCTGATCGTCATGCCTGCCGTCGAGCTCCGCTCCATCGTCAAGCGCTACGCGGGTCACGTCGCCG